>JAZNUH010000132.1:0-3177 GCA_045592225.1 Clostridia bacterium | reverse complement strand
GCATCATAGTTTTCATAATAGAACACCCAGTCGGTTTCCATTTTAAACTGTACAGGTCCGCCAACCAGCATAAGTCTTACATTGTCAATGTAAATTTCTGTACCCTCTGTATAAGTACGTGGCATAACAGAAAATATGTTAACACCATCTTTTGCATAAAACTCATATTCTGCATACTTCCAGTCTGCCGAGGTTGTAAAGTTTCCGCTGTACTGCTGGGTTGCAACACTCGGTCCGTACTGTTCAAATTTTATAGAAAAACCGCTTCCTGTTGTTGTTCCCTTGTACCAGAAGGAAAACTTGTATTTTCCTCTTGCTAAAATTCCGTTCACGGTCTGGGATATAAATGGATTATCACCGCTCTTTGTTGTGTATTTAACAGCATAGTTGCCGCTGTGAACATTTTCGGGGTTATCTGCGGCATTTACAAGGCTTATTGTACTTCCGTTTGTCCAGGTTCTAAAGCCATTCCAGCTTGTGGGTGTGCCGTTGCTTACAGTTTCAAATCCACCGTTTACAATAAGATTCTGACCGTCTACTGAATTAACTATATCTTCGGTTACAATCTTGCAAAGCACTGCCTGACAGGGTGCGAGTGTTATATTAAACGAGCCCGCCACCTTGTTTGTTATGGTTGTAGTGTCTGCGCCGTAGCCTACAATCTCTGCTGTGTAATTTGAAACCTTTACCTTGCCGTCCTCACTTACAAGGGGTATGGTTGCTGTAGTGGATGCAGACGAGCTTCTGTTCTGGATAATCATATACAGGTTTTCATTACCCGCATCGGTAAAGCCTTCGTACCATACACTGCCTGTACCCTTTTCCTGATTAAATGCATTACCCATGCCGTATGCATAATAATTGTAAACTATATCCTTCTCTTTTGCATAAAATGTCTGGAGCATTGGCCAGTAAATACCTTCGTCAATATTCTGGTCAAGGTCTGCATTGTCAGGTGCCCATGTATAATATCCAACAGCATTACCGCCTGCCATAAGCGACTGGTACATCATAGAATGAAGTTGGAGTGCTGTGGGCTTAATTCCGTTTTGTGTAAATGCCTGTAAAATAGTTATAATCGGTTTTTGATAATTTACATACTTGTGTGCATGTCCAACCATATCGGATACAAATGTTGCCATATCGCCCCTTGCATATCCGGGGTAGGGGTCAGGTGCCATAATGTCACAGTATTTTGCCACTTCAGCCATATATGCCGGGAAGCCCTCACAAATGTATGTGGGACGTGCGGGATCAGCGTTTCTCAGCATTATGTATGACTTTCTCAAATCATCATAAGCATTTGAATTGTTAAGGAAAGGCTCATCCATTACCATATAGCAGAATATTGCGGGATGGTGTTTGATTTTTTCAACAAATGCCTTTACCTTGTCGTGGTTTACCGAGCTACCTGCCGGGTACATTCCCCAGTAGCATACTACGCCTGCGTAAACGCCCATTTTGTACATTTCGTCCAGCTGTGCAAGACATTCGTTTACATCGCTGGGTGCAACATACTGCACTACATTAATGCCTGCGGATGCTGCGGACGCAAAATCCTCATAAGGAATGTGATACATAAATGTGGGATTGATTCTCTTGCCGTTTATGTCGGTAAATGTTCCGTCCTTGGAAATGGTTGTGGGACGGTCATATTTATAAATTTTCTGTGTGTATGTGCCAAGAGTTATATGTCCGCCTACTGCTTTCACAGTAGCCGCAACAGTATATTCTTTTTTAAGTTCAGAAAGAAGTGCTAAATCGTATTCAAATTCCGCCTTACCATTTGAAAAAGCTACATTCTTGGCTTCCTTTAAAACAGTACTGCCGTCCATAAGCTTTATGTCAGCAGAGCAGCCCATTGATGTGTATCGGGGGTCAAGGTGTACTGTTGCTTTGCCGTTACCTGTAAGGTCGGAATAATAGAATACCTGGTCTGTTACAACTCGTGCTGCTTTCGCTTTACTCGTCGCAGTTACTGTTAAATCATCTATGTAAACAGTACCTGTACTGCTCTTAAGCCAGGGGCCCAGGCGGATTTTTGTACCCTCATAATGAGTAAATGTGTACTCCAGTGTCTGCCATTCGGATGTGGGCACCTTTGTATCCGATTCGTAGGACTTTATATATACAGGTGCTTCGCCTGTATCTGCCCAGTCAAATCTTTTGATAACAAGACCCTCGCCCGATGTGATGCTGCCTTTGTATTTGATTGTAGCCTTATACTCGTTTCCGGGCAAAAGTCCGTCATATTCAAAATATGCCCGGCTGTTGCTGCCGCTGAGCACAAGTGCCTGACTTCCACTGTGTACATTGTTTGTATCAACGCCTGCACCCACCCATTCTGTAGCATTGGCAGGAGCACTTGCGGTTAAGTTTTCAAATCCGTTTGCTATAACAGCGCCCGTTTCAACGTTGCTATTAATTTCTTTGGTTTCAATAACATTGCCGTTTGCATCCTTAAGCTGTGCTTTTATGGCAGTTACATTACTGATGTTTGTGTTTATAGCATCCAAGCTGCAAATTGTTGTTCTGCCGTCTGCTGTAACTGCTACCGATTTTTCACTGAGCACTGTAACAGAGCCTGCTGCATTTATGCTGTATGCAGTTATGCTGAGTGTTCCGTCAGCTGCACCTACATACTGTGCACGTGCAGTATATACAGCACTGTTTTCACGAGCAACACTCTTTTTAATCTTTGTAGAGGTAGAGTCCATAATATCCAGCGCTGTTTCAACAGGCTTTAAGCATATATCATCCCATAAGAGCTCACCTGCTGCCGGCTTTAAAAACAGACGGAAGGAAGTAAGGCTTGCAGGTGTAGCTTCCTCATCAAGCATCAGCTTTACATGGCACCAGTCATTGCTTGTTATACCGGTTGCCGCTGTCAGCGAATAGTCCTTTGCGTAAATTCTTGCATTACCCGCATAGCTTTCAACACCAATTACAGGTGCTGTTACAGCCTGTCCTGCTGCCAACGCCGCACCATTTGACCACTTCACCCAGGCAGAAAATTCATATTTTTTGCTTTGCGTGTTTGTACCGTCAGTTGATGCCCAAGTGTACATATTGCCACCATCAACACGCATAGCAGTGTTACCTGTATGTCCGCCGCTTACAATTCTTGCTGAGCCATTATTAAACCAGCTTGCGTAGTGATGCTGAATTGCTCCGGCG
>JAZNUH010000131.1:0-6637 GCA_045592225.1 Clostridia bacterium | reverse complement strand
ATCGTCAAGTGACATTTCGTCGGCAACAACAACGGGAATTGCCATTTCGTCAGCATAGGCAATAAGCATTTCTTCTTCTACCTCTGCAACGATATCGTTTATTTTTGCAGCCTTGTCGGCAAGTACAAGAAATAAACCCTTTTGTTCATCTTTCAGTGCTCTTAAAAACATAAAATAACCTCCGTAAATTTATTTTATTTTATTAAATGATATAACATTTTCAAATGTTGTCCCTTTAGGTAGGGAGTCTGCCAGTATTACTTTTGCCACAATGCAAGCTAACTTAGCGAAACAATTCTTCTGCAGATTTTACCTGCCAGTTGAACTTTTCTCTAAAGTCGTGGAAACACTCCGCACATATCCAATAATGCATATTTTCGGTACAATAGAACTCACAGCTTTTGTCTGTCAAAGCTTTCTCCCAACAGAATTCACAGTGTTCGTGCCAAAAGTGTTGTATCTTATCACCTTCAAGACTCTCCGCTCCGCGATTGGTTTCTGCAACAAATCGTTCTGCGTAACGGGCTATCATTTGATAGAAGGCATTTTTATTTCTGTATGCGGTCTCCCAAAATTCCGGGAAGGTGACTTTATAAAGTGTTATGTTGGACAAATATTCTTCCTGTCCATTCAAGCGCCAATCAGACATAGGAAACCTCCTTAACTCTCTTTTGTAACTTTCAAATCCTTGATATGAACAGAAATGCGGATATAATCGTCGGTCTTTTACCTACTCAAACAAACAACGCTTTCAACGTGCGAAGTGTTTGGAAAACAATCAAATGGATAAACCGCTGACGGTGTATATCCGTTTTCGCACAGTATTTTTGCGTCCCGCGCGAGAGTTGCAGGGTTGCAGGAAACGTAAACAATTTTTTCGGGATTCATTTTAAGAAGTGTATCTATAAGCTTGGCATCAAGTCCTTTTCTGGGCGGGTCAACAATTGCCGCGTGGGCGGTAACGCCTTCTGAGAAAAGCTTTGCAAAAACCTCGGATGCATCGCCTGCATAAAACTCGGTGTTTGTAAGCTTATTTATCCCGGCATTTTCAGCGGCATCATAAACTGCATCGGGAACATATTCTATACCAATTACTTTTTTTGCATTTCTTGCGGCAAACAGAGAAATTGTGCCAATGCCGCAATAAAGGTCGTAAACCGTTTTGCCTGACACATCACCAAGCAGCTCAATTGCCTTTTGGTAAAGAGGAACGGTCATTACCGGGTTTACCTGGAAAAAGGAATTGTGAGAAATTTTAAATTTAATACCGTCTAAAGTATCATAAATATAATCGCGCCCGTAAAGGCAAACATTTTTATCGCCCAAAATAACATTTGTTTTCCTGGTGTTTATATTTTGTATTACCGAAACAACACCGCGTATTTTACAAAGTCTTTCTGCAAGGGCTGCGGAATGGTTAAGTTTTTTTGTGTTGGTTACAATGGACACCATAATCTCGCCGCTTGTAAAGCCTTCACGCACATATATATGGCGTATGGTGCCGGTGCCGCTTATCTCATCATATGCAGAAACAGAATATTCCTCCATCCATTCAAGCACGCATTTGATAACCTTTTTGCAGGAGGGGGACTGCAAAAGACAGTTTTCGGCAGGGGATACACGGTGACTTCTGGGCGCAAAAAAGCCGGCAGAGGGTTTACCGTTTATCTCTGTTACCGGTACCTGTATTTTGTTGCGGTAACCAAGGGGGGAGGGTGCAGGCATAATGGGTTTAACTTCAATATCTTTAAAACCGCCTATGCGTTGCATAGAGTCAAGCACAGATGCATGCTTTAGCGAGAGTTGACTTTCGTAATTCATATGCATAAGGGAACAACCGCCGCAGGTGGAAAAAACATTGCACTCGGGTGCGGTTCGTAAGGGTGAAGCGGTTTCAATATTCAAAATCTTTGCAAAGCCGTAGCTTTTACCTGCTTTGACAACCTTAAGCGTTACCCTGTCACCTGTTACGGCAGAGGGCACAAAAAGGGTGTAACCATCCACCTTTGCAATACCGTTGCCGTCTGTTGTCATATTTTGTATGTCAAGTGTATAAACCTCGTTTTTTGAAACCAAAATTGTGCTCCCTTCAACCTGATAAGAATATTTTAATATAAAATGTAAATTTAATCAATGGCAAAAGTAAAAAAGTTTGACTTTTTTGCCACGGGACACTATAATTAAATAAAGTGAGGTGTTGTTTTTGTCGCAAAGAATAGCAATTATAGACATAGGTTCAAATTCAATTAAGATGACAATCAGCCAAAAAGACGGTGACAAAATAACCACGGTAGACAAATTCCGCGAAACTGTGCGGCTTGGTCAGGGGATGAGCATTGACGGTAAAATAAACGCCGATGCCATTGACAAGGCGCGCGCTTCGTTACTTTCACTCAAGGACAAAGCGCTGCAGACAGGCTGTGACACGGTTTTAGCCATTGCAACTGCGGCTGTAAGGAGAGCGAAAAACAAGGCAGAGTTTGTAGAAATGATAAACCAAATCGGACTGGATTTTCGTATTCTGTCTGAATGGGACGAGGCATACTATGGCTTTAAGGGAATTAAAGCGGCAATAGATATTGAGGATTTTGTGATTATAGATGTGGGCGGCGGCAGCAGTGAAATTTCACTTGTGCGCGGCGGAGAGCTTTTAAAAAGCCGCAGCATGCCCTTTGGTGCAGTTATTCTTACTGAAATTGCAAGCGAAGCGGATATGTATGACTTTGCGGCAAAGCACATAGAAGAAACCGAATTTATTAACGATTGTACAGGACTTGGCATAATAGGTCTCGGAGGTACGGCGGATGCAGTGTGCAAAATGTTTGATAAGGAAGAGATAAGCGCAGAGGAGCTTGCAGCCGGATATGAAAAAATAAAGAGCACGCCTGTGGAAAAACGCGGCGAGATAGAGGGAGTGCCGAATGACAGGGGAGATATTATCCTGGGCGGCGCCACAATTATCAAGGCGTTTGCCGACAAAATATGTGCACCGACACTTCGTATGTGCAAAAGCGGAATAAGAGACGGAATATTGAGAGAAGGGTGTAAATGAGTTTCAACATAGTTCTGGTAGAGCCTGAAATACCGCAGAACACGGGCAACATTGCAAGAAGCTGTGCGGCAACAGGCAGTAAATTACATATAATTAAGCCAATGGGCTTTGAAATTGACGATAAAAAGCTTAAAAGAGCAGGTCTTGACTACTGGCACCTTTTAGGTGTGCAATACTACGAGGGGCTTGACGATTTTTTTGAAAAGAACGGCAAGGTTTCAATGTATCTTGCAAGCACAAAGGCGGCAAAAACCTACTGCGATGTTACATACAAGGATGGTGACTGGCTGTTTTTCGGCAAGGAAACAAAGGGACTGCCCGAGGATTTTATACAGGAAAATTTAGACAGGGCGGTAAGAATCCCCATGATTTCCGAGGCACGCTCTTTAAACCTTTCAAACTCGGTGGCAATAGTGCTTTATGAGGCACTTCGGCAGACAGATTTTTTAAATCTACAGGGAACAGGCAAATTTGCTGAATAAAAAACAGGCTGTAAGTCAGCCTGTTTTACTTATAAGGTTTTCTCTCGTCTGTAAGACCTAGCAGATAGTCGGTGCTGGTTTTATAAAATTTAGCCAAATCAATAAGAACTTGTGTGGGTATATCGCGCAAGCCGAGCTCATAACGGGAGTATGCCACCTGTGAACAATGAAGATATTCAGCTAAATGCTTTTGCAATAAATCATTATCTTCACGTAAATCTCTTATTCTTTTATACATAGTTTCACCTCATAAAAAGTATATAATAAACCAAAATGGTATATTGACAAATAAACCAAAATGGTTTATAATATAGATAAAATTACAATATGGAGGTGCTTTTATGCAAAAGGCAAAAGAAAAAATTAAAAGAATTACGGCAATGGTAATTACACTGGTAATTATTCTGGGGATGACAGCTTCGGCAGATGTTTTTCCCGATGTAAATTACACCGAGCCGTATGGACAGGCGGTGGAAGAGCTTTCGGAACTGGGCATAATGTATGGGGATGCTGACCGAAACTTTCGTCCGGAGGATGTGCTTACAAGAGCAGAAGCAACTGCAATTGTAGTGCGTGTTTTAGGTCTTAGCAAAGCGGCAGAGGATGAAAAACACGGTGGAGTGTTTACCGATGTGACGGAAGAACACTGGGCAGCAGGATATATTAATCTTGCATATAAATACGGTTTTATATCAGGCTTTGGTGACGGCACATGCAAACCCGAAGAACTTGTTACCTTTGAACAGATGGTTAAAATGCTTGTTGCTGTTTTGGGATACACACCCATGGCAGAAAACAGGGGAGGATACCCTGTGGGTTATCTTATGACAGCATCACAAATTGGTGTTACAAAGGATGTAAAAGGAATAGCAAGTGAAGCTATTAAAAGAAAAGATGTTGCACAGCTTGTTGCAAATGCCCTTGATATTGATATGATGGTGCAGACAGGCTTTAGCGCAAACGCAGCTGAGTATCAGATTATAGAAGGCAAAACACTCAGAACAGAATATCTTAATGCAAAATAAAGCATAAAGGAGTACGACGTCGTACTCCTTTTTTGTGCCAAGGAATAGGAAAAAATTGTGCAGAATGAACCAACTGAACCTGTAGACAAAGGAGATAGGGAAAATGCTCAGGAAACAACAAACTTCACCCGTGGGCGGAGCCGCCGATTATACAAAAGTATATCGGCGGTGAAGATTGTTGTTAGCAAAAAAGGAAAAAAGAAAAGTCTCATTTTTGAGACTTTTCTTATAAAAATATTGTATAAAATTTTATGCACAACAGAATATAAATATTATATTCCTTTTTGCGTTCCGGAGTATTTTAGCATCTCCGACTTATTTATCTCTTTACGCGGGCATTACCTTCCCATATACTCCAAACCTGATCCTCATCAGCAGGCTGTGCATAGTCTGTGAGGAATGTTGTAGCCATAGCACCGCTTGCCCATGCAAACTGAGGCCATTTTTCAGGTTCCCAGCCCTTGAGTATTGCATAAAGCAGACCGCCTACAAAGCCGTCGCCGCCGCCGATACGGTCAAGAACGTGGATTTCACGGGGTTCAATAACGTGCCAGTTGTTGTTTTCGTGCATGATTGCACCCCACAGATGGCAGTTTGTGTTAACAACCTGACGGAGTGTTGTAGCATATACAGAAGTGTTGGGATAAGCCTTTTTAACTTCTTCAATCATACCCTTGAAGCTGTCAATCTTAGCAGCAATATCCTTACCGCCTGCTTCGGGGCCTTTAACGCCGAGACAAAGCTGGAAGTCTTCTTCGTTACCAATGAGAATATCGGAGATGCTTGCAATTTCCTTAAAGCTTCTTGAAAGCTCTTCTTCACGGCCAATCCAGAAACTTGCACGGTGGTTTAAGTCAAAGGAAATGAGTGTGCCGTACTTTTTAGCTGCACGGGCAAGTTCCAGACAGAACTGTGTTGTTTCGGGAGAAAGTGCTGCGATAAGACCCGAAAGATGCAGTACCTGAACGCCTTCTTCACCAAAGATACGCTCTAAATCAAAGTCCTTTATGCTGAGAGTTCTGCCAACTTCGCCTGCACGGTCATTCTGAACACGGGGTCCGCGTGAACCGTAACCGCTGTCAGCAATATTGAACTGATGACGGTAACCCCAGGGGCCGCCCTGTTCTACTTCGGGACCTTCATAGTCCATGTGACGAGCTTTGAGGTTGCTCTTAATAAAATGAGCAATAGGGCTACCCTTTACAAAAGTAGTTAAAACCTTTA
Source organism: Clostridia bacterium (assembly GCA_045592225.1). Taxonomy (GTDB): domain Bacteria; phylum Bacillota; class Clostridia; order UMGS1883; family UMGS1540; genus JAZNUH01. The sequence continues at coordinate 854 of JAZNUH010000131.1, read as the reverse complement.
CAGGCAGACCGAGATAAGAAGAAATGCTTGCAACGTTAGTTTCAGCACTTGTTGCCTGCATAATAAAACGGTCACTTGCGTATGTGGGCTGACCATTTTCGGGAGTAATACGAACGCCCATGCTGGTAGCAACTACCAGAGAATATTTGCAATTTTCTTTTAATGCTTTCATTTGCTGTTACCTCCAATAATTTCTTTTGCTATGAGTATATCATATTTTGAAAAAAAATCAACCCTTTTTTGAATAAAGAGGAATTTATATAATAATAAGGTAGGGTTTCAGGATTTTAGGGATGGAAAATAAAAAAATAAAAAAAATTCAAAAAATTTAAAAAAAGTTGTTGACAACCGGAAAGTTTTCTGCTATACTAAACAAGTCGTCAAGAGAGACGGCAAACGGTGTGGGCGCATAGCTCAGCTGGGAGAGCATCTGCCTTACAAGCAGAGGGTCATAGGTTCGAGCCCTATTGTGCCCACCACACCTGGCCCGGTAGTTCAGTCGGTTTAGAACGCCAGCCTGTCACGCTGGAGGTCGTGGGTTCGAGCCCCATCCGGGTCGCCAGCATGCCTCTGTAGCTCAGTCGGTAGAGCAGAGGACTGAAAATCCTCGTGTCGATGGTTCGATTCCGTCCGGAGGCACCAAATATTTGCGGGAGTGGCTCAGTGGTAGAGCGTCACCTTGCCAAGGTGAACGTCGCGAGTTCGAATCTCGTCTTCCGCTCCAAAATTTAATAATTTACTAAAGAAACGTCTCTGACGTTTTTTTAGTACATGGCACCATAGCCAAGTGGTAAGGCACGGGTCTGCAACACCCTTATCCCCCGGTTCAAATCCGGGTGGTGCCTCCAGAAAAA
>JAZNUH010000130.1:0-2462 GCA_045592225.1 Clostridia bacterium | reverse complement strand
GCTGTAGACGGCTACCTTAATTAGGCAGCGTAAGCTAAATTATCGTTAGCGTTTAATTTTAAAAATTGAGCTTTGTAAGGCGGTGCTCACCGCCGCCCGCTTCCACAGGTTCAGTATCCCCGTCGAAACCCTTACACCCCCGTAAGGCTATACTATTATACTACACAAAATTAAAAAAGTCTATACATTATGCGTAAAAATTAATTCTTGGCAATTTTTTAACAGATAACACTTGATAATTTTTCCGTTTTAGTATAGAATATAATGGATAATATTGAAAGGATGATGTCATATGAACAAAAAAAGTATTGAATCCATTGATGTAAAGGGCAAAAAGGTGTTAGTACGTTGCGATTTTAACGTACCCCTTGATGATAACAAAAACATTACCGACGAAAACAGAATTCTCGGTGCTCTGCCCACAATCAAATATCTTATAGAAAACGGCGCAAAGGTTATCCTGTGCTCACATATGGGAAGACCCAAGGGTGAATTTAACATGAAGTACAGCCTTGCACCCGTTGCAAAGAGCCTTTCCGGTCACCTGGGACAGGAAGTTAAAATGGCGGCTGACGTTATCGGCGAAAGTGCAAAGGCACTCACAGCTGATATGAAGGAAGGCGAAGTGGTTCTTCTTGAAAACGTTAGATTCCACGCAGAAGAAACAAAGAACAAGGCAGATTTTGCAAAGGAACTTGCTTCTCTGGCTGATCTGTTTGTAAACGATGCATTTGGTACAGCACACCGTGCACACGCTTCAACAGCAGGTGTTGCTGATTACATTCCTGCAGTTTGCGGTTACCTTATTCAGAAGGAAATTGATATTATGGGTACGGCTCTGTCCGCGCCCGAGCATCCCTTTGTTGCTATCCTCGGCGGCGCAAAGGTTGCAGACAAGCTTGCAGTTATCTCCAACCTCCTCGACAAGTGTGATACACTTATCATCGGTGGCGGTATGGCTTATACATTCGCAAAGGCTAAGGGTCTTGAAGTTGGTAAATCCTTAGTTGATGACGAAAAGGTTGACTACTGCAGAGAAATGCTTGCAAAGGCAGAAGCTCTCGGCAAGAAGATTCTGCTCCCCATTGACAATGCTGCTCTGGCATCCTTCCCCGATCCCATTGACAAGGAAGTTGAAGTTACAAACGTAACTGCTGAAAACTTCCCCGCTGATATGATGGGTCTTGACATTGGCGAAGCTACACAGAAGCTGTTTGCAGACGAAGTTAAAAATGCTAAGACAGTTATCTGGAACGGACCTATGGGCGTATTTGAAAACCCCACACTTGCAAAGGGTACAATCGCAGTAGCTAAAGCTCTTGCCGAAACTGATGCTGTTACAATCATCGGCGGTGGCGACAGTGCTGCAGCTGTAAAACAGTTAGGTTTTGCTGACAAGATGACACACATTTCCACAGGCGGCGGTGCTTCTCTTGAATACCTCGAAGGTAAGATTCTGCCCGGTATCGATTGCCTGCTTGCTGGAAACGAAAAAAAGACAATGGCAGCAGGTAACTGCAAAATGAACAAAACTCCTTCCGAAAGCAAGGCGCGCATCGCTGAGCTTGCTGCAAAGGTTAAGGACGCTAAAAACGATGTTCTGGTTTGCCCTCCCTTCGTATGCCTCCCCGCAGTAATTGAAGCTGCAAAGGGCACAAACATTAAGGTTGGCGCACAGAATATGTACTTTGAAGAAAAAGGCGCATACACAGGTGAGGTTGCTCCCAACATGCTTACCGACCTGGGCGTTGAATATGTAATCATCGGCCACTCTGAAAGACGTGAATACTTCGCAGAAACAGATGAAACAGTTAACAAGAAGGTTCTCACAGCATTAAAGCACAACCTTATCCCCGTTCTCTGCTGTGGTGAAACACTGGGTCAGCGTGAAGACGGTGTTACAATCGAACATATCAGAAAGCAGATTAAAATAGCTCTTAAGGGCGTTTCTGCTGACGATGCTGAAAAGGTTATCATCGCTTACGAACCCATCTGGGCAATCGGCACAGGCAAAACAGCTACAGATGAGCAGGCAAACGAAGTTTGTGCAGCTATCCGTGCGCTTGTTGCAGAGCTTTACAGCAAGGGTATCTCTAAGACAATGCGCATCCTCTACGGCGGAAGCGTTTCTGCTAAAAATGCAGCAGGTCTGTTCGCTTGCAGCGATATAGACGGCGGTCTGGTTGGCGGCGCAAGCCTTAAGCCCGATGATTTCTCAGTAATTGCAAACAGCTAGAAGGGATGAATAAATTGAAAAAACCTGTAACACTTATAATTATGGATGGTTTCGGCATAAATAACAGCAACGAAAACAATGCTGTTTATACTGCTAAAACCCCTAATATGGACAAATATATGAAGGAGTGCCCCACAACACTTATCGAGGCAAGCGGACTTGACGTTGGTCTGCCCGACGGACAGATGGGTAACTCCGAGGTTGGTCACACCAACATTGGTGCGGG
>JAZNUH010000129.1:0-4705 GCA_045592225.1 Clostridia bacterium | reverse complement strand
ATAGGATCGTTAAGCTCTGAGTACGCATTCGCCATTTCCCAACCGTTCATAAAGAACTCGAAACGCTCAACATAGTCGGGGTTTTGGGGTTTTTTTTTGGTAAGAGGAGAAATCTCAACGGGATGGTCCATAACAAATGTAGGCTGAATAAGATGCTCTTCTACAAATTCCTCAAAGAAGAGGTTAAGTATATCGCCTCTCTTATGGCGTTCTTCATATTCCACATGGTGTTCCTTGGCAAGAGCACGTGCCTCCTCCAGTGTTTCTACCTTGGAGAAGTCAACGCCGGAGTGCTTCTTAACGGCATCTACCATAGTAATTCTCTCAAAAGGCTTGCCCAAATCCATCTCAATGCCGTTGTACACAATCTTGGTTGTGCCGAGAACTTCCATAGCAACATGACGGTAGAGGTTTTCGGTAAGGTCCATCATACCGTGATAATCTGTATAAGCCTGATAGAGCTCCATAAGAGTAAATTCGGGGTTATGACGTGTGTCAAGACCTTCGTTTCTGTAAACTCTGCCTATTTCGTAAACTCTTTCAAGTCCGCCAACGATAAGGCGCTTTAAGTAAAGCTCGAGGGATATACGAAGCTTGAAGTCTTCGTCAAGTGCGTTAAAGTGTGTTTCAAAGGGGCGTGCTGCAGCGCCGCCTGCATTTGAAACAAGCATGGGTGTTTCAACCTCTAAAAAGCCTTCGCCTGCAAGATAGCTGCGGATTGAGCTGATAATTTTAGAGCGCTTTATAAATGTATCCCTTACATCGTCATTCATAATAAGGTCAACATATCTCTGGCGGTAGCGCAAATCCTTATCTGCAAGACCGTGGAATTTTTCGGGCAGGGGCAGCAGGGATTTTGAAAGCATGGTTATCTTTTCAACACGAACAGAAATTTCGCCTGTCTGTGTCGTGAAAACCTCACCCTCTGCACCAACAATATCACCTATATCAAACTTTTTGAAAAGTGCATATTCTTCATCACCCAGCATATCCTTTTTAACAAACAGCTGAATCTGACCGGTCTGGTCCTTCATATGGCAAAAGCCAACCTTACCCATACCTCTTTTAGACATAAGACGTCCTGCAACACAAACCTTTTTGCCTTCAAAATCGGCATAGTTATCCTTTATTTCCTGTGCGGTGTTGCTGACATCGAATTTTGTAATTTTAAAAGGATCTTTTCCAAGCTCGCAAAGTTCGGCAAGTTTATCTCTTCTTATCTGCAAAAGCTCGCTTATATCCTCTGCATTGTTACGGATATTTTCTTCAGACATTGTAACTCCTCATTTCTATTGTCGTATTTATCTTATAATATTAGCACAAAATATTTCTTTTGTCAAAACATTTTAAGCTTTTTTGATTTCGTAACATAAAATTAACTAAAATCAACTTGACATTAAAGCCAATTTTATGATATTATAAATAAAACTGTCGCTAAAATCGGAGGTGAAAAAATGACCACAGCGGAAAGACGTAAGGAATTATACGAGCTTATAAAAGAAAATAAGGAACTGGATGTTAATTTTATCCGTGACCATTTCAAGGTATCGGCTGTTACTGTACGTAACGACCTAATTCACCTCGAACGCAATTCTCTGGTTACAAGACAGTTTGGTAAGGTTGTTCTTAAGCAGAGCAATATAAATGACCGTTTTGAAAATAACTCTACTAAAAACCTTTATGAAAAAGAAAAGATTGGACGTTATGCATCAAAGCTTATAGCAAAGGATGAGTCCATACTTATATATGCAGGCACAACCACACTTCAGCTTGCACATTTTATCCCCGATAATGTTAATATTTGCGCGGTTATAAATTCAATTTATATTGCTAACGAGCTTAAAGACCACACAAATGTAAAGACAGTTTTCATAGGCGGTAACTTAAATTCCGAAACAGGCTCCACATACGGAATTGAGGCAATAAACCAGCTTAAAAAATACAATATTGATAAACTGTTTTTGTCAGTCAGCGGAATTGATACCAAAAACGGTATTACCAGCGACCAACCCTTTGAAACGGATATAAATCTTGCTATGATTCAGCGCGCTGAAAAGGTTATTGTTTTAGCTGACCACACCAAGATAGGCGCAAGTCATTTTACAACCATAGGTTGTCTGCCCAAGGTGTCAATGATTATAACAGACACCAAGGCCCCTGCAGATGAAATTGAAAAGTTCAGGACTATGGGAATTGAAGTTGTAACAGTATAAAAAATGGATGCAAAACACGGTTTTGCATCCATTTTATTTTACTCTTCGCCGAGCAGATTCTTAAAATCAAGGTAAACTCCTGCCGTCCACCCAAGCATTTCGGGCATTTTGTATTCGTCTTTTACCTTGATTGAGCCGTCAACCACGTTATATTTTTCCCATAGGGTGCCTGTTTTTTCAAATATATCCTCCATCGAGGATATATATTTTTTGGCAATGCGGCGAGCCTCTTTCTCATAACCATACTTTAAAAGTCCGTATACCACAATATAGTGCATGGGTGCCCAGCCGTTTGGCCAGTCCCACTGATAAATGGCATTTCTCTTTCCGTTTTCACAAACTGCCACGCCGTGTTCGCACTCGATAAGCGGCAGCTTTTTGACGGTTGATGCAGCCTGTTCATCGGTTGCCGCACCCGACCACAGAATATAAAAGCTTGCAGCAGAAAAAACATCCGAATGCTTTTTGGTTTTAAAATTATAATCCCTGAAGGTTTCTCCGTCAAACAAAAACTCGCTTATAAGTTGTTTTCTGTTTTCGGCTCTTTTATGCCACAAATCCTCTTCCCCATTTGCAAGCTCATTTGCAAAATATACCATATTATTTTCGAATCCGTATAATATGCCGTTTAAGTCAACATAATTGCAGTATTTTTGGCAAAGCTCACAGCGTGGGTTAAAATCCCATCCGCTTTCGGCATCGCACATTTCGTTTTCAACTATTTCGCGGTCTGTCATCCCCGAAAAGTCCAGTCCCTTAAGCCTTGTCTTTAACATATTGGCATAAGTAGGAATATTTTCTTCTGTTGCATCAAAGCCGTAACGGTTAAGACCTGTTTCAGATATTCTTTTCTCCATCCAGAATCTGTATTCTGTTTTAAGTACCGAATATGCCCCGGACAACCACTTTCTGTCTTTATATATCCCATACAAATCCTTTACCATTTCGGATAAAAGTGGCGGCTGACTTCTGCCCAGCAGACCCTGATGACTTCCGTTTGGCATATATCCAAGTTTTTGTATCAGGTAAAGCATATTATCTACATTGTTTTTTACCATTTCTGCCTTGCCCGAAAGGTAAATCCCCTTTGAAGCAAAGTATGTATCCCAGTAATACATTGTCTGGAACGCACCCTTTATAGCGGGAACAAAATAAGGGTATGGCAGACCCATTAATCTGCCGTTATCTTCTTTTTCATACCTTATTGTATCTTCTAGGTGACTTTTTATATATTCTGTGAGTTTCATAAAACACCTCGCCGAATATTTTAATTTATATTTAAGGCGATGCTTTCGCACCGCCTTTTAGATTTATTTTATAGGTTCCGATTTAGGAACTGCTTTTTTCGCTTGGTTAATCGAGCTGAATGTACCCATTGCTACCATCTGTGCCATAAGGTTACCGATTGCAGTAGCCTCTGTGGGTCCGGCATATACGACTTTGCCGGTATATTTTGCAGTCAGTTCATTGAGGTATGGGTCTTTACTGCCACCGCCCACAATGTTGAGCTTGCTGTATTTTTTACCGGTAACCGCTTCTATCTCTGCTGCTGTTTCAGCATACTTTTTAGCAAGACCGTGGTAAATTGCCTTAACAACATCGCCTGTTGTTTCGGGTGCTTTGCCGGTATGCTCTTTAAGATAGCGTGTTACCTCTTCAACCATACTGTCAGGTGCCATAAAGCACTTATCGTTAACATCTATAACACCTTCATATTCCGATGCGCGTGCCATATCGCACAAATCGTCATAGCTGAATTCGTCGTTAAGCTCGCGCTTTACCGACTGAATCATCCAAAGGCCTGTAATGCCCTTTACACAACCAACTACACCTTTGTAGATATACATATTGGTGCAGCCGAGCTGTTTAGCCTGTTCCGAAATAATAGGCTTATCCATATATGTACCCATCATGGACCAGGTGCCCGAGCTTATGAAAACACTGTCTTCAGCCTCGGGTACTGCCATAAAGGCAGAAATTGTATCGTGTGCTGCAGGGAGAATAACCTTGCAGTTAAAGCCTACTTCTTTTTCAATTTCAGGCTTTAAGGGACCAACCTCGGTCATAGGGAATGCAGGCTTTTTGAATAATCTTTCAGGGATGCCTGCGTCCTTTAAAAGTTCTTTGTCAAAATCCTCTGTTACAGGATTTATGAGTAATGTAGATTCGCTGTTTGTGTACTCATTGAGGTCAACACCTGTAAGCAGGTAGTTGAAGTATTCGGGGAGCTGGAGGAACCTTTCGGCTCTCTCCAGCTCGTCGCTTGTCTGTTTGACACTAATCAGCTGGAATATAGAATTGATATCGCCCGCCAGTTTGCCTGTTATACGGTACATTTTATCAATATCCATTACTCCGCTGGCACACATTCCGTCTGTGCGCTTGTCGCGGTATGACACAGAATCACCGACAATTTTACCGTCCTTGTCGAGCAGTACAAAGTCAACTGCGAAACAGTCAACAGCCATACTTACCGGAATTTTACCAAGCTC
>JAZNUH010000128.1:0-9779 GCA_045592225.1 Clostridia bacterium | reverse complement strand
CAGGTGTTTCCGTTTTGCGCGTAAGAGGTGAGAATATATTTTATTCCTCCTGCAATACGGCTTTCGCTCTGCAGGTCAGCATCCATCTGTCGTGCAATTTTATCAGCAGTTATAAAGCCTATGCCGTTTACATCGCAAAGTACGTAGGGGTCCTTTTGTATTTCGGATACAGAGGTAAGGCCAAAATGCTTGTATACTTTTATTGCAAGGGCGGGAGTAACCCCAAAGGGCGCAAGAAACATTACAATATTTTGCACCGACTGATTAAGCAGGTATGATTCCTGCATTGCCAGCGCCTTGTTTTTGCTTATTCCTTTAACCTTAGAGAGACGGTCGGGGTCATCGCGTATTACATCAAGCGACTCCTCGCCGAACATATTAACAATTTTGATTGCGGTGGACGGGCCTATCCCCTTTATTATGCCCGAGGACAGATAAACAAGTATCTGCGCCTCACCGGCAGGGGTGGTCTTTTCAAAGGAAGTAACCTTAAGCTGTTCACCATAACTTGGGTGCATAACAAGATTACCGCAAAGCCGTACAGATTCGCCTGCGGATAATCCCGGCATAGTACCAACGGCGGTTATGAGTATACCGTCGCAGTCTATGTCACAAACGGTAAATCCGGTCTCCTCGTTTGTAAAGGTGACCGAATTTACTATACCTTCTATTATTCTTTGTTCATTCAAAGTAAATCTCCTGTTATTTGTTGTCCGAAATAAATTCCTTTACCGAAGCCGCAAGCGAGGTTATGTTCTGCATATCCGAGGGTACTATCAGCTTTGTTGCCTTGCCGTCGGCAGCCTTTTCAAATGCTTCAAGGCTCTTTATTGTAAGATATTCGCGGCTGGGCTTTGCTTCGTTTATAAGGCGTATTGCCTCTGCTTCGGCAGACTGAACCTTGATAAGGGCTTCAGCTTCACCCTCTGCCTCACGTATAGCCGCTTCCTTGTGCGCCTCTGCACGAAGAATGGCAGATTCCTTTTCACCTTCTGCAACCAAAATAGCAGCCTTCTTTTCACCCTCTGCGCGGAGTATTGCTTCACGGCGTTCACGCTCTGCTTTCATCTGCTTTTCCATAGCATCCTGAATTTCACGGGGAGGCAGAATGTTTTTGAGCTCCACTCTGTTTATTTTAATACCCCAGGGGTCTGTTGCCTCGTCAAGAATAGAGCGCATTTTTGTGTTTACAGTATCTCTGGATGTGAGGGTTTCATCAAGCTCCAAATCACCTATAATGTTTCGCAGAGTGGTGGCAGTGAGATTTTCAATAGCCATCATGGGGCGTTCAACACCGTAAGTATAAAGCTTGGGGTCGGTTATCTGAAAATATACAACCGTGTCAATGTTCATTGTAACATTATCCTTGGTTATAACAGCCTGGGGTTCAAAATCCACAACCTGTTCTTTAAGGTTAACTTTTTTTGCAACCTTGTCGATAAAGGGAATTTTAATGTGAATACCAACAGACCAGGTGCCGTTATAAGCGCCAAGTCTTTCAATTATATAGGCGTATGCCTGGGGAACTATTTTGGTGTTTGCAATAAGAACAATAAGTGCTAAAACTACAATAATTAATAATGTCATTAATTTGTACCTCCTTCTGATACTTCAACTATAAGCTTTACACCCTCAATTGAGAGTATGCGGACAAGAGCATCTTCTCCAATTACATTTCCATCGGCAGAGCGGGCGGACCATATTTCTCCGCCGACCTTTACCTGTCCTGCTCCGAGAGTGTTGTTTACTGTCTGTGTTACTACTCCCTGTTTACCAATAACACGGTCTGCGTTTGTAGCGGTTTTTTTGCCTGTAAGATGTTTTTTTGCTGCAGGGAAAAGAATTGCAAAAAGCAATAGCGAAACTGCAACAAAAACTGCAATCTGTACGGGCAGGGAAGCACCAAGACAGTTTGCAAGCAATGCGGCAAGCGCGCCCGCGGCAAACCATATTGTCAAAAGGTTTGCGGTAACCGCCTCAACGACAGCAAAAACTATTACTGCCACAATCCACATTGCAATAATGGGGTCATTCATAGTATACACATCCCTTCTGTGAAAAATAAATTATATATTAAAACATAGTTGTCTGCGGTGCATCATCGTCCTTGGGGTAATATCCGCCTGAGGGGAGATTGCGCGCGCGGTAGCTTTCAGGGTCTGCAAGTCCGCAGGATGCCATATCGGTCATTCCTGACAGTACACTGCCCTTTTTAAGGCGCATTACCTGTACACCCTGTGTACTTCTGGTGGTTTTTAAAGGAATATCCGCTGTTGAAGCGGTTAAAATCTTTTCAGCTGATGTAGTAAGAACAATATCTCCGTCAGCAGGCAGGAAAAGTGCCGATGCAAGGGGAGAAGCCGCACCGTAAGCGTTTGCAAGCTTTTTACGGTTAAGCTTGGTTTCGTATGCAGAAAGGGGCACCTTTGCAACCTTACCGTTTTCAAAGGCAAAGAGCATTATGCCTTCGTACTTTTCTGTAGGAATGGCATATACAATTTTTTCTTCAGGTTCAAGTCCCAAAACATTGGGCAAATATTCACCCATGGCGCTTGCCTTACAATCGGGCAAATCGTAAAGCTTAACCTTGTAAACCGTCTGTTTGTCGCTGAAAAGGAGAAGGTCACACTTGTTGGTGGACTCATACTCACATATAATTTCGTCATCCTCTTTAAGCTTATGTTCAGCTGCCGAGCGCAGGGATACAAGAGTAATTTTCTTTAAATATCCCGCGCGGGTTAAAAATACCTTGAGGTTATAGTCTTCAATATATTTTTCTTCTGTGTAATGCTCAACCTCGTCCTCCTTGACGATTTCGGTTTTTCTGTCCTGACCATATTTTGCCGAGATGCGTTTTAAATCAGCGGCAATAAGCTTCTTTATTTCCTTGTCGCTGCCGAGGGTGAACTTAAGCTCTTCAATTTCCTTTGCCAGCTCATCGGTTTCTGCGGTACGCTTTAAAATGTACTGTTTATTCAAGTTTCTCAGCTTGATTTCAGCAACATATTCAGCCTGGACCTTATCTATACCAAATCCTGCCATGAGGTTGGGTACAACCTGTGCATCGTCTTCGGTTTCTCTTACTATTTTAATTGCCTTGTCAATGTCAAGCAGAATTTTCTTAAGCCCCAGGAGAAGGTGAAGCTTTTCTTCCTTCTTTTTAATATCAAATGCTATGCGGCGTTTTACCGATGTCATACGGAAGGAAATCCACTCACGCAGTATTTCGGCAACACCCATGACTCTGGGACTGCTGTTAATAAGTATATTAAAGTTACAGCTGAAGGAATCCTGCAGGGGTGTAACCTTGTAAAGGCGTGTCATAAGCTTATCAACATCTGTTCCGCGCTTTACGTCAATAGCCAGCTTAAGACCGCCCTGGTCGGTTTCGTCACGCACGTCGGAAACCTCGCGGAGCTTGTTGTCGCGTATAAGCTCGGCAAGCTTGTCTATTATTGCCTCTATGGAGGTGGAGTAGGGTATTTCGGTTACCTCGATGCAGTTGTTCTTCTTATCAAAGGTATATTTTGCACGAAGCTTGAAACTGCCTCTGCCTGTATTGTAAATTTCGTTTATTTCTGCAGCGTTGTAAAGCAGAATACCGCCACCGGGGAAATCGGGAGCAAGCAGTGTACTCTGAACATCGTGGTCAGGGTTTTTCATAAGTGCAATGGTGGTTTCGCACAGCTCTCTTAAGTTAAATGAGCATATGTTACTTGCCATACCAACGGCAATACCCTGATTGGCATTTGTAAGTATTGTGGGGAATGCAGCAGGCAAAAGCACAGGCTCGCGCATTGTTCCGTCATAGTTGTCCACAAAATCAACGGTGTCCTTGTCAATGTCGGTGAATACCTCGTTACAAATGCTGTCCAGCTTTGCCTCTGTATATCTGTGTGCAGCAAATGCCATGTCACGGCTGTATTGCTTACCAAAGCTGCCCTTTGAATCGATAAGAGGATGTAAAAGTGCCTCGTTGCTGGTGGTAAGACGTACAAGAGTTTCGTAAATGGCCGCATCACCGTGGGGGTTAAGCTTCATTGTCTGACCTACAATGTTGGACGACTTTGTTCGGTTACCTGTTAACAGACCCATTTTATACATGGTGTATAAAAGCTTTCTGTGTGATGGCTTGAATCCGTCTATTTCAGGAATAGCACGGGAAATAATTACGCTCATCGCATAGGGCATATAGTTTTTTTCCAGAGTATCAGTTATTATCTGGGGTACAGGTGGGTTGTTCAAAAAATCCACTCCTTTAATCTATAATTATATAATTCATAATTGGTTTCATATTTATAAGTGCAAAGAATTTTGCCTGTGCGGTGTTATCCTGTACAGGAATATCCACATGTCCGGTCACATGGCTTGCACCTGCGGAAAGGGACAGGGTTTTAACATTTGTTCCCATAAGTCTGCCGCTGTCGCTGTACAGTCCGACAATAAGTCTTACATCGAAATCCTCATTCTCGGTTTTGTTCTCAAGCGATATGTGAGCGCTTATGTTTTCGCCCGACTCCGGCAGGTCGGTTATAAGCTTGCCGTCGGCAGAAAAATAGGCATAATTTATCTCTGTGGCATGGTAAGAGCCAAGGTCAACATCTATAGCATCCCACTCCTCCGAATTGGTCAGGTAAAAGTGGAGTATTCCGTTGTCAATGTAAAGGTAGTCACTCCGCTTTGAATTGAGTGTGCGGTGACCTGTGCCGTCGGTTTTTATAAGTGAGAGAAAACCGCCGTTATTGTAGTTTGAAAAATAAAGGGTGTTATCCATAACCTGTATAAACATCGGACGAGTGTTGGTTTTTAAAACAACAGGCGTGCCACCGTTTACAGAAATTTTTGAAAGACCGGCATTTTCTCTGTCATAATAGTAAAAGAAATCGTCGGTACGTGCTGCCTGTTCTGCTTTATGAATGTATGCGTACTTATTGCTTGTTGCGGAGTACTGTGCATAAAGCTCTTCATCCCAGGAATGCTTATCCAGACAAACAATTTCGCCGGGTTGGGTGGGGATGGACGGGTTTTTAAAGTATTCGGAAGAACAGTTAAAATAATAGTAGTTTATTCTGCCCTTGCGGTCAGGAACCGGGTCTGCCCAGGTTACGTCTGTGTGGTACCATTCGCCGTCAATCTGAACCACATTCCAAGCATGTGACATTTCGCGGCTTGTAATCATTGTACATGGAATTCCCATTTTGCCAAGCAGAAGTGAAAAAGCAAGGGAATAGCCTTCGCACACCGCCTCGCCCTGTACAAGAGCTCCGTAAGCGGAATGGGACAGGGCACCCGTTTCCTTGTAGGTTATTGTGTTTACCAGATAATCGTGTGCCGCAAGCTCTTTTTGCAAGGTGGTCATTGAAGGAGTTATATACTTTTGCATAAAAGTGTTTACGGTGGCATCTATCTCGGCTGTCATATCATCAATCTCGTCAGGTGCGTACAGATAGTTGAAATTAAGCGAAAGTATATTACTCGCCGTGTGGGAAATACGGTACGAGGCATCAATATAAAACAGGTACGGGTTACTGTTATGCACAGTTTGAAATGCCTTCTGAACTGTTGCTACACTCTCTGCAGTTGGCGGGAGATTAAATGAAGAAAGGTCGGCTGATTTCTGTAAGCTTTCCGCGGCAGACAGAATTACATCTTCCATTGTGGGAGCTGTTGCGGCGGAAACGGACATTCCCGACAAAATCAAAAGCAACAAGGTGGTTGTAAGAATTACAGAACATAATTTTTTCATGATTTCAGCTCCTTTATACCGTTGGTTCAATGGGTTTTACATAGGCTGTTTTGTATTTATCATATATAACCATACCGGGCTTTGCGCCGGGTGGCTTTTTAACATTTTTGACGGTTGTGTAATCAATGGGAACAAGGGGTGATGTTCGTCCCTTACTGTAAAAGGCGGCGTAGCAGGCAACCTTTTCTATCACGCTGTCGGGAGTGGGAGTATCACGCAGGGTTTTTATAATTGCGTGCGAGCCGGGCATATCCTTGACATGCAACCATATATCCTCGGTTCTGCCCACTTTAAAGGTGACAAAATCGTTTTGGCGATTGTTTTTGCCGATGTACACCTCAAAGCCGTCAACTGTCAGCTTTAAAGGAACGGCAGGAGAAGGCTTTTGCTTCTTGCCGGTTTCGCGTATATACCCGCCCGATACAAGCTCGGTGCGGATTTCAGAAAGTTCGGCAGTGGTTTCAGCATTGTCGATAGCCGCCAGCACGCTTTCAACATATTCAATTTCACGCATGTTTATTTCAATCTGCTCTGCCGCCATTTTCTCTGCGGTTTTTGCCTTCCTGTATTTTGTAAAGTAATGCTGGGCATTTTGTGACAGGGATTTGGCGGTGTCAAGAGGAATGGTGATGGGAGAATTGTCCTCGTAGAAGTTTTCCAGGGTAATAGTCGGGGCAGGGGTTTCACCCTTATATAAATTGGCGGTCAGAATTTCACCGTAAAGTCTGTACCTTTCGTTGTCTGCGGCAGAGGCAAGAGTTTCCTGCTGAAGAGCAAGCTTTCTGCGGTGGCGCTCCAGAATGTTGGAGGCGGTTTTGCGCAGAGCTGCGCTTTTCTGACGCATACGTTCAATAAGGTCGCGCTTGTGGTAAAATTCCTCCATTGCCGCGCTTATACTGTCAAAATAAACTACCTTGTAAAGATTGCCGTAGCAGCCCACATCATAGGCTGCATAATCTGCAGGTCTGCCATCGTCATCAATGAGCAGACAGGGGGTGAATTGGTTGTTATTCACCTTTTCGAAAAAGGCTGCAAGCACATCGGCAATGGTCTTGGCGTTTGCCGCAGTAAGCGGAGTATCTGTATCTCCGGTGGCGCGGAAGGTAATTTCCTTTGCCGCAAGAGGGCTCATGCCTGCGAAAAGGCGGACAATGGCCTTGTCAGCACGCACATCTCCGTCAACCGACAAAAGGGTGGTGAAAATATCACTGTGCGAAGCAGTTGACGGGTCAAGCTTATCGTGTGCCGGGGGTTGTTCATAAAACAGACCGGGCAAAAGGCATCGCACACTGCTTACCGTCAGGTCAACCCGGCGGACACAGTCGATAATTCTGCCCTCCTCATCGGTGAGAATAATGTTGCTGAATCTGCCCATAAGCTCGGCGGTCAGTCTGCGTGTGACCTTGTCGCCCAACTCGTTGTAGGCTGAAAAGGTAAAATCGACAATTCGTTCATAGGGTGTACCCAAAACCGATTCAAGCACGCCGCCACCCAGATGCTTTCTTAAAAGCATACAAAAAAGAGGTGCGGACAGTGGATTTTGCTTTGATGCGTCCGAAATATAAGTACAGGGGTTTGATGAGTCTGCACTTATAACAAGGCGGAATCGGTCTGCACGTGTTTTTATTATAACCGCTATTTCGTCACGTTCGGGCTGGTATATTTTTTCAACCCTTCCGCCTGAAAGTGTGCGGTTGAATTCGTCTTTTAAGCAAGTAACGGCAATCGCGTCAAGTGGCATGGTAAATACCTTTCTGTTTATAGATTTATGTATTAAATAATTATACCATATATTTTGAAATAAATAAAGGATTTTATGAAAAATTACCTTATTAATATATATGTAGGTTGATATTTTGAAAACAATGTGGTATACTTATACGGAATTTTAAGAAAAGGATGTTTTCGGATGAGCTTAATTCTTGGAATAGAATCCTCCTGCGACGAAACGGCGGCGTCGGTTACTCTTGACGGACGCAAGGTTTTAAGTGATGTGATTTACTCGCAGGCGGACCTTCATAAAAAATACGGCGGTGTGGTGCCTGAAATAGCATCGCGCAAGCATATAGAAAAGATTTCGGCGGTTGTAAAGAGTGCGCTTGAAGAAGCGGATGTAACCCCCGAACAGCTTGACGGAATAGCGGTTACCGCAGGCCCCGGACTTATTGGTGCATTGTTGGCAGGATTGTCCTTTGCAAAAGGGTATGCTTATGCTTTAGGCAAGCCGCTTATTCCTGTAAACCATATATTCGGGCATATCTCTGCGAACTACATTGAATACCCTGAGCTTGAGCCACCCTTCCTTTGTCTTGTAGCATCGGGCGGACACAGTCACGTTATGTATGTGGAGGATTATGACAAGGTTAAGGTTATTGGTGCAACAACCGATGATGCGGCAGGTGAGGCATTTGACAAGGTGGCGCGTGTGCTGGGTCTTGGTTATCCCGGCGGGCCTGTTTTGAGCAAGCACGCGGCAGAGGGTAATCCCGAGGCAATACGTTTCCCCCGCTCGGTGTCGGGCAACGATATAAGCTTCAGCGGACTCAAAACCGCGGTTATAAATTATCTGCACAAGGAAGAGCAGGGCTGCAGAGAGGTTAATACACACGACGTAGCGGCATCCTTTGAAGCGGCGGCGGTGGACACTCTCTGTATGGCGGTTGAAAAGGGTATGGCGGCATCGGGAGCCAAAAAGGTTGCCTTAGCCGGAGGTGTTGCGGCAAATAAAAGACTCAGGGAGCAGCTTGCACAGCTTTGCAAAAAAAGAGGGGCGGAATTTTATGTACCTCCCATGCGCTGGTGTACCGACAATGCGGCAATGATTTCTTGCGCAGGCTACTATGCTTTTAAAAAGGGGACAGTGGCAGAGCTTGACCAGAATGCGGTTGCAACAGTTAATTTTTAGGCAAAAAGCACAAAAACAGACATACGAAAAGGCGCTTTAAAGTGCCTTTTTCTGTTTTATAAAAAAACTTAAAAAAATTTTTCAAAAAAGACTTGACAAAGGGGGTGTGTTGATGCTAAAATATGCACTGTTGCGCCGCAGAGCAGAAAAAGTTTGAAAAGAATTTAAAAAAAGTCTTGACAAAGTAAAGCTCTGTATGGTACAATATAACTCCACCGCATCGGTGGGATTGGACTTTGAAAATTAAATAGCGTAAGAGGGCTCAAATAAATATTTGAGTTAAAATGTACTAAACGTACAAGCCAGTACAAAAAGTAAACAAGAGCTAAGAGAATGCTCAATAATATTTTTATTGAGAGTTTGATCCTGGCTCAGGACGAACGCTGGCGGCGTGCTTAACACAAGCAAGTCGAACGGGGTACCCGAGAATGAAGCTTCGGCAGATTTCTTGGACTACTTAGTGGCGGACGGGTGAGTAACACGTGAGTAACCTGCCCTTGAGAGGGGAATAACGTACCGAAAGGTACGCTAATACCGCATAACATATATTTGCCGCATGACAGATATATCAAAGATTTATCGCTCAGGGATGGACTCGCGTCCGATTAGATAGTTGGTGAGGTAACGGCTCACCAAGTCGACGATCGGTAGCCGGACTGAGAGGTTGGCCGGCCACATTGGGACTGAGACACGGCCCAGACTCCTACGGGAGGCAGCAGTGGGGAATATTGCGCAATGGGGGCAACCCTGACGCAGCGACGCCGCGTGAAGGATGAAGGTTTTCGGATCGTAAACTTATGTCTTCAGGGACGAGAATGGACGGTACCTGAGGAGGAAGCCACGGCTAACTACGTGCCAGCAGCCGCGGTAATACGTAGGTGGCGAGCGTTGTCCGGATTTACTGGGTGTAAAGGGCGTGTAGGCGGGTAAGTAAGTTGGATGTGAAATATCACGGCTCAACCGTGGGGCTGCATTCAAAACTGCATATCTTGAGTGCTGGAGAGGAAAGCGGAATTCCTAGTGTAGCGGTGAAATGCGTAGATATTAGGAGGAACACCGGTGGCGAAGGCGGCTTTCTGGACAGTAACTGACGCTGAGGCGCGAAAGCGTGGGGAGCAAACAGGATTA
>JAZNUH010000127.1:0-31940 GCA_045592225.1 Clostridia bacterium | reverse complement strand
GTGCCTGTGGGATTTTCAAGATCCATAAGGCGCATAATTATTGTAGAAAGTTCTGCTCTTGTAAGATTTACGTGAGGTGCAAACATGTCCTCTGTTCTTCCTTCTACAAGGTCTAATGCATAAAGTACTTCAACAGCTTTTTCGCAATCTGCACCTGCTATGTCGGTAAAAGGTGTTGCTGCCGAAACAGTGCCTACTGTCAACATAGTCATAAACACGATCAGAACAGCTGTTGCCCATAATCTGAGCTTAATCATTGTTATTTCCTCCTTAGAATTGTGTTTGTAATAGCCCGCTTTTCAGTTGACAAGACGGAGCGTAAATGCTCCGTCCTGTCGAATGGTCCAGAAGGACAAAATGAAAAAAGTTTTGGGCTATATACATTGTATCACCCGCATTTTGTTATAGTCAAGGGTTAATCTTACTATAGGAAGGGTTAAAATTATGCATTTTTCCAGCCGAATATTCTCTGCATAATTACTGCCGCTTCAGCTCTTGTTGTGTTACCCAAAGGATTGATTGTACCGTCGGCATTACCCTTTATAATTCCTGCTTCAACCATTGCGGTTACATCCTTCTGTGCATATCCTGCAATATCTGCACTGTCAGGGAAGCTGTCGAGTGTTGTGTTTGTTGCATTTACAGGACCGAAATAACGCATTGCACGTGCACAAATTACCATAAGGTCCTGTCTTGTGATTGCTGCTTCAGGGTTATACATATTGGCACCAACACCGTTGAGTATTCCGAGTGCCTTACCTGTTGCAATTTCCTGTGCATAATCTGCGGCGGGGTCAACATCGTTGAAGTTACCCTGCAGAGAAGATGTTTTAAGCTCCAGTGTTCTTATAAGGAACTTAGCAAAATCGCCTCTTGTAATAGCTTCACCGGGAGCAAATGTCATATCCTCGTTCTGTTCTTCTATTCCCTTGTCATACAAGAAGTTAACAGCTTCTGCTGCCCAATCATAGCCTGCCATATCGCTCATTGATTTAAGCAGGTTTATATCTACATCTTCTTTGGCATCTATCTTAAACATAATTGCATGATAGGGCTGCAGTTTAACTTTAAATTCTCCTTCACCGGGTGTTACCACAGGCTCTGCGGCACCGTCGTAAACAAGGGAGAATTCGTAATCTTTAATTGTAATTGCCTCGTTTTCACTTGTAAGTGAAACTGTTGTTTCAAGTTCTTCACCAAGTCTGTTCTGAACAATACCGTAAACATCCTTGCCGTCTGTCCATGTTTCGTACCACGCATCACCTGTCTGCGCACGTACATCCCCGGGTTTTTCAACATTAAAGTTTACATATTCACCTGTTATAAAATAACGCAAAATATGGTCACTTTCAAGTTCGTTATACTTAAGCATTACTTCCCAACGGTCACTTTGGTCAAGACGAACGTCATATGTTTTATTATCCGGCTCCCACGCATACCATCCGTGACCCTTAGCGCCTGCCATATAGTTCTGCATAATCATAGAGTGTTCCTGAACTGGTGTGGGAATATATTCAGGCAGAGTACCTACCATACAAGACTGCAGAATACCTACAACCATTCTGCCTCTTTTACTTGCTTCTGTAACCGCTTCGTCAATAACCATAGGAACAAAAGTTCCGTAGCTGTTCCACTGTGCGGGATAGGGGTCGGGACCCATAATATCACAAACATTGGATGCTATGTGGAAGAAGTTTCTTGCAGCTTCACAGGAATATACAGGAACGTAATCATCAATGCTTCTGAGCATTATGTATGATTCAATCATATTCTGCTTGTTTGCATAACCTGCAAGGAATGCTTCGTCCATTGCCATCCAGCAAAATACTGCAGGATGGTCCTTTATCTTCATCATAAAATCATAAACCTGCTGTCTGTTTCTTTCGTGTCCCGCAGGGTACATTCCCCAGTAGCATACAACTGCTGCATAAAGACCCTTTTCGTACATTTCATCCAGCTGTTTGAGACAAGCGTCCACGTTGCTGGGTGCAGAATACTGCATTACGTTTATACCTGCCTTCGCCGCATTTTCCCAAGCTTCCTTATCGTCCCACGCCGACATATGATAATTGAATACAGGTTTTACAATTTTACCGTTTTTATCTGTGTACACACCGTCTTTGGATATTGCCTTGGGACGGGGGTATTTAAAAATTCGTTCGGTTGCCTCATATAAAACAGCACCCTTTGCGTCTTTTACCTTAATTGCAACGTTATATTCCTTTTTAAGTTCTTTTAAATATGTTAAAGGATATGTAAAGCGAGCCTGATGATTTTCAAATGTAACGCCCTTTGCTTCATCAACTACTGCATTGCCATCCATAAATGCAAAGTCTGCAGTATAGCCTTCGTCAACAAAGTTTTTGTTCATATCAACATAAGCATAACCTTCTGTCTGCTTTATATCATCATAATAGAAAATTGTGTCTGTATTTGCCTGGAATGTAAGCTCAGGCATTTTTACCATTTTAATTTCTACGTCATCAAATATAACGCTACCTTTGTTCTGGTTGTACAGACGGAAATAACATGCAACCATTGTTGCTCTTTCATCCAGCGTGTACTGAACAGAACCCTTTGTCCATTCCTTTTTGCTCTCTGTAGCCACCTCAAATTCACCGGAACCGGCGCCCCAGTCAGCACGGATTGCACCCTGCTGGTAGCCTTCAAACTTAACACCGAGCATAGCTTTTGCGTTCTCACCTGATCTCTCAGGCAGTTCGCACTTGTACCAGAAGGTAAGCCCAACTGTACAGCCACCAACAAAGCCTCACGCCTGCATGTTTGCCCATGCGTTGTGTCCGCCTTCTTCTGTTGCAACCTTTATTGCACTTTTACCGCTGTGGGTGTCATCAGTAACATGTGTAACAAAGCCACCCTCCCAGCCACGGTATGCCTGAATATTTACAGGATAACCGTCTTCACCAATCTCTTCAAGATCAGAGTTAGGCATAAGGTTTACGTTCATTTCTGGTGCATCAGCCGAAAGTGTAGCGGCAGAAACTCCGAGAGATGCCATTACTGACATAAGCATTGTCAGCACCAAAATTACTCCTACAAATTTTTTCATTATGCATCCTCCTCAGTATAAATTACTTGATTAATTTTATCATAAATCACAGCTTTTTTCAACATGTTTTTAATCAATTTACATTATTACACCTTGTAATATTTAAAACACCGCGTAATATACATAGCAAAATAATAAATAAACATTTCATTTGCTACATGGAGCCTACACTTCTTTCATCACTACCCAAAAAAGGACTGTCTTTGACAGTCCTTTTTCATTAATTTTATACGTAAACTTTCTCTCCATCACCGATGTATTTTCTGTTAACTTCGATTATAGGATTAATATATTCTTTTATAAACTCCTGGGTCTGCTGCGGTGCTCTGCCTACATAATTTTCAGGCTTTAGTATTTTGGATAGATCATCCATATTAAGCCCAAAAGCTTCATCCGCAACAATACGGCGAATAATATCGTTGTCAGCACCTTCATTCTTAACAACTGCTACCGCCGCTGCAGAATGTGCACGTATTTTTTCACAAAGTTCCTGAAGGTCCCCGCCACGTTTAACCGCTTCTTTAACTATGTTCTCGGTTGCCATAAAGGGTAATTCGCACATAATGTGCTGTTCAATAACCTTAGGATATACCACAAGTCCCTCCGCAACATTCTGATAAGCACAGAGAATTGCATCGATTGCAAGGAAAGCCTCAGGAACAGATATTCCCTTGTTTGCAGAATCATCCTCTGTTCTTTCAAGCCACTGTTCCGCCGCTGTTATTGCGGGGTTTACTGCATTTATAATAACATATCTCGCAAGAGCTGCTATGCGTTCTGAACGAACCGGATTTTTCTTGTAAGCCGTTACAGATGAAATAAGTTGATTCTTTTCCAAGGGTTCTTCAATTTCTTTAAGATGCTGAAGAAGTCTTATATCATTACTGAATTTATGCGCACTCTGTGCTATTCCGCTTAAAACATTTAAAAACTGACTGTCAAGCTTTCCAGGATATGTCTGTCCCGAAACAGGGAAAACATCTTTATATCCCATTTTAGAAGCAATTTTAACGTCAAGTGCTTTTACCTTGCGTTCATCGCCGCCCAGCATTTCCATAAAGCTTGCCTGTGTGCCCGTTGTTCCCTTTGAACCCAAAAGCTTAACCTTTGAAAGCTGTGCATCCACGCACTCCAGGTCCATAACAAGGTCCTGAAGCCACAAACAGGCTCTCTTACCTACGGTTGTAAGCTGCGCGGGCTGAAGGTGGGTAAAGCCTAATGTCGGCATATCTTTATATCTCATTGCAAAAGCCGCAAGTACATTGATTACATTTATAAGTCTTTTGCGTATGAGCCACAGTGCTTCGTGCATAATTATAATATCTGTATTATCACCGGCGTAGCAGACGGAAGCACCCAGATTAATTACAGAGCGTGCTTTGGGGCACTGTTCTCCGTATGCATATATGTGCGCCTTAACTTCGTGGTGCACTTCCTTTTCCTTTTGCTGTGCAACATCATAGTTTATATTGTCAGCAAACAGCTTCATTTCTTCTATCTGCTCACGTGTAACGCCAAGTCCAAGCTCGTATTCCGCCTCAGCAAGAGCAATCCATAATTTTCTCCAGGTACGGAACTTTTTGTCTGGTGAGAAAAGTTCTTTCATTTCTCTGCTTGAATAACAGGAGTTAAGCGGACTTTCGTAAATGTTTTTCATGCATTTCACCTCTGAATATATTATCTGTAATATTTAACACCTGATTCGAAAATCTGCTGATCTTTTTCACCGGGAACATTTTTATAAACATTTCTGCCAATACGTTCAGAGTGAGCCATTTTACCAAGAACTCTGCCGTCGGGACTTGTAATACCTTCGATAGCCATAACAGAGCCGTTGGGGTTATAGGGCATTTCCATTGACGCATTTCCATCAAGACCTACATACTGTGTAGCAACCTGTCCATTTGCAATAAGGCGTTTAACAGTTTCTTCATCAGCCACAAATTTACCTTCACCGTGGGAAATTGCAACTGTGTGAACATCGCCAACATTAACAGATGAGAACCAGGGTGACATAGTCGAGCATATACGTGTCTGTATAAGTGATGACATATGTCTGCCGATTGTATTATATGTAAGTGTGGGACAGGTGTTATCCATATCACGGATTTCGCCAAAGGGTACAAGACCAAGCTTTATAAGTGCCTGGAAGCCGTTGCATATACCCAGCATAAGACCGTCACGATTATTCAGAAGATTTGTAACACTTTCCTTAATATACGGGTTTCTGAATGCGGTTGCAATAAACTTGCCCGAACCGTCGGGTTCGTCTCCGCCCGAGAAACCGCCGGGAATCATAACAATCTGCGCCGCATCAATCTTCTGCTTCAATGCTTCGATTGATTCTTTTATATCCTTTGAAGAAAGGTTACGAAGTACAAATATTTCTGCCTCGGCGCCTGCCCTTTCAAAGGCTCTTGCGCTGTCATATTCACAGTTGCTGCCCGGGAATACAGGAATAAGTACACGGGGCTTTGCAAAGCTCTTTTTAGCAACGAGCGCACATTTCTTATCAGAGGAAATGTTTTCAGCTGTTCCTGTAAGCTTAACCTTTTCAGGGAATACGCTTGCAAGAGGTGTACTCCAGTTTTCAAATGCCTTTGCAAGGTCAATTTCACCATCAGCAAGAACAATCTTTGCATCGGCTGTTGTTTCACCTAAAAGTACAACATTTTTGCCGCCGATTTCTTCTGTTGTTTCAATAATGACTGAACCGATTTCTGCCGCAAAGTAATTGTCTGCATCAATCTTTGCACCAATCATATTACCAAAGCACATTTTTGTAACAGCTTCACAAATACCGCCGCCGCTTATTGCATATGTGCTTAAAACTTTTCCTTCGGTAATTAAGGAGTGAATAAGTTCATAATTTGCTTTAAGTTCATCAAACATGGGCAGGTTATCTGCATCGCGTGTAGCCTTTACAATATAAAGCTTGCTGCCTGCCTTTTTAATTTCGTTGGAAACGGCTTTTCTTGTGTCAATGTTGGACACAGCAAAAGCAACCAGTGTGGGCGGAACATCAATTTCGTTAAATGAACCCGACATACTGTCCTTACCGCCTATTGCCCCAAGACAGAGGCTCTTCTGTGCGTAGTATGCACCAAGAAGTGCCGCCATGGGCACGCCCCATCTTTCGGGGTTTGTTCCAAGTCTCTGGAAGAATTCCTGAAGTGTAAGGTAACAGTCTTTGTAGTCAGCACCTGCTGCTACTGCCTTTGTTACCGCTTCAACTATTGCATATACCGCACCGTGGAAGGGACTCTTTTCAGACATGTAGGGGTTATAGCCGTGTGCCATAACAGTACCTGTATCACTCTCGCCGCCTTCTACAGGGATTTTGGCAACCATACTCTGTGTGGGAGTCTGCTGATGCAATCCGCCAAAGGGCATAAACACGCTACCAGCACCGATGGATGCATCAAATCTTTCAGAAAGACCCTTCTGACTGCATACATTGAGGTCAGAAAGTGCGTTCATCCATTTTTCTGTTGTTGTGTTACCCTTTACTTCTACACAGCTGTCTGTAAACTCACCCTTTGTAATTTTAACATCGGTGTTTTTCTGTGCACCGTTTGTATCAAGGAATGCGCGGGACAGGTCAACAATTTTCTTACCTCTCCAGTGCATAACAAGTCTCTTTTCTTCTGTAACCTCTGCAACCTCGGTAGCTTCAAGATTTTCAAGATGTGCTTCTGCCATAAACTTTTCGCGGTCAGATGCCTTGATAACAACAGCCATTCTCTCCTGAGATTCACTGATTGCAAGCTCGGTACCGTCAAGACCTTCGTACTTTTTGGGTACTTTATCAAGGTCAATTCTAAGTCCGTCTGCAAGTTCACCAATTGCAACGGAAACACCGCCTGCACCAAAGTCGTTACAACGAAGAATCATTCTTGCAACCTCACCCTTGCGGAAGAGACGCTGAATCTTTCTTTCTTCAGGGGGATTACCTTTCTGTACCTCTGCGCCGCAGGTGGACAGGGATTTTTCTGTATGAGCCTTGGACGAGCCTGTAGCACCGCCACAACCGTCACGGCCTGTTCTGCCGCCCAGAAGAATTATAATATCTCCGGGGGCGGGAGTTTCTCTTACAACGTTTTTCTTGGGAACTGCCGCAATAACCGCACCAAGTTCCATTCTCTTTGCAACATATCTGGGATGATAAATTTCGTTTACCATGCCTGTTGCAAGACCTATCTGGTTACCGTATGAGCTGTAGCCTGCCGCTGCCTTACGTGTGATTTTGCGCTGGGGCAGTTTTCCTGGCAGAGTTTCTGCAACAGTTGCTCTGGGGTCAGCACAACCTGTTATTCTCATTGCCTGATATACATAAGCTCTTCCGGACAGAGGGTCACGGATTGCACCGCCAAGACATGTAGCCGCACCACCGAAGGGTTCAATTTCGGTAGGATGGTTATGTGTTTCGTTTTTAAACATCACGAGATAGTCCTCGGTTTTACCGTCAATCTCCACAGGCACTACTATTGAGCAAGCATTAATTTCCTCGGACACGTCAATGTTTTTAAGGTAACCGGCTTTACGCAGCTCCTTACCTGCAATTGTTGCCATATCCATAAAGGTTATGTCCTTCTTGCGCTCGCCATAGTATTCTTTTCTGTTCTTTATGTATTCATCGTAAACCTTTTTAATAACTGCATCTTCAATAAGCACATTTTCAAGCTTTGTTGAGAATGTAGTGTGTCTGCAATGGTCAGACCAATAAGTATCAATCATTCTGATTTCAGTTAAGGAAGGCTGTCTGTTTTCTGTCTTGAAGTAGTCACGGCAAAATCTTAAATCATCAAGATCCATAGCAAGACCTAATGTGTCAAGCATCGTCTTAAGACCTGCATCATCCATTTCTGTAAAGCCTTCAACTGTTTTAACGTCGTCAGGAACAACTGTTTCCATATCCAGTGTTAAAGGCTTTTCCATAGATGCACGCTGTGCTTCTACAGGATTTATAATGTAGTTCTGTATCTTTTCAAACTCAGCGTCACTTACATTCCCATAAAGCAGTATAACTGTAGCAGTTTTAACCTGAGGCTTGTCCCCTGCTGTTAAAATTTGAATACACTGCGCTGCAGAGTCTGCTCTCTGGTCATACTGACCGGGCAGATATTCCATTGCAAAAATTTTGTCTGCACCGTCTACAGGGAACTCTTCGTCATAGCAGAGGTCAACCTGGGGTTCGGACAAAATGGTTGTTCTTGCAGCCGCATACTCATCATCAGTTATACCTGAAATATCATATCTCTTTACAAGACGTACCCTGGAAAGCCCTGAAATCCCCAGGTTCTCCTTAAGGTCCGCCATCATATCAGCGGCTTCAACATCCTGTATCTTTTCAACAAAAATTCGTCTTACCATTACGTTCTTCCTTTCCGGTGATTTTTATGCCATACTTTGCTTTTGTAACAAACCAGCCAAAATATGTAACTAATATATCAGCATACATTATATCTCTTTTTACAGTTTTAGTCAAGTAAAGTTATTGTGTTTTTCATTATTTAATTATAAACAAAAAAAATGATGTATTTTTCGTTATATTTTATGCAAAAAATCCTTGACTTTACTGATAAAATATGTTATTATACTTCGGAAGCCGCATAAAACTGGCTTTAAAAGTGTGCGCACTTGCCTTTTTTAGCGAGCCCTTATTAAATATTAGGAGGTGTATTTACATGTACGCAATTATTGAAACAGGCGGAAAACAGTACAACGTAACTGAAGGTGATGTTGTATTTGTTGAAAAGCTGGAAGTTGAAGACGGTGCAACAGTTACATTCGATAAGGTTTTAGCTGTTGGTGGCGAAGCAGGTCTTACAGTTGGTGCTCCCACAGTTGCAGGTGCAACAGTAAGCGCTAAGGTATTAAAGAACGGCAAAGCTAAGAAGGTTATCATCTTCAAGTACAAGCCCAAGAAGGGTTACAGAAAAAAGCAGGGACATCGTCAGCCTTACACAAAAGTACAGATTGAAAAAATCAACGCGTAACAGTTATGATAACTGTTAAATTCAAAAGAAAAAACGGCAGAATCAATTCTTTTGAGGTGAGCGGTCACAGCGGATATGCCGAAGAAGGCGCGGACATTGTTTGTGCATCGGTTTCATCAGTTGTGTGGACAACGGTAAACGGTATCACCGAGGTAATCGGTATTCCCGCACAGGTTGTTCAGAGAGAAGCTTATGTTTCTTGTACACTACCCCACTTAAGTACAGAATTTGCCGAAAAGGCAGATGTTCTTCTGCAAAGTATGGTTATGTTTATTGATAACCTTGTATCACAATATGGTGATTTTATCTCAAAATCGGAGGTGTAATAAATGTTTGCATTAAATATTCAGTTATTCGCTCATAAAAAGGGTGTTGGTAGCACAAAGAACGGACGTGACAGCGAAAGCAAACGTCTGGGCGCTAAAAGAGCTGATGGTCAGATGGTTTTAGCAGGTAACATTCTGGTAAGACAGCGCGGAACCAAAATCCATCCCGGCACAAATGTAGGCAAAGGTAGCGATGATACACTTTTTGCTCTTGTAGATGGCCGTGTTCGTTTCGAACGTATGGGAAGAGACAAGAAGAAAGTCAGCGTTTACAGCGCGTAACATTACAAACAAAACGGGTTGTCTCTTGGCAACCCGTTTTTTTCATAATTAAAGAAAAGGATACAGTAAAATGTTTGTTGATACAGCTCAAATAACCGTAAAAGCAGGCAAAGGTGGGAATGGTCTTGTTTCCTTCCGCCGTGAAAAGTATGTGCCTGCAGGCGGTCCTGACGGTGGTGACGGCGGTCACGGCGGAAATGTTATTTTTCAGGTTGACAAAATGCTTACCACTCTAATGGATTTCAGATACAAAAAAATTTATAAAGCAGAAAACGGCAGCGACGGATGCGCCCGCAAAAAAACGGGTAAATCGGGTGCCGATGTTATTGTATACGTTCCCGAAGGCACTCTTGTAAAGGATGCTGAAACCGGAAAGCTTATTGCCGATATGACAGGAGAAAACACAAGCTTTGTTGTTGCACGTGGTGGCAACGGCGGTTTTGGCAACATTCATTTTGCCACACCTACCCGACAGGCGCCCAAGTTTGCAAAACCCGGTCTGCCCGGTCAGGAACGCGAAATTATACTTGAGCTTAAACTTCTGGCAGATGTTGCTCTTATAGGCTTCCCCAATGTTGGTAAATCCACACTTATTTCCAAAGTGAGCGACGCTGCACCTAAAATTGCCAACTATCACTTTACAACTCTTCAGCCAAATCTTGGCGTTGTAAAGAATTTTGATAAATCTTTTGTAATTGCCGATATCCCCGGTCTTATCGAAGGCGCACATGAGGGCATTGGTCTTGGTCACGAATTTCTGCGCCATATTGAACGCACAAGACTTTTAGTACATCTTGTGGATATTTCGGGAATCGAAGGCAGAAATCCCATGGAGGATTTTGAAATTATAAACCGTGAACTGGAGCTTTTTGACCCCTATCTCCTTTCACGTCCGCAGATTGTTGCAGGTAACAAAAGCGAAATGGTTACTGACCCCGAAACCATTGCAGAATTTGAAGATTTTGTGACATCTTCCGGCTACAAGTTCTTTAAAATAAGTGCTGCTACAGGCGAAGGCGTACAGGAACTCCTGTCATATATTACATCCGAGCTTGATAAGCTCCCTCCCACTCCCGTTTATTCGCCCGAAATTTTCATTGATGTCGACGAAAAAATGGATCTTGAAAGCTACGAAATAAATATTGTGGATGGCGTTTACGAAATCAGCGGACCCTATGTTAAAAAGCTTATATCTGCAGTAAACTTCGGCGATGATGAATCGGTTAAATATTTCCAGCGTTGTGTTAAAAACAAGGGTATTATAGATGAACTGGAAAAAATGGGTATAGAGGAAGGCGATACCGTCCGTTTTGGCGATATCGAGTTTGACTTTGTAAATTAATGGAGGCAGACATGGATTTTAAGAATATGTCCGACCACGAGCTACTGCTTGTAATTAATCTCAAATCTGAGACTAAATACACTCACGAGCAGTTGCAGGAAGCAAGAAAAATTTATATTGAAAGAATTTCCGGCAGTAATCATACCGACACTGTCGCGTCTTCTCCTGCTCCTGAAAAGCCCGACTCTGCTGTTTTTTCCTCTGCAGAAACAAAAAAAACCGAACCTATTACTGCTTTTGACATTATAACAGATGATACAGATCCTGTCGAAGATAAAGCAACCAGCACCGTTTCCGGTGATACCATTTTAATTCCTCCATTACCCAAAGAGGAAACTGATGTTCCCGTGTTCAGCGATGAAGCTGCAATGGCAGGACAGACAACTCTTTTCAGACCCATAACAGACGAGATGCTTGCTGCAGCAGAGGTTGACACTACCGACGAAAGTGACACTGAAGCCGAAGCGGAAACTGCACCTGCAGAAACAGAGCAGGAAGCTCCTGTTTCTTATACATATATGCCTATTGATGACACACCTGTGTCATATAAGCCGCATAAAGTAAAAAGAGAAAGCGGCTTATCCCGTTTCTTCCACGGCTTACTGGCATACGTAATTATGCCGCTTATTATGTTGCATGAGCTTTATGTTTTTGCTTCATCAATCGTCCTTCTTGTATCAAACTTCAGGTCGATTTTTTACCATGTATGTACACTTACTGATTTTGTGTATATGATTTTTATACTTTTTGCATGGTACTTTATTCTTAACAGAAGAAACGCCTCAATCTGCAGGGTGTTTATATACACAGAAATTATAAGAACTATATTTAATCTTTCTTTACAGAACACATATTTTGAGATTATTTCAATAGTTTATATTATTTTACTTGCACTCACTTCATTTACTCTTAAAGACCAAGATTAGGAGGTAATTTATACGGCTACCAAAATTAAAAATGTATTTAACGCTTTTAGTAACTGGCTCAATAAACGGTCTGCAATTACAATCATTGCCGTTTTGTCCTTATTACTTGTAATTTTTCAGATGATACTCCAGAACGGTTATCATCTGTTTGCTTATTTTTCCTATGTAGCAGTGCCGCTTATAACACTGCTTAACTTTTTGCCTGTTTTTCTTATCATGATGTTCTTTTATTCTGTCACAGGCAGAATATCTGTAAGCTTTTGGCTTACCGGGACACCGCTTGCGCTTTTACTCACTGTAAATCACTATAAAATTTTGTTTCGCGACGACCCGTTAAAGCCTACTGACCTTACCCTTGTAAAAGAAACAGCAAATATCATGGAAAACTACGAGCTGACCTTTGAACCTGTGCTTATTATAATGATTGTGCTGTTTATAGCACTGGGTATATATATTACAAGAGTAATAAAGCCAAAGAAACATGCCCCTGTTTTTCGCATTGTTTGCGGTATCGTTTCCTTCGTTTTGCTTGTTTGTTCGTATTTTACAGTATACCAGAACAAGGCTATTTCAAAAAACATAGACGGTTTTGCAAACATCTATTACGAGGTTGATGTTTCACGCAACAAAGGATTTATATACTATTTTCTTTCGTCTGAGTTTAAAAATTCCTTTAACCCTCCGGAAGGTTATTCAAAAGAAGCTGCTGAAAATATTCTTGCCCGTTACGAAAAAAGCAGTTCGCAGGAAATACCAAACGTTATTGCAATTATGAGTGAATCCTTCTCAGACCTTACCACAAGTGCGGAAAATCTTGAGTTTAAAAAGGACACAAATCCTTTGCAAAACATTCAACGTCTGCGTGAGCAGGGAATGTACGGTGAGCTGATTGTTCCCGGCTTTGCAGGTGCTACCGCGTCTGCCGAGTTCGAGTATTTAAGTGGCGCAAATGTTTCACTGATTGACAGAACAATGCCCGATATATACAAGAAATATGTAACACAAAACATGTACGGTATCCCCCGTTACTTCAAAGATGCAGGTTATTCTGCACTCGCAATCCATCCCGGTCACAGTTGGTTCTATAACCGCGAAAATGTTTACAGGTATATGGGCTTTGATGATTTTATCACGGCTGACGAATTGCCCGATGATGTAGAAAAAATAAATTATTATATCAGCGACTCGGTTACAAGTCAGCTCATATGTGATAATTATAAAAAGCATTTATCCGAAGCTCCGGGTAAGCCCTACTTTAACTTTACAGTTACTATACAAAACCATGGCCCATACATGGATTATGAAACAGAACGTGAACCCATTCTCGTTCGTCCCCAAGGCATTGATGATACACTTTATAACATTTTAAACAACTACTTTTTAGGACTTTCAGATGCCGACAGACTTCTTGGCGAGATAGCAGACTATATTGACACCCTGAATACACCTACAATTATAGTGTTCTTCGGCGACCACCTCCCCTATTTCGATGCGGAACAGCAAGGCTACAAGGCCATAGGCTATAATATTGACCAGTCAACCCCCGAGGGTCTTATCAACAAATTTAAAACTCCGTATCTTATCTGGGGTAACACCGCCTTCCGTGAGCAAAACACTCCGCCTACCGGCAAAAGAGAGCTTATCTCTTCAAACTATCTTGCCACCGAAATGTTTGAGTATATGGGTGTAACACCGCCCCCCTACTTTGCATTCCTAAATGAGCTAAAGCATGAGCTCCCGGTAATTATCGGCGGTAAATTCTATAAGGACGGCGAAATTGTTTCTTCCCCGGGCGAAAAACAGCAAAAGCTGATTGATGAATATGAAATACTTCAGTATTACATTCTGCGTGATGCAGTAAAATAACCAACAAAAAACGGCTATAAAATTATAGCCGTTTTTTAATGTCAATACTATTTTAATGGTTTTACAGATATGTCATCCCACAGTGTTGCTCCTGTTCCAGGGCACAGGAATATGCGGAACTGGTCAAAACCTGCGGGTGTTGATTCACTGTCAAGCAGGATACGTACATTGCACCAGTCACTGCCGCTTACACCACCGTCTACGGTCAGGTAGTAATCCTTTGCCGCAACGCGGTTGCTTCCTGCATAAGATTCCACACCTATGCGAGGTGCTGTAACCTCTCCGTTACCTTCGGCAAATGCCTTACCGTTTTCCCATTTAATGCGTGCAGTAATTTCGTATTTCTGCCCATTTGGGTTTGCATTTGGTAATGGTGTCCATGTATAGGCATTGCCCGAAACAACCTGCAGAGCCTTATTTCCGTCAGTTTCTTCTATAAGACGCAGGTTACCGTTATTAAACCAGCTTGCATAGTGGTGCTGGATAGTTGTTTCTGTATCCGCATCATCATATTCAAAACCTGTGTTTGCAATGAGATTTTCAGTGTCTCCGTCAGTTATTCTTATCAGTTTTAAATCATCAAGATACAATGTAGCACCCGAGTTATTCACAACACTGAAGCCTACTTCCCCTGTTACCGTTCGACAGGCGTTCATAATCATACCAAACTTTGTCCAATCCTCAGAATAAACAAGTGCGCTGTTATAGTTAGTAAACTTTGACACATCATTTTCATGCATAAAAAGCTGTACCGAAGCCGTTTCAGCATCACTGCCATGTTTATAATAGCCTTCCAGGCGGTAGCGGTAGCCGGCAAAGCTCTTTGTAGCAAAAGTTACAGACTCTCCCGGCGCAAGCTTTAAATATCCGATTCCACCGTGGGCCTCAGCTGAATTATTTGCAAGGCCTGTTTCGTTAATCGTCCATCCCATATTTTTTAATGCCGCCGGAGTGTATCCTTCAAAGTCGCCACCGGTACTGACGGTATATTCCCCTTCGTTTGTCGATGATGTGGAATTTGTTCTTATGCATATAAGAGCAGCTGCAGACGGATTAAGCTTAATATCAAATTTATCCGCATACTTTTCGGTTATTATTGCTCCGTTATTACCAAAGCCTATAATGCTGATATCTGTTGCCGTAACCATTGTTTTTCCGTCACTGCTTACAAGAGGTATTGTTGCCGTGGTTTCACTGCCTGAACTGCGGTTTTCTATTACCATATAAAGGTTATCACCGTCTTTCCAGCTTTCATACCATACATTACCGCTTGCAGTTTTGCTTTCACTGAACTTTTCGCCCTGCTTTTGTCCGTAATACTTGTATACTATAGCGTGCTCGTTTGCATAAAAGCTTTGAAGCATAGGCCAGTAATCACCTTCACTTATTTTTGTATCAATATTTGGATCGTCGGGCTCCCAGGTATAAAAGCCTGCTGCATCACTACCTGTCATAAAAGACTGATACATCATAGAATGTAATTCCAAAGCGGTAGGACGTCTACCTGACTGGGTAAATGCCTGCAAAATTGTAATCAAGGGTTTTTTAGCATCAACATAGGCGTTAGCATAGCTAACCATATCGGTTACATATGTCGCCATATCCCCGCGTACGCCCGTGGGATATGGGTCGGGTGCCATTATATCACAGTACTTTCCTACCTCTTTCATAAATGCAGGGAAGCCTTCGCAAATATATGCAGGTCTGTCAGGATCGGCATCTCTCAACATCTTATAAGATTTCCTCAAATCATCATGTGCTTCCGGATTATTCAGGAATGGCTCATCCATTACCATATAACAGAATATTGCCGGGTGGTGCTTTATTTGGTTTATGTAGGCAGAAACCCTTTCATAATTTACACTGTGACCTGCAGGATACATACCCCAGTAGCTTACAATAGCGGCGTATACTCCCATTTCGTACATTTCGTCAAGCTGTGCAAGGCATACATTAACATCGCTGGGCGGTGAATACTGTACAACATTTATTCCTACCGAGGCAGCCTCTTTAAAATCATCATACCCAATATGATATGCGAACATAGGATTTATCACTTTACCGTTTATATCAGTAAATGTTCCGTCAGCAGATACTGTGGACGGCCTGTCATATTTATAAATTGACTGCGATATCGTTTGCACAATACTTCCGTCTGCATCAAAAATATTGACAATTATCCTGTATTCCCTTGCTTTAAGGCGAAGCAGGGCGAGGTCGTATGTAAATTCGATTTTATTGTCTGCTCCGAAGGTAAGTCCCTTTTCTTCCTTTGACTTGATTACACCTTGTACAAGACGAACATTTACGGTATATCCTCTGCCGGCAAAGTGCGGTGAAAGTATGATATCCGCCTGTCCGTTACCTGTACGGTCTGAATAGTAGAATACCTGATCAGTTACTACTCTTGCCACAGGAGAATCTTTAGCAACCTCAAGCTTTACATCGTCAATATATATTTCGCTGTTACGGCTGCGAAGGGCAGGGCGAACAAGCAGGTTGGAGCCTTCCAAAAGTCTGAAAGTGTATGTAAATCTTGTCCATTCATCTGATGAATAGGATGACGGCGCATAAAATTCGCGGTTATAGAATACACTGCTGTCTGTGTCTGCGTGATAGCGGGTAAAGGCTGTCACACCTGAAACATTTTCCCTGTTACCTGCGGTAACATCACTTGTTACAGTCCCTTTATACATAAAGGACAATGTATATGTTGTACCGTAGAACAAATCGGAAAGATTAAAGTCAAAGTAAACATCATTAGATGAGGTATTGAGCTTTAATGCATAATCCCCCGAATAAACCTCATCGGTAACAAGAGAAATATTTGCACCTCCCACAGGATGGCTGAACGTTATGCCGGCAGGCACTCCGTTTTGCACATCTTCAAAACTACCGTTTTTAATAATAGGGGTAGTATCTTCTGAAAACTCCTTTTCTCCAAGAACAAAATCATCAATGGGATTATGCGACGAATCCCACATAAATGCGCGTATAACCATATTATCATCACTTGAATCCACGCCTTCAAGATGAAGTAATGTTGTCCGTCCATCAGCCTTAAGTGCTCCTGCTGATATATCAACAAGCTGAAGTTTTCCGTCAATTCTTTTTCTGTAACGGGCAAAGAACGCCTTACCGTCTTTCTCCCCTTCATCACCAACATACTGCGCGCTCAGTGCATATGAACCCACTGCATTTAATTCCATTTCCTCCTGAACCTCGTACATACCATTGAGTACATACATATTGGTTTCAACAGGCTTTATGCATACATCATCCCATATTGTTGCTC
Organism: Clostridia bacterium; assembly: GCA_045592225.1. Taxonomy (GTDB): domain Bacteria; phylum Bacillota; class Clostridia; order UMGS1883; family UMGS1540; genus JAZNUH01. The sequence continues at coordinate 14,834 of JAZNUH010000127.1, read as the reverse complement.
CGCTGCCTGCAAAAAGGAAAATGCGGAAATAGCTGAGTGTTTCAGGTGTAGACTCACTGTCCATCACCAGCCTAACGTGGCACCAGTCATTTGATTTTATACCGCTTTCCACAGTAAAATGGTAATCCTTTGCCGCAACTCGTGTATTTCCTGCATATGATTCAACACCTATACGTGGTGCAGTAAGACTGCTGTCTCCTGCAGCAAAGCTGCTTCCGTTTTCCCACTTAATCCATGCCGAAATTTCATATTTTGTTCGGTTGGAATTAACATCGGGCAAGAAGGCATATGTATAGATATTACCACCCAAAACCTGCATTGCTTTTGTGCCTTTGTGGGCATCGTCCACAAGTCGCGCTGTACCGTTATTATACCAGCTTGAATAATGGTGTTGTGCATTTTCGTCATTGTCAACATCATCAAACTCGAAGCTTGAATTGGAAACAAGATTTCTTGTATCAGCATTATCAAGTCTTATAAGCTCAAGGTTATCAAAATGGTATGTTACTTCACCTGTATTTCTTATTTCAAAGCTTACTGCCCCACTTTTTGTTTTATTGGCATTAAGCGCCATACCAAATCTTGTCCACTCGGTTTTATATAAAAGTGTTCCATTATAATTAGAGTAGCGCGAAACATCATCCTCCTGCATAAACAGCATTGTTCCTGCAGCTTTGTCACTTTCTTCGCATTTATAATAGCCTTGCAGAACAAAAACATTATCCGGTAAATCTGTAGCCGAAAATTTTGCACTTTCCCCCTGCGATATACTTATATAAGCACTACCTTCGTATGCATCCGTGCTGTTGCTCACAAGCGATGCTTCAGGCAAAGTCCATCCACTATTTTTAAGTGTAGTTTCTGTTACTCCTTCAAAATTCCCGTTTTTACTTACAACCGTTGCTGTATATCCTTCAAACAGGTCATTTGAAACGACTGAAGCTGACACCGGTGTAAACACAGGCATCATGGTACATAACAATACCATGCAGCACAAAATAGAAGCGACTTTTTTCATTACTTATCCTCCTTAAGTTTTATGATATATATTATACCTTAAATTTTACACAACCGCAATAATAATCGATAATTTGTTTAAAAATAAAGCCCGATATTTATCGGACTTTATTTTTTTAATTTTCCCGGTTTTTTATCTTTTCCATATAAATTTCAGCAAGCTCTTCCGCATATTCTTCACTTGCCGCTTCGCACATAAGAGTGCACACAGGCTTTACTCTGTCAGGAATAATTACAACCCTTCCCTTTTCCTCTGTTATATCCACTCCGTCAAGGGTTTTTAACTTGCTATCGTCGGTTTCGGATATTATGCGCCGTATTACCCGACCTTTATCACCAAACCTGCACTCAGCACTCCTGCGTACAGTGTAAAACCGCGGAATTTCATCAACCAATGCCGCAAGTCCTGTGCTGTTCTTCTGCATAAAATCTATGATTTTTACTACTGCACCCACCGCATCAAAGTGCAGTACAAACTGTTCGTGTAGCTCTTCCTTGGCCTCATCTGTACAAAGCGCACCCATAAGTTCAAGAGGCGATTCCTTTGTTCGCATAATATGAGCACCATAATGCTTTGCCATATCCTCTATTACCGATGGTGCAGAAACAGTTACAGCAATTGCAGTGTTGTCAAATTTTTTCATAATGATCAGCGCCGCAAGGGCTTTATATTTATCACGGTCAATCATTCTTCCCCGCTCGTCAAATAGCAGCATCTGTTCACATACCCTGTCCATAATAACACCCATTGTACATTCTTCTGCAGTTACCATTTCTGAAAAATGTTTGAGCACAGGCGTATCATCAGCGCAAATTTCATCTTTTATTATTCTTACATCCCAACCAAGCTCATCCGCAATATTTACAATAAGCCTACCGCCCTGTTCAGAGGGACAGGCAAACAAAATTCTTACCTTTGTTTCTGCCTTTTTCACAGGATTTATCAGTTCCCTCAGGTAATAAAGCTTGTATTCGCACAGGGATGTAACTTCACCTATTGCACCCGGTTCAGCTCTTTTAAGTTGTTCACAGGATACCGCATTTTCGATTTTTTTAATGTCCGCCGGAAGTAGGTTTGCACCGTGACAGTCAAGTATATCCACACAGCATTTGCCCTCCCCGTCAGATGAAATGTGTATGCCGTTTTTCAATCTGTACATGCATATACCCGCCCTTGTAACAGGTAACGGCTGGTCACCAAAATCATATACCTGTGCGCCCGCTGACAAAAGCCCCGACTTAACCGAGTTTTTAAGCATTTCAGAAGCGGCACTCCCGTCACAGGATAAGCCTGTTTTTTCTTTGTTGCCCATACTCCCTATAGCTGCTCCCAGTTTTCCTGCAAGCTCGGGAGTGATGTCCGCATTTACCTCGCCGCACATACCACGCTCACCGAAAAGACTTCTGCATCCTGAAAAACCCCATACAATATTTTCACTTTGTACACTTCCTGCTTCCAGCTGTTTCCCCGGCCATATTTTCACAGAAGGCTTAACCAGCACCTGTTCTTCTACTATGCATCCGGCTCCCACAACTGCCTGTTCAAATATTGCACTTCCTTCTCTTACAACACAATTTTCACACAAAACTGCACCGCGTATCTGCACTCCTTTACCAATAACACATCCATCGTAAATAATACTGCGCTTAATACTTGCATCCCTACCCACGGTAACATTTTCGCCAATTACCGTATAAGCATCTATAACTGCTCCGCTTTTAATTCTGGTACCAGTACCTATAAATACGGGTTGATTTATAATCGCCCCATCTTCTATTGTTACACCATCTCCCACCGATACATAATTCATATCAGCAAGCTTTTTGTCCATAATATCAAAGTGACAGTGACGATATGCATTTATATCACCGATATCACACCAATAGCTGTCGGTGACATAGCCATATATAGGTCTGTTTTCACTGAGCATGCCCGGGAATATATCTTTAGAAAAATCTGCCGGCAGACTGTCCGCAAGATTCAATACATCGGGATTAAGGACGTATATTCCGGTGTTTACCGTATCGCTGAACACCTGACTCCATGCAGGCTTTTCCAGAAACCTTACAACCCTGCCCTGATTATTTGTTACCACAACACCGTATTCAATGGGTATTTCCATAGGTGTAAGGCACAGTGTTGCATCAGCCTTTTTTTCTTTGTGAAAATTTATCAGTGCAGTAAGGTCTACATCACACAAAGCGTCTCCACTTATTACAAGAAAATCCTCATCAAGAAAATTTCCTGCATTTTTCACACTACCTGCGGTTCCGAGTGGGGTTTCTTCAGTAAAGTATGTTATACTCACGCCGAAATCACTGCCGTCACCAAAATATTCTCTAATACTCTCCGGCATATACATAAGTGTAACCCCTATTTGAGTAATGTTATGTCTTTTGAGTAGGTTAATTATATGCTCCATAACAGGCTTATTCATTACCCGTGCCATCGGCTTTGGCATAGTACAGGTAAGGGGACGTAAACGTCTGCCTTCTCCGCCTGCCATTATAATTGCTTTCATACGTAATTTCACTCCTATAATATATTTTGAGGCAATAGTCGTTCCTTTATGGGAATATGATTTATAAGTTCGTAAAGAGCAGAAAGTTCTGCCATCAGTTCAGGTATTTCTCTGTACCGCGCGTACTCCTTTATACTTGCAACACTTATCATAATGTTATCTATCTCGTCGTGCTCTATGACGCAGGACATCCATTTCGACATTTGGTCCCACTTATCATTTAAGCGGTTTGTTTCCTCTGAAAGTCTGTCCCACTCCTTGTCAATTATACTTATTTGTATGTCCTCCAGTATTTCGTTAAGTTCCTGGTTTGCTCTCGATAATGCCATTTCGTGTAAACACATTCCAAAAATTATAATACATAAAATTACTACAGCCACTATAAAACTTTTCATTTATTTTTTCTTTACGGTCAGCCCTCTTTTTTGTGAATATGTCGCAACCGCAATATCTCCTATATTAGTATATCCCATTTTGTTAAGCATTTTTCTGAGTCTTTTTTCCGAAATACCGCATTTTTTCATATTTTCATTTATACGTCTGCCGTCCAGTATTATCTCACACGGCAATCCTTCACTGTCATCTTTTATATTCAAATCCGAAAGGGTTACTGTTTTTGCATCTGCCTTTGGTATAACGCTGAAACCACCATCTGTTTCAAGTACTGCAATTTCCACATCACCTATATCGCTTATATCCTTTTTTCGTATTTCTTCTATAAGGTCATCCACGCTGAAGCGGAGACGGGAAAGCTCTTCCATATCAATTTCACCACCGCGAATCAGTATACTGGGTCTTCCTATGAGAACTGTTCTCGCGCGCTTACTTTTAAGCACAATGAATGAAAAAAATATTTCAAGCACAGACAGGGTAAGAATCGGTATAAGCCCGTTTATAAGCGGAACACCTGTATTTTGCATGGGCACCGAGGCAAAATCACTTATCATTATGGTTACAACCAGTTCAAAGGGTTGCATTTCACCAAGCTGACGTTTTCCCATCAGCCTCATACAAATCATAACCGCTATATAAAGTATAATTGTTCTGAAAAAAGCAATAATCACGGTAAAACCTCTAAATAACAATTGATTTTTTTTTAAGCAAGGTATATAATTTATTTAAAGCCTATTTTATTATGTTCAAAAAAGGCTTTAATATGTATTAATTCAGGGTGAAACAATGACAACACACATAAAGGTAAATCCAAATAACTTCAGCGACACAGAGCTTCTTGCCGCTGCAACAGCAATTAAAAACGGCGGAATATGTGCTTTTCCCACCGAAACTGTATACGGTCTCGGCGCTAATGCTTTTGATGAGGAAGCTGTTAAAAAAATATTTGAAGCCAAGGGACGTCCCGGCGACAATCCGCTGATTGTTCACATTTCCGATATGAGAGATGTATATTCTCTGTGCGAATATGTACCACCAAAGGCGAGACAGCTTATGGAGCGCTTTTGGGGCGGTCCTCTGACTCTTATTCTTAAAAAATCAAAAAATGTGCCTTCGATTGTTACTGCAGGGCTTGATACTGTTGCAATAAGGTTGCCATCGCACCCTGTTGCAAATGCACTCATACGTCTTTGCGCTCTGCCCATTGCCGCACCCAGTGCCAATCTTTCAGGCAAGCCCAGCCCCACTGCCGCCAAACACGTTATAGCTGATATGGATGGCAGGGCTGATGTTATAATAGATGGTGGTGACGCACTGTACGGACTGGAATCTACAGTTCTTGATCTGACTGTGGAGCCTCCCGCAATCCTGCGTCCCGGTGCTGTAACCGAAAGCGAAATTATAAGTGAAATTGGTATGATTCGCCTTTCCTCCGGCTCTTCAGATGCACCCAAAAGTCCGGGAATGAAATACCGCCACTATGCCCCTGAGGCACCTATGTATATTCTCCGGGGCAGAAAAGACAAGATGGCAGAAAGGCTTAACCGTATAACGAATGCCTGTGGCAAAAAGGCCGGCGTACTTACATACAATATAAGCGGTGCCGGAATTGAAGCCCCTGTATTATTATCGGGAGGCAAGACTCCTGCAGAGTACGGCGCTCGTCTTTTTTACAATCTCCGCGAATTTGACGAACGTGGTGCAGAGGTAATCTATGCAATGCCTACCCAGAGCGGTGGTGTCGGCGATGCGGTTTTAAACCGTCTTAACAAGGCTGCCGGCGGCAATACCCTCACTCTCAAAAATATTTTGTTTGTTTGCACAGGTAATACCTGTCGCAGCCCTATGGCGGCGGCACTGCTTTCTGCAAAGCGTCCCGAATTCCTTGTAAAATCACGCGGCTTAAGTGTATACGGCTCATCCCCTGCTTCAAAGCACGCAATTACCGCAATGGCAGAAAGAGGCATAGATATCTCTGACCATATTTGCCGCCAGCTTTCGCGTGATGATCTTATTGAATCTGACTTGGTGTTTACTATGACCCAAATGCACAAGCAGGCTATTTTATCACGTTTCCCTGAGTTTACGGGTAAAGTATTCACATTAACCGAATATGTCGGTAACACCGGTGATATTGAAGATGTATACGGAGGAGAGCTTGCTGATTATGTTGCCTGTGCAGAAATTCTCGAACGCTTGCTCAGTAAAACAGACTATGATAAGTAAAGCCGGAATAAAAGAATTAAATGAAATTTACGATATATCTGTTCAGTGCCTGAAGGATTTTATGGGTTTTTCTGCTCTGGAGCAGACCTTCAATAATTCCTCTGTCACTTTTATGATATACACAAAACAAGAAAAAATCCTCGGTTATATTTGTTTTTCCGAGGTTTTGGGTGAAGGGGAAATTTTGTATATTGCCGTCCTTCCGCAGTACCGTCGTGAAGGCATTGGCAAAGCGCTTGTCGATTCTGTTAATCTTTCACCCTTGTTTTTAGAGGTTCGCCAAAGCAATACACCGGCAATAGACTTTTATAATTCTTTAGGCTTTTCCGAGGTTTCGGTACGAAAAAATTATTACCATAACCCCACCGAAGATGCAATTATAATGAAAAAATAAAAAGTGACTTGCGTCACTTTTTTATTTTTTATTCAAAACGAATGTCTTCTCCGTAAAAGCGCAGCTGCGAATAGTAACCGGCAATCCTTGAAAGTACACGTTCGGAATAATACTGTTTTATATCGTGCATCAAAAGGTTTGTGCTGATTATAGTACTTTTTTCCGCCAAAAGTCTTGTGTTAATAATCCTGAACAGTTCCGAAACACTCATTGCATTTACAAATTCTGTTCCAAGATCATCAATTATAAGCAGTTCTGACGCTAAAATCCTGTCAGCAAGATATTCATCTGCTTCGTTACCTCTTCCAAAGCGGATTTTGTCCAGAGAAGTAAAAATTTGTCCCGCGCTCTGATAGAACACATCCACGCCTTTTTCTATAAGGCTGTTTGCTATACACGATGACAGGAATGTTTTTCCAAGTCCCGGAGGACCGTACATAATAAGATTTCCGTGTTTTTTATCAAAATCGTTTACAAAGGCTCTGCACTCATCGTAAATGTCCTTCATATTGTTTTTTGGTGTAAGCTCTGTACCCTCTATAGGTTTGTCGCTGTACATATTAAAATCAAACTTATCAAAGGTCTGATTTTTAAGAAGTGTTCCCAGATTGGACTCTTTGTAAAGCTCCTCACTTACACAGGCATTGTAGCAGGCGCAAAGCTTACCGTCCACTATACCTCTGTCACTGCATTTTGGACACTCGTAAGGAGGATTTAAATATTCAACAGAAAAACCGTTTTTGTGAAGCAGTCTTTCTCTCTCCTTTGAAAGTCTGTCCATTTTTTCTTTGAAAAGCTCCACCGCCTGTTCAGGGGTTGCTCCTCCCGCAACCTGTGACAAGGCTTCAAAAGAGCATCCTGCAAGTTCCTGCTCGATAGCACGTATTTCCGGAATTTTTTCGTATATCTCCTGTTTTCGCTGCTCTATCAGTTCTTCGCGCTTACGACGTCGCGTATTAAATTTTATATTTGCTCTTGACAGAATTGTTTTTTCCATAGCTTATGCCTCCTGCTTTTTCTTTAAATTGGCAAGCCGCTTTTCAAGTGCTCTTCTTTCCAGCTTATCAATATCGTAAGAGCCTGTCTGCTCATAGTCTGTAAACTTGTTCTTGCGCACAGGCTTTTCCTTAACAGGTGCAGGCGCACTTTCTTTTTTGATGTCAGAAACCTCTTTTATTCCCTGTTTATGCCATGAAATAAGTATAGCATTCATATACGGAAACGACAGGCTGCCTGTTGTCATCACTGTTTTTTCATATGCCGCCTTTATCATTTCAGGAGACATTTTAAGTTCGCGCGTCCACTGAATAATGTGTACATACTCCGCATCGGACAAATCTCTGCCCGAAATTTTGAGAAGGCGTTTAAACTTTTTGGAAATTTCGTTCTTTTCTTCCTTCTTTTCGATGTACTCAGTTGCCTTTTCCATACTGTCTATGCCACGTTCTGCCCATTCAATTGCAACCTTTTCTATGTAACGCATATTGGATTTATCAATGTCTGCACAGTATTCCAGAAGTATAAGCACAACCTCTGCAGGAAGACCAAGCCAATCATAGAAGCTATACAATGTGCTTGTCTCGGATGTAGAAAGGGTTTTTCCAAAAATATTTTCGGCATGTTCTACGAGCAGAGCAACATCAGGATTATTTGCAACCGCTATTGCCATTTCCCTTGCTTTATATGTAGGCTTTGCAGGTTTTTCGGGTTTTGTGTTTGTAAGAGTCAGGTCAACAAACTCAATTCCGTCGTTTTGTTTTATAATCCCCTGCTCCTCCCAGTATTTCCATGCAAGAACTACGTCCGATTCTAAAATCCCCAAAGCTTCGGCAATGTTTTTATTATTAATTTGTTTATCAGGCGAATAACACAGTCTGAGACCGTAAAGGTAAACCTTTACAAAGGTTGCATTCGCCTCGGGCATATATTTATCCACAAACACTGTAGCCATCGGAAAGGCAGGAAGTCCTCCCGATACCGCAAATTTATATCCGGACATTTTTTTCATCCCCACATTTTTTTATTTCCATTATCATAAGTGTTCCCTTTTTTACAGATATTTCTGTACTTTCAGCCGTCTTTTCATTACTGATGCCAATAGTTGCACCGGCAGGTAAAAATCCATCTGAAAGAGGATATTTCGCACCCTTTATGCAAACACCCTCCGCATCTCCGAACATTGGGAAAACAGACAGGTATCTGCTCTCATCTGTAAACACAGCTTTATCGGTAATCATACAGATGCGTGTGTTTTCATCTTCAATGTATGCCTTAACATTTTTATCACAGGCATATTTCAAAAGAAGCATGTTTGCAAAGGAATGGTCGAGCCTTCCACCAAGCGCGCCAATTATATGCACCTCGGTTGCACCTTTTTCGATAAGGTATATAAGTGCAAGAAGAGTATCTGTTTCATCCTTTTCCGAGGGATGGGTTATCACCTCTATCCCTTCTGCTATGTCTGTCTGTATACTGTCAAAATCACCAATTACAGCAGAAGGAACTATTCCCTTTTGAATGGCAAATTCATATCCCCGGTCAGCGCATACCACCAAATCCCTCTCTTTGAAATCGAAGAAGTCGGTTATATCTCCGCCCGAGATAATAACTCCTCTTTTTATTTCCATGCTTTTTCCTTAAATTCAGCTATTGCAGCAGCAGGGTCTTCAGCATAAAATACAGCCGCACCGGCAACAATTACGTTGGCGCCAGCCTTTGTCACATCATAAATGTTTGAAAGGTTAATTCCGCCGTCAACCTGAACATCTTTGTCAGGACCTACCATTTCACGAACTTCTGTAATTTTGTGCAAAACCTCAGGGATAAACTTCTGTGCTGTGAATCCGGGGTTTACGCTCATAACAAGAATCATGTCTGCCAGGTGCGCAATTTCCTGCACCATACAAGTAGGCGTCTGGGGATTTATTGCAACACCGGCCTTTATGCCGTGTTCCTTAATCTGCTGAAGCAATCTGTGCATATGCTTTGTAGCCTCAATGTGAACTGTTATAATGTCTGCGCCTGCTTTTACAAAGTCATCAATGTACTTTTCAGGTTCTTCTATCATAAGGTGCACATCAAAAATAAGGTTAGAACTTTTGCGAAGTGTAGCTGTTACACCTGCGCCAAAGGAAATGTTGGGCACAAAGTGGCCATCCATAACGTCGATATGTATCATATCAGCGCCGCCCTTTTCAACAAGCTCTACCTGTCCTCTGAAATCGCCGAAATCGGCTGCAAGAATTGAAGGTGAAATTTTAATCATTTTTTTCGTCTCTCTTTCTTAGTATATTTTTTTTGATTTGTTCCATTCTTTTACATCTTTTAGTTTTTCATAAAAGTATTTGTAGCTCTCAAATCTGCTTTGTGCAATTTCTCCGCTTTCCACCGCTTCACGCACTGCACATGACGGCTCGGAAATATGGGCACATCCCGTAAATCTGCACTCATCAGCACGTCCTGCCATTTCGCGGAAAAGTCCTGAAAGCTCTGCCGCCGTAATCTGTGGCAGGTCGGTCTTTGCAAAGCCGGGAGTGTCCAAAACATAGCCTCCGTCTTTAAGCGGAAAAAGTTCAACGTGACGTGTTGTATGTCTGCCTCGTTCGAGCTTTCGGCTGACGCTGCCCGTTTCAAGCATAAATTCTGAATCAATAAGATTTAAAAGACTTGATTTTCCAACACCCGAGCTACCCGAGAAGGCTGTTATTCTGTCCTTTAATACCTCTTTAAGTTCATCCTTACCCTGCCCTGTGCTGGCACTTGTTATTATTGTTTTATAACCGGCTTTATTATAAATTTCCGCCACCTTGCGGCATTCATCATCGCCGTTTATATCACATTTATTTATGCAGACCACCGCTTCAAGTCCTCTCGCCTCTATATTAAGTATGAGCGAGTCAATCATAAGGTAATCTATGGCCGGGGAAACAACCGATGTTACAACCACCATTTGATTTATATTTGCCACCGGGGGTCTTACAAACTCATTTTTACGCGACAGAATTTCAACAACCGAATCGGCATTTTCCGAAAGAATAACCTCATCACCTACAATGGGGGTAATGTGTTCCTTGCGAAACCTTCCGCATGCACGGGTTTCATATATATTCTGTCCGCATTTTACGTAATAAAATCCGCCTATTCCTTTTATTATTGTTCCCTGCGTTTTTCTCGCCTCCGCTTTTCTTAACTGTACTGTCAGAAGTTTACTGTCATAGAATGGTCTAAAACTCCGTCATAGAATATTTCAAGAGTTTGTCTGCCCCTGCTTTCCACTTCAATGGTTACTGTTGCACCCGAAGCATTGTGCTGTGCGTTATGCAGCATTGTTCCGTCACCGCTTATAACCTTCACGTTAACAGTATCTTTATCTGACGGCAGACTTAAAGCAATTTTTCTTTTTACTTTATCACCCGAATCGTCAGGACCTGTACTTACAGTAAAGTTTATAGCCGTATCAGATGAAACCATATTACCCGCGTCAACAGACTGGGAAATAACTGTCCCCTTGGGTTGTGTACTCTTTTCTGCCTTAACTGTGCCTGCAGTAAGTCCGTTAGCCTCGAGAATCTCTTTTGCTCTGTCCTCGCTGTATCCGAGTATGGATGGCATTTCTACTTCTATATTACTTTTTCCTTTTGAAACATAAAGGGTTATTTTTTCGCCGGGTTTTACAACTGTGCCCGCTTCCGGCTTCTGGCGTATAACCTTACCTGCTTCTATGTCATCACTGTTTTCTTCAATTACCTCACATGAAAGATTAATTTCCATGCGTTTTATATCATTCTGTGCATTGCGATAGTCTTCATCCGCAAAATCCGGCAATACTTTTTCAGCTCCGAGACTTATTACCACACCTATGATAGTATCTTCTGTTGCGCGTTCACCTGCCTCAGGTGATTGAGAGATAATAACACCGGACTCATACTCGGCATTATATATTCTCTGCTCCTCGGTGATTGTAAAGGTTTCACCGTATTTTTCAAGTACTTCTTCATATTTTTGTCCTTCAAGGCTGGGTACAACGGTACCGCTTGCCGCACCGTCTCCCATATAAAATACCCTTGCAATAAGGAATCCGAGAATACTTACAATTATTACCGATGTAATTATTGCAGCAATAATTGCAATTTTATCTTCTTTTTTCTTTTTTTCTGCCGTTTTATCTTTGAATTTATTTTCCGGTTCTTGCTTTACAAGCTCCTCTTCAGGTATTACCGGCAAACGGCGTGTAGAAAACTTTTCCGTCTGCATGGATTTTGTATGCGCTTCTGTTCTTGCCGCATCCTTAATATCCATAATAAGTGCAGAGATGTCGGGGTATCTTTCCCTTGCCTCCTTTTGCATTGCCTTTAAAATTATATTTTCGACAGGAACAGGAATATTTTCATTTTTCATTCTGGGAGGCATGGGTGCACGCTGCAAATGCTTCATCGCTACTGCTACGGGAGTCTCTCCGTCAAAAGGCAATTCTCCTGTAAACATTTCGTACATCACAACACCAAGCGAATAAATGTCGCTTCTCTCATCGGTAAATCCGCCTCTTGCTTGTTCGGGTGATGCATAGTGTACAGACCCCAGTGCTTCACTGTTACCGGCTATTGTTGTTGCCGACGAAACTGCACGGGCAAGACCAAAATCCATGACCTTTAATGTGCCGTTATTTGTAATAACTATGTTTTGAGGCTTTATATCTCTGTGTATAATCTTTTTTGAGTGAGCATGTTCAAGCGCCGAAGCAATCTGCATTGAAAAATCTGTAGCTTCACTCACCGAAAGACTTTCCTCTTTTTTGCTCATATATTCCTTTAATGTTATACCCTCAACATATTCCATTACTATATAATTAAGCTTACCATGGGTGCCTACATCATAAACCGATACAATATTAGAATGAGAAAGGCTTGCAGCAGCCTGCGCCTCTGTAGAAAATCTGCGCAAAAACTCCGCGTCTTCCTGAAATTCAGTTTTTAACACCTTGACTGCTACCATACGGTTTAAAAGTCTGCATTTTGCTTTGTATACAATAGCCATGCCGCCTTCACCAATTTTTTCAAGCAGCTCATATCTGTTCCCTAAAACTGAACCTATCATCCTTTTGTACCCCCTTTCAGAATTTAATAACCACTGCGGTTATGTTATCTTCTCCGCCGTTTTTATTTGCTTTGTCTATAAGTGCTTTTACCGACTTTTGTGCATCACCTGAAATCAATTCAATTTTAATGCTGTCCTCTCCCACCATATTGGTAAGCCCGTCGGTGCACATAAGGAGTATATCTCCCGGTTGTATTCTTTGTATTATAAAATCATATTCAACTTTTTCTTCTGTGCCGAGCGCACGTATAAGTATATGCCTGTCCGGATGCTTTTCTGCCTGTTTTTGGGTTATTTCCCCTTCTTTTAATAGCTTGTTTACAAGCGTATGGTCCTCTGTAAGCTGTTTGAGCTGACCGTCACGCATAAGGTAAACCCTGCTGTCACCTACATGACATATATAAATGGTATCAACGCTCAGAAAACAAATATCTGCCGTTGTACCCATACCTGCATAGCGGCTGTTTAACAGCGAACGTGCGTGCACAAGGCTGTTGGCATATTCCATAGCACCGCCTAAAAGCATTTCCGCCTTATCGTCTGACATATCAAATGAAGAATGCATGGAAACATATTTGTTTATTGATTCAACCGCGCTGCCGCTTGCAACATTTCCTGCAGCATGACCGCCCATACCGTCACATACAACAAATACATAGGGCGCACTTTCAGCAACATAAAAACTGTCCTGATTTTCGCTTCGTTTTAAACCCTTATTGCTTTCGCCGTAAAAATCCACCATTCTTCACTTCCTTTCTTACAAATTACTGTTTCTCAGTTGTCCGCAGGCGGCGTTTATATCCGCACCCATTTCTCTGCGTACTGTTGCTTTCAGTCCGCCTTTTGTCAAAGCGTTTGTAAAAGCCTCTATTCTTTCTTTACCGCTTCTTTTAAACTGTCGTTCTTTTACCGCATTTACAGGTATGAGATTTACATGAAAATCCTCCTTACCTTCGAGCAGCTTTAAAAGCTGTGCGGCGTGTTCCCTGCCGTCGTTTACACCTTCAATAAGCGCATATTCAAAGGTTACTCTCCTGTGGGTTTTGTTAAAATATTCTCTTGCTTCTCCCACAAGCTCGTCAATGGATACTGATTTTGCAATAGGCATTGTCTGTCTTCGTATATCGTCATTGGGTGCATGCAGGGAAATTGAAAGGTTTACCTGCATACCCGAATCTGCCAGTCTGCGTATACCTTTTAAAATACCACAGGTAGAAATTGTTATATGTCTTGCGCCAAGACCCAATCCATCAGGGTGAATAGCATTTTCAAGGAATTTAAATACATTGTCTGCATTATCAAAGGGTTCACCGCTGCCCATCATAACAATACTGTGTATTCGTGCACCCAGATCCTTTTGTGCTGCAAGTATCTGTCCCATTATTTCACCGGGTGTCAGGTTTCGTTCAAGTCCCAGTAAAGTAGATGCACAAAATGCACACCCCATTCTGCAACCCACCTGTGATGAAATACACATTGACAAACCGTATTTATATTTCATTACGACACTCTCTGCAAAAGCTCCGTCACGCATTTCAAAAAGGTATTTTACAGTACCGTCAATTTTAGAGCAAAACTTTTTTTTGATAACAGGAAGGTGTATGTAAAAATCCTTGTCAAGTCTTTCTCTCAAAGACTTTGATATATTGGTCATATCGTCAAAGCTTTCCGCTCCGGTATACAGCCATTTGTATATCTGCTTTGCACGGAATTTAGGCTCGCCTGACAGGTATTGCTCTATTTCACTTTGTGTTTTGTCAAGTATATTCAAAATTTATCTCCTTTTTAAAAGGCTTATAAAAAATCCGTCTGTACCCTCTTTATGTGGATAAAGTGTTCGTGAACTTATAAGTTCAAATTCAGAATGCTCTTTTAAAAACGCATTAACTCTGTCTATGTTTTCTTCGGGGGTTATAGTACAGGTGCTGTACACCATACTGCCTCCCTTTTTCACATATGTACAGGCAACCTCTAAAATTTGTTCCTGTTCACGCACAAGACTTGGAATTGATTCCTCTGTTCTCTGCCATTTTATGTCCGGCTTTTTACGGATTATGCCAAGACCTGAACAGGGGGCATCAACAAGCACCTTATCAAAACCTTCTTTATATTCGGGCACAGGCTCTTTTGCATTATGTAATTCCGCCTTTATTATGGTAATACCCAGTCTTTCTGCTGCTCTTTTAATT
>JAZNUH010000126.1:0-21291 GCA_045592225.1 Clostridia bacterium | reverse complement strand
CTTGAGGATAAGGTTGCTTACCTTATTATCTCCGAGGCGGTAACCGCCGGCGGAAGAATAAGAGTAAGTGAAGCGGACGGAGAAATTAAAATAGAATATTAAAACCGGGGCAGTAGTAAAAAATATTTTGCTACTGCCCATTTTTATATAAAAAAAGCACAAAAACACGGAAAAAAGGCACAAAAGTACAAAAAACGGTTTACCAAAAAAACGTGAATTTTATAAAATTACTCTTGACAACATAAATAGTGCAATATATAATTAATTAAAAGCATTGTACAAAAACTTCTTTGATAAGACAGCGCAACTGAAAGGAATGTTGCATTAAATTATAAATCTATAAGGAGGAACAAAGGTGAAGAAATTGATATCAACGGTAATTTCGGCTGTAATGCTGCTGACAATGACAGTGGCAATGCCTGTTTTAGCTGATACCGAAGAGGTAAACCTCGTTGTAAACCCCAGCTTTGATTTGGCAAATGACGGGGTAACAATAGGACAGGATGTTGAATTTAATGGTTTAGGATGGGTGCAGACAAATCCTGATGCGAGATACTACTGGAGATTAGAACAGCTTCCATACCTCGATCCGGATGGTACATATATGATTCATGATGGGAAAAAAAATAGTACTCCCTCTAAAAGTCCGAATGCTGGTCTTAAGCAGGAAATTATTCTTGACCCATCGGCGGACTGGTATATAAATCAGGATAAATATAAATTTAACTTGAGTGTCAGTGGTTATTCATCTGCTCAACCGAATGGGTCTGTTACTTTGACAGCGTATGCAGCAGACGGTACCTCTACAACAAAAACTTATGTAGGTGGAACAGATTTTGTTGCTACAGCAGGATCGTCTCGTATGTTTGATGAACAGACAATTGATGTTACAGATGTAATAGATGGGTTGGAAGGAAAAGCGGTACGGATAGATATCGAGCTTAAATCAAATGAAGCAGGAGATATGGGCTGGAACGTAATAAAGCTTGTTCCTGAATATGATGGAGTAAACCTCATTGTAAACGGTAGTTTTGATATTCCAAACGAAGGAGTAACACCCGGACAATTTGTAGAATTTGATGGTTTAGGATGGGTGCAGACAAATCCTGATGCAAGATACTACTGGAGAGTAAAACAGGAACCATGGCTCTATCCGGATGGTATCTATATGATTCATGATCAAAATAGCGCTACCGGGGTAAGTCCGAATGCTGGTCTTAAGCAGGAAATTATTCTTGACCAATCGGGGGATTGGTATATAAATCAGGATAAATATAATTTTAACTTGAGTGTCAGTGGTTATTCATCTAATCAACCGAATGGGTCTGTTACTTTGACAGCGTATGCAGCAGACGGTACCTCTACAACAAAAACTTATGTAGGTGGAACAGATTTTGTTGCTACAGCAGGATCGTCTCATATGTTTGATGAACAGACAATTGATGTTACAGATGTAATAGATGGGTTGGAAGGAAAAGCGGTACAGATAGATATCGAGCTTAAATCAAATGAACTAGGAGATATGGGTTGGAACGTAATAAAGCTTGTTCCCGTAAAAAAGATTTTTGATGTAACAATTGTTGATGGCAATGGTGCTGATGTTAACGAAATTGTGACAGCAGAAGATGCTACATTTATAGCAAATGCAACCTATGCCGGCAGTGATGCAGGTGCTTATGCTTACATTGCAGTATACTCTGTAAACAACGGCGTATACAGACTTGTGGCAGCTAACGCTGCACCCTTTGTAGAGGGCGTGGCAGCACCCAAGGTAGAAGGTGTTGACACAATTGCAGGCACAACAGTTGTTAAAGCATTTATATGGGATTCACAGGGCGTATCGGTTATTGGTGAGATAGCTGACTGATACTGAATATTTATTAACAAATTACTCCCGACAGCAGTTGCTGTCGGTAGTTTGATTTTTAATACTATTGAAAAATTTTTCTGCTTATTTCAAAAAAAGTACACCTTGTTACCCTAAAAAGATAGGGGGTCGGGAGGTTGAAGTGTTAAAAACACTTTTTTATATAAAAAAAGCACAAAAATACGGAAAAAAGGCACAAAAGTACAAAAAACGGTTTACCAAAACGTGAATTTTATAAAATTACTCTTGACGGCACTTTGGAGTGCAAAGTACAATTAAATTGAATAAAAGCATTGTACAAAAAACTTCTTTGATATGGCAACGCAACTGAAAGGAAATGTTGCATAAATTATAATCCTGCGAGGAGGAATAAAAATGAAAAAGATCATGGCAATGGTATTATCCGTTGTTATGCTGCTGACTTTGGCAGTGGCAATGCCCGTTTCGGCGGCCATCGAGGATGTTAATCTGGTTGTAAACGGCGACTTTGAAATTGTTGGCACAACCGAAACAGACATCCCCGGCTGGACACAGGAAGGCCAGTATGGTAACAAAAATTTCAAACAGGACACCGCTGTGTATAATAACACGGCTAAGATTGTAGATTTGCCCAGTAAAGCAGCGGTATATACTGTAGACCATAATGAAACATGGGCGAATGGTAATTTAACGCAGACAATAACGATTGACGAAAACTCAGATTACTATGTACATTATTATGCCTATGACTATATGCTCAGCATGGATATATTCCAGGCAACAGGAGTATATAGAGGTACTCCGATGCTTGAGGTAACAGGTGCGAACGGAACCAAAGCAGAAGTAACACCGGCATTGACTGTAAACGGTAATAACAACGTAAACGCACACACTTTTAATGTAAGTGAACTGGTAGCAGATACAATAGGCGATCAGCCCATTAAAACTATTAAAATTAAACTTTATTGTAAACACAATAACTATGGTATTGCATTCGATAATATAAAGCTTACACCCGAGCTTAACGGAAACGAACTTCCTGAAGGCTTTAAGCCGACGGTAAACCTTATTTGGAATGGCAGCTTCGAAAAAGTAATCAATGGCGAATTAGCAAATTGGACTCCAATCAATGCTGACATTGAATACCAGGTGATCACAACAGGTGCAACAGAGGGGCTTAACAGAATTTACTACAAAAACCTTGCAGACAACGCATACCCCGGTGTTAAGCAGGAAATTGTAATCGACAAGGAAGCAGACTGGTACACAAATCAGGGAAAATACAGATATATGCTGTCCTTTGACGGTCTTGTAGGCGGAAGAGCACCCTCAGGTATTGTTGAAGTAACAGTTACAGATGCAGACGGCTTTGAAAATAGCGCGGTATATGCCGGCGGGACAAACTATGGTGTAGATCTGCCTGAAGAAAAGTATTGGAAAGTAATAGGCTTTGAGCTTGACCTGTCAAATATTATTGACTCGGCAGAATCCAAGGTAGAAAAGCTTGAAATTACACTGCGTAACAATCCTTACATAAATGGCGAAATGAGTTGGGACAATGTTAAGCTTGTTCCTGTATATGATGAAGATAAGGTTGTACCTGAAAAGGAGCTTAACCTTATAAAAAACGGCGAATTTAAATACTTAGGAGCAACAGCAACAGAAATCCCCGGCTGGACACAGGAGGGAGAGTTTGGTAACAAGTATTTCAAACAGAGTACAGAGCTTTGGAACGGTGTTGATGGTATCGATGACGGCGCATGGAAATATGACGATATGCCCACGATGTCAGCGGTATATACTGTGTGTCTGGCAGAAACATGGGCGGTAGGCAGACTTACGCAGACTGCTGTAATTGACACAGCTGCAGATTACTATGTAAACTATAATAAATATGATTATGAACTTAGTATGGATGTATACCAATCAGGATCGGCATACAGAGGTTGGGCAGAGCTTACAGTAACAGGGGCAGATGGTACGGTTGCGACAATATCTTCCCTTCCCTTCGTTACAAACAGTACTGAATATTCGATTAACAACCAGACTTTCCGTATAAAAGAGCTTGTTGCAGATACAATAGGCGATCAGCCAATTAAGTCAATAAAAGTAGGCCTTTGTGGT
Organism: Clostridia bacterium; assembly: GCA_045592225.1. Classification (GTDB taxonomy): domain Bacteria; phylum Bacillota; class Clostridia; order UMGS1883; family UMGS1540; genus JAZNUH01. The sequence continues at coordinate 17,321 of JAZNUH010000126.1, read as the reverse complement.
AATCACAACGGACATAGTATTGCATATGACAATGTAAAGCTTGTGCCTGTAAAAGTTGTAGACCTTGCTATTGTTGACGGCGATGGCGCAGAAGTAAACGAAATTGCAACTGCTGAAAATGCAACCTTTACAGCAAAGGCAAGCTACTCAGGCAGTGATGCAGCAGCTTATTCCTATATTGCAGTATATGCAAAGGATGCAAACGGAGTTATAAGACTGATGGGCGCAAACGCTGCTCCCCTTACTGCAGGTGTAGAAAACACATCGGCAACTTTGCAGAACATTAATACAACTGCCGGAGTAACAATAGTCAAGGCGTTTATCTGGGGAAGCGATGCTGTGTCAGTTATAGGAGTAACAGCAGAATAAAGCTTATTTGGTGTAAAATAAAAGGGTTGATTATTCAACCCTTTTTTGCACAGTATAAGAGGGGCAAAAGCCTGTTTAAAAAACGTGTTGGTAAATGTTGTATTTAATAAAATTACCCTTGACAGTCATTTGAGCCCTAAAGTATAATCGAATTAGAACAAAGCTCGTAAAAATGGCTTTTTCGGGTATATCGGCAGGCGGACACACCGTTTGCGGCAGACATTATAATTCAAGGAGGAAAGAAAAATGAAAAAATTGATTGCAATGATAGTTTCAGTTGTAATGTTGCTTTCAATGGCGGTGGTAATGCCTGTTATGGCTGATGACGAGGTAAACCTTATTGTCAACGGAGATTTTGAAACCGTTGACAGTGAATCGGCAACAAATATCAGCGGCTGGACACAGGAAGGCGAGTACGGCAACAAATACTTTGAACAGTCAACCGCCCTGCGCACATCAACAACTGCAGAGCCTTTCGGAACTCTTGAAAGCACAGCGGCGGTATATACTGTTAATACTGAAGAAACCTGGGCGGCAGGCAGACTTACACAGACTGTAACCTTTAATGAAGCATCAGATTACTATGTGTATTATCCTGCATACAGCTACATACTCAATATGGATGTATATGTAGGCTCTTCGGCTTACAGAGGCTGGCTGGAGCTTACTGTAACAGGTGCAGACGGAACAGTTGCTTCGCAGACTGTAAATTATGTATATGATGCAGACAAGCAGTGGCAGATGAACAGCCAGAGCTTTAATATAAGTGAGCTTGTTGCCGACACTATAGGCGATCAGGCTATCAAATCCATAAAGATAGGTCTTGTGGGTAAGGGCAACAGCCAGTGTATTGCATACGATAATGTAAAGCTTACACCCGTGTTTGATGCAACAAAGCTGCCTGCAGATGCTACAACGAACCTTATTCAGAACGGCGATTTTATCGTAACAGGTGAGTCGGCAACAGATATCCCCGGCTGGACACAGGAAGGGCAATACAGTAACAAGAATTTTGAGCAGGGTACTGCACTTCGTACAGCTGTCGGAGCAGAGCCCTTCGGAACTCTTGACAGCACAGCGGCGGTATATACTGTTAATACTGAAGAAACCTGGGCAGTGGGCAGACTTACACAGACAGTAACCTTTGATGAAGAGTCGGAGTATTATCAGCAATACTATGCATACAGCTATGTGCTGAGTATGGACGTATATGTAGGCTCTTCGGCATACAAGGGAAATCTTGAACTGACAGTAACAGGTGAAGACGGAACAGTTTACACACAGACTCTGCAATATGTTTATGATGCGGAAAAACAGTGGCAGATGAACAGGCAGAGCTTTAATATAAGCGAGCTTATAGCTGATACAATAGGCGTACAGCCTATTAAGTCCATTAAAATAGGCCTTGTGGGTATGGGCAACAACCAATGTATTGCATATGATAATGTAAAGCTCACTCCTTCTTTTGATGAAAATGCAACCCCTCCCGCAGAAGAGGAAGATGATACCTTAAACCTTATTGCAAACGGTAGCTTTGAAACTGTAACCGACGGTGTAATAGCAAACTGGGAACAGACAAATGCAGATATACCCTACAGCATACAAACAACAGGCGCAACAAAGGGCAGAAACAGAATTTACTACAAAAACCTTGCAGACCACGCATACCCCGGTGTTAAGCAGGAAATTACCATTGACAAGTCGGCAGAATGGTACACAAATCAGGAAAAGTACAGATATATGCTGACCTTTGACGGACTTGTAGGCGGACGTAAACCCACAGGTATAGTAGAAGTAACTGTAACCGACGGCGATGGTTTTAAAAAGAGCGCCGTGTATGCCGGCGGTACAGACTTTGGTACAGATATAGCTGATACAGAATACTGGACAATGAAGGACTTTGAGCTTGACCTTTCAAATATTATTGATGCGGCAGAATCAAAGGTAGAAAAAATAGAAATTACACTGCGTAACAACAACTGGATAAACGGTGAAATGGCTTGGGACAATGTAAAGCTTACCCCCGTTTATGACGAGGACAAGGTTGTTCCCGAAAAAGAACTCAACCTTATCAAAAACGGTGGATTTGAGTATGTTGAAGACGACGAGCTTTTAATCTGGGAGCAGACAAATGCAGATATACCCTACAGCATACAAACAACCGGAGCAACAGAGGGTATGAACAGAATTTATTACAAAAACCTTGCAGACCACGCATACCCCGGTGTTAAGCAGGAAATTACCATTGACAAATCGGCAGAATGGTACACAAACCAGGAAAAGTACAGATATATGCTGACCTTTGACGGTCTTGTAGGCGGAAGAGCACCCTCGGGTATAGTTGAAGTAACAGTAACAGATGGTGACGGCTTCAAAAAGAGCGCCGTGTATGCCGGCGGCACAAACTATGGTGTAGATCTGCCTGCAGAAAAGTATTGGACAGTAACAGGCTTTGAGCTTGACCTTTCAAATATTATTGATGCGGCAGAATCAAAGGTAGAAAAAATAGAAATTACACTGCGTAACAACAACTGGATAAACGGTGAAATGGCTTGGGACAATGTAAAGCTTGCCCCTGTTTATGACGAAGACAAGGTGGTAGAAAAAGAACTTAACCTTTTAAAGAACGGCGGATTTGAGTATTTCGACGAAAACGGACTTCTTATATGGGAGCAGACCAATGCAGATGCCCTTTACAACCACTACAAAAACGGCGATACATATAACCGTGTAAGCAATGGTGAAGTGGTAAGACAGCAGACATGGAACAGCTCTACAGAGGGTATGTACGCAATTCACTATATAAACTATGCAGACAATGCGTATGCAGGAGTTAAGCAGACTGTAACCTTCGGTGCAGACGACGCATGGTTTACAAATCAGGATAAGCACAGATTTATACTGTCCTTTGACGGTCAGATTGCAGGTGTACTGCCCACAGGAGCGGTTGCAGTTACCGCATATGATGCAGAAGGTGTTGCCTCCACAGCAATTTTCAGAGGAGGACAGGATTACGGTACAGATATAGCTGATACAGAATACTGGACAATGAAAAACTTCAGCGTTGATATTTCCGAGGTGCTTGATGCACTGGAAACAGATGCTGTAAAGGTAGATATTGAGCTTCGCAACAATACACACATAAACGGCGAAATGGCATGGGATAACGTAATACTTACTCCTGTTTATGATGCAGATAAGGTTGTTCCTGTAAACCTGGTAGTAAACGGAACCTTTGAAAAGGATGAAGCAGGTTCAACAGAATTTGCAAGCTGGACACAGACAGGAGATGCGGAGATAGTATTTACTGTATCTGAAGAAGCGGAAATAGGCAAGGTTGCAAAATATGATGCATCGGCTACACCCGGCGCAGTAGCTTCTCTTACACAGACTATAACCATGGATACAGAGGCAGATTGGTACAAGGATTTCAGAAACTACAGATATATACTGTCCTATGATTCTTATGCACCCGGCTCTGCTTACAGAGGATATGTTCAGGTAACAGTTACAGGTGCAAACGGAGTTACAGCCACCACACAGTATGCTTTCCCCTACCCTGTTGAGGCAGGCGACCAGTGGAAGATGAACACATTCACACGCGACCTTAAAGACTTTATTGAAACAGGCATAGGCATTCAGCCTGTAAAATCATTGGATGTTGTTCTGGTAGGAACACACCCCAACGGTGGAATAATTTTTTATGATAATGTAAAGCTTTATGCTGAATATGTAAAACCCACCACAGAGAAAAACTATGCAGTAAACCCCGGCTTTGAAGAGATGGACGGCGATACACTTGTTGGCTGGACATTCTCGGGCGCTGACCAGGAAGAGGTTTTAGGTATGGACGGTGCGGGAACAGAAGGCAATAATTATATTGCCCTCCCTGTAGGCGCATATGCTGACCTTACCCTTTCGGGCGAACAACTCCCCGCGGGTGCGGCATACCTTATCCAGTTTGATTACAAGCAGCTTGGTGCAGGCGGTGAAATGAAGATTGAAAACCCTGCACAGGGTAACGAGGAAATGTTCTCGGTAAAATACGGTGAAGCTACCGGTACAAGCGAAGAAACGGCAGTATGGAAAAACTATAAGGACATAATAGTTCTTTCGGAAAATGATACACAGGGAGTGCGTATACTGCTGCGCAATACAGATGTAACCAACAACGAATATGTATTCTATGATAATGTAAAGATTACAAGAATTAACGGTTACGATATGGATAACCTTATAAAGAACGGTAGCTTTGAAGCAGGTGCTTCCAACGGCTCTACAAGCATTCCCGGCTGGAGCCACACAGTAACAAGCAAGCCCTGTAATCTTACCCAGACAGAAACCGGATACGAATTATATATGCCGGCAGGCTTGTATGCAATAAACCAGACTGTTGCAATCAAGGATTATGACACTATGGCGGGACAGAACCACGGCTACAAGCTTGAATACGATGTTTACGGCAATTACCATAAGTTTACCATAAAGGTTGCATTTGAAAATCCCGATGGAGATGACATTGTATTCCCCATAGAGGTTTCAAGCATAAGAAGTAATGAACTTGACCAAAACGGAATGTATTTAGGCCCCGAAAGTGAGCCTTTGGACACACCCATAAAGCTTGATGAAAAAACCTACGTGGTTGCTGACCTTAATGTACTGACTCACGTGGAATATGACCTTACATGGATAGCACAGATGCTTCCTAATCCTATAAAGAGCATCAACATTGAGTTCTCGTCCATGGGTTCATCCTCAAATATTGACAATGTACGCCTTATTTGCAGAAAGAACAGCTTCAGCGTTCTTGACGGTGACAGTAATGTTGTAAACAAAATAGAAACTGCGGAAGATGTAAGCCTTAAGGCAAAGCTCAGATGCTACACAGATGTAGAAAATGCAAAGGTTTACTTCGCGGTATATGATAAGGCAGAAGACGGAACACTTACAATGAAAGGCATAACAATTGCACTCCTTACAGGTGACGGAGAAGAAAAAACTGCAGAAACCGATTTTGTTCTAGTAGATACAATCAAGGGAGAAACAGTAATTCATGCAGTTATCTGGGGCGGCAATAACAAAATGACACCTATTGCAAAATATACGATAGAATAAGACAAGAAGGTAAAACAAAAAAGAGCAGTGATTAATCACTGCTCTTTTTTGTTTTGCAAGGGACTTGAACCCCAAGGGGCTTTTTTTGTTAAAAAACAGTACGGTGTACTGTTTTTTAACAAAAAGGTGCGCAGACGGGTACCGCAACTTGTTTGCGGTCGGCAAGCAAGCAGAGTGCGAAGCAACCGTATCCCATCACTCGCACCACTTTTTAAAAATGTAAAATATTCAAAAACACGAAGATATAATTATAAGCCCACATTTTTTCCGTTTACCTTTGTTTCTTCCGTATTTTCAAAGATGTACTCTTTTTCTTTAGCAGAAACCGAGCAGTCTTTAATTTCCACTTTTTTTACATTTCGAAGTACAATACCGTCGCCATAGGATTTTTGGATATTATGAACAGAAATACTGTATTCACCCTCGGAACAGCCTGTAACACGGATGTCTGCATTTGAAATTTTCACATCCTGTATAGGCTGTTCGGGAAGTCCCAGAAAATAAATGCCTGCAGCACAAACATTTTTCATAATCACGTTGGAAATATTAATACCGCCAATATATGGTGTGGATTCCCCTATAGGACGTGGTTCATATGTAAAAAGCTCCGTATCGTCAGGACTTGCCTCACACTTATAATACTGATTCATGGTAATGCCTGCAATCACATTATTCATTATGACGTTATTTACCAGAATATCTTCTACAAATCCGCCGCGTTTTCTTCTGGTCTTAATACGGATTCCACGCTCGGTATTATGGAAAACACAGTTGGATACGGTAATATTACGCACACCGCCACTCATCTCACTTCCAATGACAATACCGCCATGTCCGTGAACAAATGTACAGTTTGTAACAGTAATATTTTCGCATGGAAATTGTTTTTGGAACAAATCACTTTCCAGTCCGGATTTTATAGTAATACAGTCGTCACCCACATCTATATAGCAATCCGAAATTTTCACATTCTTACAGCTTTCCGGATTTATACCGTCTGTATTTGGCGAATCGTATGGATTAACAATCGAAATGTTATGAACAGTTACATTGTTACAATGTATTGGATGCACCGTCCAGCAAGGTGAATTGATAATCCGTATGCCTTCAATTGTTACACGCTCTACATTGATAAACTGAATGGAACGTGGACGCAGAGTATCCTTCAGCTTTTTCTTCCACCACATGTATCCTCTTCCGTCAATCATACCTTCACCGCGAACTGTTATGTTTTCCGCATCCAATGCAAACAAAATTCCCTGCATGGTTCCTCGTACAAAGCCCGGCACCATTTCTTCTGTAATAATGGGATATTTTTCTTCATCATCACTTGCCAAAAGTACGGCACCTGCTTCCAGATACAGTGTAGTGTTACTGTATAACCTAAGAGAACCTGTTACATATTTCCCTGCGGGAATACGCACCTCACCACCTGTTTCACGCAAGCTATCAAAAACACTTTGTATAGCGACTGTATTATCGGTTACTCCGTCTCCTATAATACCAAATTCCAAAATATTCATTTTCCTTCTCCTATTCTTCTTAATCTAAAATATCCGGCTTTTTATTTTCCTTTAAAAGAGCAAACATTTTTGTTTCACCCTCTGCCATTTCCAATGTAATTTCATTTCCCGTTTCATAAAAACGATCTTCGTACATTTCATAGGGATAACAGCATTCACGAAGTTTAATATGCTTTATTCCTGCCCTCGCCGCATGAATTGTAATAAAATTACGGTTTGCATACAGTACATCATTTCCCTCTGTATAAACATGACAGCCTGTAAAACGTGCAATGTTTCTTATAACCTCAGCCTGTATAAGCTTTGTACCGCAAAATACGGATGTAAAATCACCACTATCCTTAATTACAAATGCAGGAAGCTTAGTATTACAAAAATGTCCTAAAACCGTGGCACTATAATCATCCGCATAAATTAACGGATACAGATAAGATGGTGTATCATGCTCCTGATACGGTCGGGCATTCATCCTGAAGGGTTTATCCAATTGACCGTAAATGTGTCCTTTTTCAAGTGCTTTCCCTGCATCCTTTCGCCAGTTATCAGAGCAAAGGGAATACATATTCGGCAAATCCGCAGTATAGGATTCTGTAATAAGTCTTACAGGTCTGTCCTTTAAATCGTTGGCACGTACACAATCATCTGGATGGTTTTTAATCCAATCTACAGGCGGGTGCAAGCCTATACGGGGAATGATATATGCATCGGGCACTACATCAAGAAGTGCCTCTGCTTCCTCACAAAACTTTGTAAAACCGTCGGGAATCAGCCACTCCGTATCGCATATTAAAAAGAATATACGAATGCCCGACTCCCCAAGACGTCTGTAATATTCCTTATCAAGCTTTATCTCCCCAAATTGATTAACGCGCACAGTTGCCATCATAGGAGGATAAATTTTACCATCTATAATTATATCACAAACATATCATTTGTGCAATACGATATTCTGTACATAATTTAACAATGGTGGTTCGAATTAGTCATATTTTTGTAAAGAAGTTAAGAACTAAAATTAAAGATAGACAAACAAAATTACTAATAAGAATTCTTTATGATAATACAAAGTATTTGCCAATATCATAAAACCATACGCATAATCACTGCTCTTTTTGTTTTTGTATGTTATATGTGATTTTACAAAGTAAATTATCAGGCAAAACCTTCGCAAAAAAATGTGAGCATTTTGATTTAAAGCCGGGTACAATGATTTTTTGTCCTTTAAGCATCCGGTCAAGGGCATATTCTGCTACATTGATGCTCGAAAGCCCGTCAAGTGCATTACTCACGCCTGCAACAGAGTCAAACTCGGTTTTTACAGAACCGGGACAAAGGGCACAAATTTTAACCTTGCTTTTTTTGCGGCGCAGCTCCTCTGCAACAGACAGGGTAAGACTGCGGACATAAGCTTTTGACGCATAATAGGATGCGAAAAGCGGGCCTCCGGGCATAAGTCCGGCGATAGATGCCACATTCATTATATAGCCGCTGTCCTTTTTTATAAAATCGGGCAGAAAAAGCTTGGTGAGTATATGCACAGCGCGGATGTTTACATCTATAAGCGATAATTCACTTTCAAGGGAAGTAGAATCAAAGGCGCCAAAAACACCGAAGCCGGCGTTGTTTATTAAAATGTCAACATTCTGCTCCTTTACCTGTTCATAAAGTCTGTAGCAGGCATCTGTGTCAGATAAATCGGCAATTATAATCTGTGCTCCGCCAATTTCTTCGGCAAGAGAGACAAGTCGGTCTTGCCTTCGTGCGACCAGAATTACCTCATATCCCCTTTTTCTAAGTATGCGGGCAAAGTCACTACCCATTCCGGAGCTTGCTCCGGTGATAAGAGCCTTCATAGTAATATCTCCTTTTATTTCTGAAAAAATTATACACAAAAAACAATATCAATGCAAGAGAGAAAACAAAATGGAAATTATTTACAAAAAACTCTTGATTTTTTGCTGCTCGGATGTTATACTGTAAATAAATTACAAATAATAATATTAATGGAAAATATTCCTGATATTAAAAGTACAGACGAAAGGAGCAAAATAATGGAATTACTAACAAATACGGCATCGGTATCAGGTGTGGTAAGCAGTGAGGCAACCTTCAGCCATGAGGTGTACGGTGAAGGCTTTTACAATTTTTATGTGGATGTGCCCCGACTCAGCGAAGCCACCGACAGAATCCCTGTAACTGTATCTGAAAGACTTATTACACCCGACAATATTCGCGAAGGAGATAAAATTGAGGTAACGGGACAGTTCCGGTCTTACAACAACTACACCGAAATGGGAAACAGGCTGTTACTCACCCTTTTTGCGAGGGATATAAATTTTCCTGAAATCAGCACACTGAAAAACCCAAATGATATTACTCTTGTGGGTTATATCTGTAAACCGCCGGTGTACAGACACACACCCTTTGGAAGAGAAATTGCAGATATTCTGCTGGCGGTTAACAGATCCTACAATAAATCCGACTACATTCCATGTATTGCCTGGGGCAGAAATGCCCGCTACACAAAGCTTTTGAATGTAGGTGACAAGGTGAAAATAAGCGGACGGATTCAGTCAAGGGAGTACAGAAAAAAGCTGTCCGAGGATGACTATATTTCAAAGGTTGCCTATGAGGTTTCGGTTATTAAACTGGAAGAAATGGAAGAAGAACAGACAGATATGAGCTCATAAAACAAAAATCCGCTTATGCGGATTTTTGTTTTTCTTGATATTTCCTGCGCAGAGTATTATAATATAGATATAAAAATACAGTGGAAGTGAAGAAAATGAACATAACATGGAAAAATTGCATACGCGTAAGCATTTGTGCATTGATTACATTTTTTATAATACATTACTTTGATGCGGGAGTAGCATTTCTTGGAGTGCTTTTAGCCGCTGTTACACCTGTCATAATAGGTTTTGTTGTAGCGTATATACTTAATATACTAATGTCCTTTTACGAAAGGCACTACCTACCCAGGCTTTCGGGCAAAAAGGCGGTGTATAAAAGCAGAAGACCTGTTTGTATTACAGCAGCAATTCTGACTCTGTGCGGCATAATAGCCTTTATTTCAAGGCTTGTAATTCCTGAACTTGTTTCCTGTGTTAAATTTTTAATATCGGAAATTCCGCCCGCCATAGAATACCTTTTGAAAAGCGAACTGATTACACACCATATACCAAAAGAGGTAATCAAAACACTCTCGGAAATAAACTGGCAGGAATATCTGCAAAAGCTTATTTCCTGGGTGACAAGCGGTCTGGGCGGTACGGTAAATACCATTGTATCGGCGCTTACATCGGTGGTGAGCGGAATTATAACGGCGTTTATAAGTATTATTTTTGCTGTTTACCTTCTTCTTGACAAGGAGCATCTTACCACGCAGTGTAAGCGACTTATGAAAAACTATATGCGCCCCGACCACAAAAAGAAATTTATGTATGTTCTGTCCGTGCTCAATGACTGTTTCCGCCGTTTTATTGTGGGTCAGTGTGTTGAGGCGGTTGTGTTGGGTGTTCTTTGTGCTCTGGGAATGACATTACTTCGTCTGCCCTATGCCGCAATGATTGGTACATTGGTGGGATTTACCGCAATTATTCCTGTGGCAGGTGCATATATAGGCGCAGTAATAGGTGCAATTATGATTTTAACGGTTTCGCCCCTCCAGTCGGTTATCTTTTTAGTATTTCTGGTTATATTGCAGCAGGTGGAAGGAAATCTTATTTATCCGAAGGTTGTAGGCAACACGCTCGGACTGTCGGCAATATGGGTTCTGTCGGCAATTACCATTGGCGGCGGAATTTGCGGCATCCCCGGTATGCTTTTTGGTGTACCAATTGCAGCAGCACTTTACCGTCTGCTACGTGATGATGTAGAAAAACGCGAGCAAAAAATGAGCGTAAATTAATTTTTAATTGTTAAATTTAATAAACGGAAAATTCGCCCGCAAGCCCGAAAAATCAAGGCTTTCGGGCGAATTTGTTTCTAATTTGTTTCGTAATAATTTAAGAAATTGTTAAAAAAGTTTGACAAAACATGAAAAATGTTGTATAATTTATATTGCAAGCTGAAAATTCTTTGAGATTGGAGATTGATTATGCTGAAAAAAGCAGCAAAGATTTTGCTTTGTACAACTATTTTCGTATTTTTATTTGCACTTACTGTATCGGCTGATACAGGCTGTGTAACAGCAAGTGCTCTTAACATAAGACAAGCGCCCTCTACAACCGCCCCTGTAATCGGAACACTTCATAGTGGAGACAGTGTTGAGGTTACCGCATCGGAAGGCTCATGGTACAAAATTAATTTCGGCGGCGGTGTAGGATATGTATACGGCAGTTACATAACCTTTACAAGAGAAAGCACACCCACCTCCCGCTCACTCGGCGCGTGTGGACGCGATGTTGTGGAATATGCAAAAAACTTTATAGGTGTTCCTTATGTATACGGCGGCAGCACCCCCTCGGGTTTTGACTGCAGCGGATTTGTATCCTATGTATACAGACAGATGGGTGTATCACTTCCCAGAACATCCTATTCACAGATGGGTGTTGGAGTTTCGGTAAGTGCGGCAGACCTTATGCCCGGAGATCTGGTATTCTTCAGAGGCGGCGGCCATGTTGGAATTTATGTTGGCAACAACCAGTACATTCACGCACCCCAGACAGGCAGAACAGTAAGCATTGACCCTATGACAAGAGATCTTTACTGTGCGAGAAGAGTAATCAGATAACAAAGCAAAATGACAAAACAAACCTCTGTCGGTACTCTGACAGAGGTTTGTTACGGAAAAAATAAACTTTTTTCAAAAAAAGGCTGGATTTTTTGCCCAAAAAGGTGCATAATAGTAAGAAGATAAACTGAAAGGGGAAATACATAATGGAAATAAAAATTACTAAAACCACTAACCCCAAGGCTAAGCCCGAAAGCGGACAGAAGCTTGGCTTTGGTAAAATTTTTACCGACCATATGTTTATTATGGATTACACAGAAGGTAAGGGCTGGCATGATGCACGCATAGTTCCTTACGAAAAGCTTACTCTTGACCCTTCCGCAATGGTTTTCCACTATGGTCAGGAAATGTTTGAAGGTCTTAAGGCTTACAAGGGTGCAGACGGCAAGGCAAGACTTTTCCGTCCCGATATGAATGCTAAAAGAACAAACGCCACAAACAAGCGTCTTTGCATTCCCCAGCTGCCTGAAGAAGATTTTGTAGCAGCAGTTAATGCTATTGTAAAGGTTGACGAGGACTGGATTCCCACACAGCCCGGCACATCCCTCTATATTCGTCCCTTTATTATTGCGACAGACGAATTTTTAGGAGTTGCTCCTTCAAAGACATATATGTTCATTATCATCCTCTCTCCCAGCGGTGCTTACTATGAAAGCGGTCTTGCTCCTGTTGGTATCTGGATTGAAGATGATTATGTAAGAGCGGTACGTGGCGGTATGGGCTTTGCGAAAACCGGCGGAAACTACGCAGCAAGCCTTGCAGCACAGGTTAAGGCTCATGATGACGGATATTCTCAGGTACTCTGGCTTGATGGTGTTGAAAGAAAGTATATTGAAGAAGTTGGCGCTATGAACATCTTCTTTAAAATAGACGGCAAAATTGTTACACCTATGCTCAACGGCAGTATTCTTCCCGGTATCACACGTGATTCTGTTATTAACGTATGCAAGAGCTGGGGCCTTACAGTAGAAGAAAGAAAGGTTTCTGTTGACGAGCTTATTGAAGCGCAGAACACAGGCAAGCTTGAAGAATGCTTCGGCACAGGTACAGCGGCAGTTATTTCTCCCGTTGGTAAACTCAGATATAAGGATGACATTATGGAAATTAACGGCAACGCAATCGGTGAAGTAAGCCAGAAGCTGTATGATACAATTACAGGCATTCAGAATGGTGTTGTAGAAGACACCTTCGGCTGGACACTTGATGTAAAATAAGAAAAACACAAAGGGCATCCGGACAGGCTTCGGATGCCCTTAATAAAAATTGGAATAGTACTTGAAAAATTTTTTTCAGTATGCTAAAATAAAAACAAATAAGGGAGTAGTCGGCACCTTGTGGTGCGATGAAAGTCAACAATCTTGGTTAAACTATTGGTTTGCCTGGCTTCATATGAAATGACGAGACTTATCTGCTGTGGGCGGATATGTCGCGTCTTTTTTTCTTACCACAGCAACGGAAAATGGGAGGTGAAGCAGGCATAAATTTTTTAAATTTATATAAAAATAAAAAGACGCGGTCAGGAAAGGTGGAGTTTTAATGCAATTTTATGACAAAACAAAAGAAGAAGTTTTAACAACGTTGTCAGCTGACCCTGTGCAGGGACTTAATGGTGAAAGGGTGGCGGAGCTCGCTGAAAAATATGGCGCCAACAAGCTCTCACAAAAGAAAAAGAAAACAAATCTTCAGCGCTTTTTTGAACAGTTTAAGGATGTTATGATTCTTATACTTATAGCGGCAGCGGTGATTTCGTTTGCCATAGCCTGTGTAGATAATAATCCCAAAGAGTTTTTTGAGCCTGTTCTTATATTGTTCATTGTTGTACTTAATGCGGTTATGGGAGTAATGCAGGAAAGCAAGGCGGAAAAGGCGCTGGATGCACTGCGGAATATGTCTGCCCCTCATGCAAGAGTTATAAGAGACGGCAAGGAGGAGATAATTGACGCGGCAGAGCTTGTGCCGGGAGATATTATTCGTCTTGAAGCCGGGGATTTTATTCCGGCAGATGCACGTCTTTTGCACAGCGTAAGTCTTAAGAGTGAGGAGTCGGCGCTGACGGGAGAATCTGTGCCCGCAGAAAAGGACTATGCGGCAGAAATAAAGACGGGTGCGTCTTTGGGTGACCGCAGTAATATGGTCTTTTCGGGCTGTAGCGTTACCTACGGAACAGCAACCGCCGTTGTAACCGCAACAGGAATGGACACAGAGATGGGCAGAATTGCAAATCTGCTTGACAGTGAAAGCGAAACCCAGACCCCCCTTCAGCAAAAGCTTGCACAGCTGGGCAAATATCTTGGAATAGTGGCGCTTGCCGCCTGCGCAATAATCTTTGTGGTAGGTGTTGCGAATAAAATTCCTGTAATGGAAATATTTATGACATCAGTTTCGCTGGCAGTATCGGCAATTCCCGAGGGTTTACCTGCCATTGTTACCATTGTACTGTCCATAGGCGTGCAGAGGATGGTAAAAAAGAACGCACTTATACGCAGACTGCCCGCGGTTGAAACTCTGGGTAGTGCATCAATAATATGCTCTGATAAAACAGGTACTCTCACCCAGAACAGAATGACACTTGTAAAGGGATATTGTGACGGAAAGTCAATAGAAGATATAACAGATAATTGCTCCGACCGGATAAAAAGACTTTTATGGATGGGCGCGCTTTGTTGTGATGGCACAGTAGTATTTGAAGGTGATGAGGAAAAGCATATTGGCGACCCTACTGAAACAGCCATTGTACTCGCGGCACACAAAAACAATATGCCCGCCGATGAACTGGCAAAAAGATATCCCCGCCTTGCGGAAATCCCCTTTGATTCGGACAGAAAGCTTATGACAACCGTAAACAGTATAGACGGTAAAAATATTGTTATTGTCAAGGGCGCCTTTGATGTTATGGCAGAAAGATGCATTGCGGGAGATATAGAAAAAGCAAAAAATATTAATGAGCAGATGAGTGAAAATGCTTTGCGTGTATTGGCAATAGGAGTAAAACAGATAGATGAGCTTCCGGACAATCCCACATCCGAGGAACTTGAAAACGGGCTTACATTTTTAGGGCTTGTGGGTATGATTGACCCACCAAGACCTGAAGCAAAGGCAGCTGTTGCTACTTGCAGAAGGGCAGGCATAAAACCGGTTATGATTACCGGAGACCACGTTGTAACCGCATCGGCAATTGCAAAAGAGCTTGGAATTTTAAAAGAAGGCGATATGGCTATAACAGGAACACAGCTTGATGCCATGTCAGACTCGGAGCTTGACCGATGCGTTGAAAATATTTCGGTTTATGCGCGTGTATCTCCTGAAAATAAAATACGTATTGTAAAGGCATGGCAAAGACGCGGTCAGGTTGTTTCAATGACAGGTGACGGCGTTAATGATGCACCTGCACTGAAGGCGGCAGACATAGGTTGTGCCATGGGTATTACAGGAACGGATGTTGCAAAGGGTGCGGCAGATATGACTCTTACAGATGATAACTTTGCAACCATTGTTGATGCTGTGCGCGAGGGCAGAGGCATTTACGCCAACATCAAAAAGGTTGTGGGCTTTTTGCTCGGAACAAACATAGGTGAGGTTATAACTGTTTTTGCTGCAATGCTTTTATGGCATAAAACACCCCTTTTATCAATGCAGCTTTTATGGATAAATCTTGTCACCGACTCTCTGCCTGCTATTGCTCTTGGTATGGAGGCGGTTGAAGATGACATTATGGACAAAGCTCCCAAGCCGAAAAATGAGGGGATATTTGCTCACGGGCTTGGAGTGAGAGTTGTTTTACAGGGCTTTATGTTTGCCTTGCTGACACTTATAGGCTTTAAAGTGGGTGAAGCGGTGACAGGAACACTTGAAGGCGGACAGACACTTGCCTTTATGGTGCTCGCTTTGTCACAGGTTGTTCAAGCATACAATATGCGAAGTGAACATTCTCTCTTTAGATTGGGAATGTTTTCAAACAAAAAGCTTAATGGCGCGGCACTTATATCGGTACTGCTGGTGGCTCTTGTAATGTTTACACCCGTAAGAGTGGCATTTGAGCTTACTATTCTCCCTGCGAGGCTGTATCTGCTGGGACTAGGACTTATACTTGTTCCTCTTGTTGTGATGGAAACAGCAAAGCTTTTTAAAAAATAATGGATAGCAAAAAGAGAGTTGCTTTGCAACTCTCTTTTTATTATTTGGTAACAATATTTACAATTCTGTTTTTGCCATCCCAGTCAACCCTGCAGTTTAACGATTCCGAAACAACACGCAGGGGAACAAGGGTGCGGTCATTTTCTATTTTTGCGGGAACATCCACATAAATTTCTTCACCGTTTTTGTAAAGGGTGTTACTGCCTATGGCGAGACTTATAGTTGTATCCCCCTTTTTGGCAGTTACCGTGTAGCTTTGCTCATCCCACATAATCTCTGCCCCCAGGGCTTCAAAAACTGCACGCATAGGCACGAGTGTGCGGTCATTTTCTATTTTGGGATAAACATCACTTTCAAGTTTTTTGCGGTCAACATACACTTTGGGGTGCAGCAGAGGATTTAACATAAACCCTGCTTCTTTGGTGTCAAAATCGTTTATGGTAAAAAGTCCGTCACGGCTTGGTCCGCAAAGCTGACCGTTTAATACACAAAGCAGGTTGCCGTAATAGTCAAAAAGATAATTCTGCTTTAAATCCTGCGCGTATATAAGTCCCTCGCCCATATCGTAGGCGCGCTCGTATATGGGTTCAATGATTACCACACCGTTTGTACTTACAAGACCGTGCAGAGTGTGACCGGGTATGCCGTCCTCCGCTTCTTTTGACATTTTTACAAAGGAGCTTCTGCCCACCGAATCTGTGTAATGAACATTGAGATTCACACCTTCGGGTGCTTTGTAAACAATCTCATTTTTATTATTTACAATGGTATTGTCCACAATGAAAAAGTGGTTGTTTATGCGCTGGGCACGTGCGTAATAGCCCAAAGGAATTATAAAGTTTCTGTCAGCATCGGTAAAACCTGTTCTGCCTTCGGCATCGTGTACATCAATATACTCTGCGTTTATTTTTGCATAGCCTATACTGTCCGCCTCTGCAACATTACCGCTTTGGTCAACCAGAGTTTTGTTGCCGCCGTTTGAGAGAAAGGCGTAACCGCCTTCAAAGGAATGGCTTGCCACCCAGAAGGAATTTGAGGGAACCAAAACCTCACCCTTGTCGTTTATTATACCGTACTTGCCGCCCTGATAGGTGCCGTATTCGTAAAGTGTTCCTTCGTCGCTTATCGAGGCAAGTCCGTCATAAAATCCGCCGGCATAGCCGAAGGTGGGCGGAACCACCTCGATGCCCGATGAATTTATATATCCGTATTTTTTATTTCTCGAAAAGGGAACAAGGTCACTTTTTCCGTCGCCATCCCGAAGAGAGGTGGTAAAATAATATCTTTTTTCTTTCCATTTCGGGTCGGTAACGGGATATGTGTCATAAACATAGTCGGTAAGCTGAACACCCTTTGACGAGAAAAATGCCGCAAAATCATTTTCGCCAACAACCATAATAAGTCCGTTACTGCGTATGTGTTTGAGACGGCTGTCATAGTCAACT
>JAZNUH010000125.1:0-2371 GCA_045592225.1 Clostridia bacterium | reverse complement strand
CGCTATGGTACAAGTTTTTACCAAAACTTGTACGTTTCAGCTCGCTTGCTCCTTACCCCTAAAAGCCTTGCAACTTTTGGGGGCCCCGCAAAGTCCACAGGCTTTGTGGGGAAGAGGAGAAGCAAGGGAGTGGTAAGGTTTTGAGCGAAAGCGCAAAACCTGTGAACGGACTTTGCTTTGACGTGCCGGGGGTTGTTCACCCTTCGGGTTCGGTTCGTATATTCCAAGAAATTTTTCCTATCCCATCTGTAGGGATGTAAAAGATGCAGAATGCAAAATGCAAAAAAATAACGGGAGGGCACATAGGCACTCCCCTACAAAATCATTCACTCTTCATTACTATTTTCCGTCTCTTCCGGCTCCGGAAATTCGTCATAGGTGTCAATATACATTTCCTCTGTTTTCAGTTGGGCGTCATTTAAAATTCTCATCACTTCGGATACCGGCAGTGCATCATAAACCGCCTGCATCGCATCGGTAATTGCGCTAAATAAAGTAAAGTACATAGTTTTGTAATCTGGCATAATGTTTCTCCTTTCATAATAAAAAAGTGCGCAACCGAAGTCACGCACGAAAAATGCACAACTCCTTTTGCTGCGACGCAATTTTTCACTAACTACAAGTATGCGAAAACAGAGCATGCATTTTTACCGAAAGGTAAAAAAGTACATACTTGTAGTATTAATGAATATATTAAATTGCGTCGCAAAAATAGTATAACACATACAAAACCAAATTACAAGATAAAAAAAGAAATCCGCAAAAGCGGATTTCCTCCATAACTATTCACTATTCATTATTCACTATTCACTTAAAAGACTATCCATATTGTACATTCCTGCAGGCTTGCCTGCAATGTACTTTGCCGCACGAATTGCACCTGCCGCAAAAATCTCACGGCTCTGGGCAATATGTGTAACCTCGAGCACCTCGTCGGGTCCCGCAAAGAGAACTGTATGCTCGCCAACTATTGTGCCGCCACGAACTGCGCTTATGCCGATTTCGTTCTTATCGCGCTTTTTGCGTTTTGAATGGCGGTCATAAACATATTCGGGAGCGTTTGTCAGCGCCTCGCCAATCTTGTCGGCAATCATAAGTGCTGTGCCGCTGGGGGCATCAATTTTTCTGTGGTGGTGCTTTTCAATGATTTCAATATCATAGTTTTCTTCCAGAGCCTTTGCCGCTTCGGTAACAAGGCGGATAAGAAGATTTACACCAACAGACATATTAGCCGAGAAGAACACGGGGATTTCCTTTGCCGCTTCCTGCATACGTGCTTTGTGTTCGTCTGTAAGACCTGTTGTTGCAACAACAACGGGGATTTTTCTTGATACAGCGAAGGGGAGAAGGTTAAAGAGTGCATCGGGATGGGAAAAGTCGATGATTGCATCGGCTGTACCTGTGTACTCGTAAGGGTTTTCAAAAACCTCGTAGCCATCGCCGGGGGTTGTGTTAATATCTACACCGGCGCAGATGTTGGCATCCTCCATTTCGGCAACCATTTTTGCGATTACCTGACCCATTTTGCCGTTTGCACCGCTTAAAATTATATTTGTCATTTGCGTACCCTTCTTATTTTACTACCTTAACTCCGTAGTTTATAAGAGCCTTTCTGAGGATTTCTTCGTTCTTTGCATCCATTTCGCAAAGGGGCATACGCAGTCCACCTACATCATAACCCATAAGACCCATTGCAGTTTTTGCAGGGATGGGGTTTACTTCGATAAACAGTGCCTCGGTAAGCTCAAAGGTGTCAAGCTGAAGCTTTAATGCGCCCGCTGTGTCGCCTTCGATGAACTTGTAAACCATATCGTGAACATCGCGGGGAACAACGTTTGCAAGAACCGAGATAACACCCTTGCCGCCCAGAGAAATTGTGGGGACAATCATATCATCGTTACCCGAGTATATGTAAAAGTCGGGACCGCAAAGCTGTGCAATTTTTGCAACCTGTGCAATATCACCGCTTGCTTCTTTAATACCCACGATATTTTCAACCTTACTAAGCTCGTAAGCTGTTTCGGGTTTGATGTTCACGCCTGTTCTTGAGGGAACA
The DNA here is from genome assembly GCA_045592225.1 of Clostridia bacterium. GTDB lineage: Bacteria > Bacillota > Clostridia > UMGS1883 > UMGS1540 > JAZNUH01. The sequence continues at coordinate 315 of JAZNUH010000125.1, read as the reverse complement.
TTGTAAAGGATAATGGGGCAGGAAACCGCTTCTGCATAAGCCTTGAAGTGGCGGATAAGACCCTTCTGTGTAGCCTTGTTGTAATAAGGTGTTACAAGAAGGAGTGCGTCTGCGCCCAGTGCCTCTGCCTTCTTTGCAAGCTCAATACCGTGTTTTGTATCGTTGGAGCCTGCGCCTGCGATAACAGGAATTCTGCCTGCAACCTTTTTGATTGTGTAATCAATAGCCGCAAGGTGTTCAGCATCGGGCATTGTAGCCGACTCGCCTGTTGTACCGCAGATTATGATAGCATCTGTTTTGTTCTCAATCTGGAAT
>JAZNUH010000124.1:0-2713 GCA_045592225.1 Clostridia bacterium | reverse complement strand
TTAAAGGGTGTACCATCCTCGGGGCTGTTCTTATAAAGGGACAAAACCTTGTCCTTTGCCGATACGCCAATTGCAAAGAGCTGCAATATTATCAGCAAAAGGGCAACAATTTTTGTTATTCTTTTCATATTCTGTCACCGCCTTTCGTTACTGTTTTTCTTGTGTGGCAGGCAAAAATATCTGCCGGTTATTTGTCAACCCGTCCTCAAAGGATATTCCCGGGTCGGTGCAATTATTACTTTTTCCTACGTCTGTTTATGCAATATTACCTATAAATAGTTCCGGAATGATATATTTTTCACATAATCAAAATTATGTGGGTATCTTATCCGTATTTTATCATATTGCTGGGCAATTATATCACCTTCTATGTTAACTTGTCAATGATTTTACGCAATTTTTTTAAAAAAAGGCATCTTGCAACAAAAACAAACATCAAAAAAAGACCGTTTAGGTAGTTTTTACTGTGGCGGTCTTATAATCATGCTTCGTATCCGGTTAGAATTCTGTTTGTATGTAAGCTATACCTCGGGCAAAGTCATATATTGCAACATAATTTTGATTATGTGGGTTTTCTGTTTGTGTACAAAAGCCCCAGTTTTTGTATTTGTCGCCGGTGAACATCGCCGCTCTCCATAGTATAAATACGCGTGGTATTTACGCTTGTGTGCCCGAGAATATCCGCAAGGCGCACAATATCCTTTTGAATTGAATAATAGGTGCGTGCAAACAAATGCCTCAAATTGTGAGGAAATACTTTTTTCCTGTCAACTCCCGCACTTTCACAAAGCGCCTTCATCATTTTCCAGATAGAGCTTCTGTCAATGGGCTTTCCTGTTCTTGTTGCAAACACAGGCCCATTCGATATTTTTTGACCCTCCACATATTTTAAAAGTGTTTTACAAAGGTCGGCAGGAAGAATAACTACCCGCATTTTTCCTTTACACCTTATTGTCGCCTGTCCCGCCAAAATAGCCTCGACGGTTATGGATGACAGCTCTGACACTCTGATTCCGCAAGCGCATATAGTCTGCATAAGATAAAAAAGACGTTTGTTTTTTTGATGCTTTGCAGCATCAAGAAGTCTCTGATACTCAGCTTTGCTAAGTTCCCTGCTCCTCTCTGCAAAAATTTGCCGCTGGATTTTCGGCATTTTAACCTTCAGATTGTGCCATTCATTATAATCAAAAAAACTGTTGAGTGATGATAAAATAGAATTTACCGATGCCGGAGCATATTTTTCTATTAGATATTCCTTGTAACGGAGCACAGCTATCTTGTCAAGCTTTTGTTCTGCCAGCCACATACAAAATGTTGTTACATCACGCAGGTATTTTTCCAGTGTAGCGGCAGACTTTTCCCCCTCAATTAAAAACATTCTGTATTTAATGATAAGTTCTTTAGTTATTGTCATACTATGAACTCCTCCCTTGTATTTTTTCCTATAGTATATCACCAATCACAAAATATATGTCACTATGATATATTGACACAAAGTCGTTATTATGATATATTTACATTATCAAATTAAAGGAGAGATTATATTTATGTTTTGTGTAAATTGCGGTTCAAAGGTAGAAGACAGCTGGAAGTTTTGCAATAATTGCGGTCAACCGGTACAGGCAGCATCTGCACCTGCAGCACAGAGCTCTGCACAGCAGTCCGGTAAAAAATATGTAGTTGAGCAGTTTGAATATGACAAGCTGTCCGAATACAGGGAAATACAGAGAGGTGCCGGACTGCGCCTTGGTTTTTACGGCAACAACTTTATTGTTTTAGAGGATGGCACACAGATTGGTTTCGTGTACGGTCATATCGCCAAATATCAGGGGGCGGAGGATTTTACATATAATCTTTATAAGGTTACTCCCGACAAAAATGCCACATTTTTAGGTGGCGGTATTCGTGGTAATATTGAAAGCTTTTATATTCAAAACGGTGTTGCATACTGTGAATACTGCAATGATACTATGAAAATAAAAATCGACTAGGTGTGGGGGATGTAAAAAAAGCCCATACCGCAAAAAGGTAGAAATTAAAGAAAATTATTATAGGAAAACGGTTAATTAATTGTATTTTCAATAATTAAAAGTAGAAAAAGGTCTTAAAAAGACCTTTTTCTTTGCATTTCTTTCCTTTTTGCTATAAGCAAACTTCACCTCCGCCGTACCTTTGTACTGTCGGAGGCTCCGCCCTCCGGGTTCAGTTTGTTTATTCTGGCTCTTTTTTTCCTATCCCCCAATGTAAAAAAAGCCCATACCATCTTACAAAGTCATAACCACCGGCCGTGCCGGTGGCTTGCACTGCCCCCTTAGGGCAATATGCTGGCCGAGCCTATAGGCTCGTCGAAAGGTCTGCCAACCGCAACTCTTTCACCAGCCTGCCCCTAAAGGGGGCTTTTTTATTTGCTTCCTTCTACTGGCTCACCCGTGAACGGGTCTATATACTCTTTCATACTCATTTGGTCTGTGGATATATCTTCTTGTAGCTGATTCCGTATATACTGCTCTATCGCCTTTTTGTTTCTTCCTACTGTATGTACATAATACCCTCTACACCAAAAATGTCTATTTCCATATTTATACTTCATATTCGCATACTTCTCAAATATCATCAATGAACTTTTCCCTTTTAAATATCCCATAATTTGAGATACACTATACTTGGGTGGTATACTTACTAACATATGAATATGGTCTTTGCATGCTTCTGC
>JAZNUH010000123.1:0-8284 GCA_045592225.1 Clostridia bacterium | reverse complement strand
AGCTCCGCTTGCTGCGACACAATTTTAAAGCAAAAACGCAAAATAAATTTTGCGTTTTTGCTTTTTGCAGGGGATAGGAAAAAAAGCTTTAGAACGGACGAACACACCCCGAAGGGTAGCACCCCCGATTATACTAAGTATATCGGGGGGTGTGTTCGTTCGTAGCAAAAAGGCTCTAAAATATAGAAAAATCGATTGAAATGAGATTTTTCGACAAAATAAGATGCTTCCATATTTTGAGGACTATCTATATTTTGTGTTGTCTTTGCCTTTTTGCAATCTAAACTTTTTTTACATCCCCATTTACTTTTCACCCAAGTCAGTGTATAATCTATAAAGGTGATTATTTATGAGCGCATTAAAACATTTTATATTAATAACACGGCACAGACACAAGGTTATTGCCCACGGCTTTCGTGCGGGCATAGGCTTTCAGGCTCTGTTTCACGATTTGTCCAAGTACTCACCCACCGAGTTTCTGGCAGGGGCAAAGCACTTTAAGGGTAACAGAAGTCCCAACGAATCGGAGCGTGCCCTTTACGGCTACTCTACTGCGTGGCTTCACCATAAGGGACGAAACCGCCACCACTTTGAGTACTGGAATGACTATAACCCCGCCACAAAAAGGGTTGACCCTGTTAAAATGCCCATTCGCTTTGTAAAGGAAATGTTTTGTGACCGCGTTGCCGCAAGCAAAATTTATAAGGGTAAGGATTATATAAACTCCCACCCACTTGAGTATTTTGAAAACGGCAAGGCAACCCGCAGTATAAACCGCTCCATTCACCCCGAAACCTCGGACTTAATCGAAGGCTGGCTTACCATTTTGGCAAACGAGGGTGAAAAGGCTGCGTTTAAGGTTGTAAGAGAAGCAAAAGAATATTAAGCATAACAAAAAAGGTGGCTGTAAAAACCGGGTTTTTACAGCCATCTTTCTATGCCAATAACCAGTCAATTATATTTATCTGCCTTATACCTTCGTAATTTGCTCCGTTACCAATATCATCAAGGGTTAAAAGAGTTTTAGGATAATTGTCTTTTATCTCTTGTAACGGTGCTAATTCACGTTCCAAGGTTTTTTCATCAAGCACACTTGCAGAAACCTGATAATATTCTACCTCATTCATGTTGGTAGCAACAAAATCCACTTCCTTCTCCGCCAGTTTACCAATATTGACCCGGTTTTTTCTTCTTAAAAGCTCAAGATAAACCACATTTTCAAGAAGGTGCCCCAAATCTCTTGCCGATTGACTTATAATATGATTTCTTATACCGCTGTCTACAAAATAATACTTGCCGAGAGTCTTTAAGAACTGTCTGCCTTTTATATCATATCTTGTTGCGTTATAAAGAATATAGCTGTCGGTCAGGGCTCTTAAATATGCCTCAACTGTATTGGGAGAAATCTTTCTCCCGCCTGATATCAGCGTATCACTTATTTTCTTTGTTGAAACAGGACTTCCTATACTTGATGCAACAGTTTTTAATATATTCTCCAACACCGACACATCATTTATTTTCTCTCTTGTAGCCACATCCTTTAACAGAATGGTATTGTATATTCCCTCAATATACTGATTTATGATTTTTTCATCATTTTCAAGATATGCAACGTAAGGGAAGGAACCGTATCTTAAATAGTTGTCAAAGATTTCTCTTTTGCTTTTACCCTCCACCTTTGTTGCTTCATAAAATTCCTTGAAGGAAAAGGGTAACATATCAATCTGAATGTATCTTCCTGAAAGCAGGGTTGCAAGCTCGCCTGACAGCAGATATGCATTTGAGCCTGTGATATACACATCGCAGTTCTTCTTTATAAAAAGACTGTCAACGGCTTTTTCAAAGCCACTGCATTTCTGTACTTCATCAATAAAAATGTAATTCCTTTTGTCAGCAACAAGCTTTGATGTTATATAATTGTGCAGCGCTTTATAATCCAGTAAATCGGCATTTTCAAGCTCTTCAAGATTAACCGATATAATTTGACTATCCTCTACACCTGTCTGCTTTAAATGGTCCATGTATAACTCAAACAGGGTAGACTTTCCGCATCTTCTTACACCGGTAATAACCTTTATAACCTGCTTGTCCTTCAGTGCAATTAAATTATCTAAATATTCTTTTCGCTGAATCATTTTTCGCACCTCATTTCTTAAGTTATATGCTAGCATAAAAAAAACAATCCGTCAATAGTTTTTGCTCAAATGAGCAAAAACTTATAAAATTCGACAATTTATTTCTGTGCAACCTGTTCTTGGCACACAAAAAACACAGGTGAGAGCCTGTGTTTTTTGTTTCAGAAGATTTAAGTTTATATGGAGATTATTTATGACACATATCCTTCATCCCGCATCCGCTGCAACCACAGCCGCAGGAGGATTTGTGATTCTTTTTGTCGGAAATCATTTTTGCACACACGCCCAAAAGCGCAGCCGCAACTATGACTCCAACAATAATTGTAGGTAAATTTTCTAAAATCCAATTAATCATTTTTATTTCCTCTTATTTAGCCTCTTTACAGGGCTTTACCAGCATATAGATAAGTGCCGCCAGCACCACAAGCGCCGCAATAACACCAATTACATTTGCTGTGCCCATAAAGAGTGAGCCAAGCTGGAACACGATAAGAGATATTGCGTAAGCGAACACACACATATAACCCACCGCAAACCAGGTCCATTTTCCGTTGTTCATTTCTCTCTTGATTGCACCGATTGCCGCAAAGCAGGGTGCACAAAGGAGATTAAATATCATAAACGAGTAAGCCGCAAGCTGGCTGCCGCCAAAGAATTCCTGACCGATAACTGCAAGACCTGCAGAATCAGCCGCATCCACAAGCTCAAATGCCAGGTCAGCATCTGCCATAGACGAAAGCGAACCGAATACGCCTACAACCTCTTCCTTTGCAACAAGACCCAAAACCGTTGCAACCGCAGATTGCCAGTTGCCAAAGCCTAAAGGAGCAAACAAAACTGCTACCACACTGCCGATTACTTCAAGAATGGATCTGCCGCCCGCTTCTTCTGTGATAAAGTGGAAGCCGTTTTCAAAGGACAGGCTGTTGAGTACCCATATAGCAACGCTTGCCAGCACAATAACTGTACCTGCACGTTTTATAAAGCTCCAGCCTCTCTCCCAGGTTGCGCGGAAAATGTTGCCGGCAACAGGCATATGATATGCAGGAAGCTCCATAACAAAGGGAGCAGGGTCGCCTGCAAACATCTTTGTTTTCTTAAGTATAATACCCGAAATAATAACCGCCGCCACACCTATAAAGTAAGCAGAGGTTGCAACCCATGCCGCACCGCCGAACAGGGCACTTGCCACAAGACCTACAATGGGCATTTTTGCACCGCAGGGAATAAAGCAGGTTGTCATAATTGTCATTTTTCTGTCGCGGTCATTTTCAATGGTTCTTGATGCCATAATACCGGGAACGCCACAACCCGAGCCAACAAGCATGGGGATAAAGGATTTACCCGAAAGACCGAATTTTCTGAAAATTCTGTCCATAATAAATGCAATACGTGACATATAGCCGATGTCTTCCAGAACAGAAAGAAGCAGGAAGAGAATAAGCATCTGGGGAACAAAGCCCAGCACCGCACCAACACCGCCTACAATACCGTCCATAATAAGTGAGTACAGCCACTCTGCAATTATGGGCGCACCGTCTGCACCGATAAGCACCATATCAAGCAGCTCGGGAATACTGTAAAGTCCGCCGAGTAATGTGCCTTCGCCATAGGTTTCGGCAAAGGAGCCGAACAGTCCGTCGTTCATAAATACAACTGTCCAGTCACCGATTGTACCAATAGAAAGTGTGTATACAAGCCACATAACCGCCACAAAAATGGGCAGTGCGAGTATTCTGTTGGTAACTATTTTGTCAATCTTGTCGGATATGGTCAGCTTACCTGCATTCTTCTTTTTGTAGCTGCCCTTTAAAATCTGACCTATAAATATGTATCTCTCGTTTGTTATAATGCTTTCAGCGTCATCGTCAAGCTCTGCCTCTGCCGCCTTTATGTCAGCTTCAATGTGTGAAAGCTTTTCCTCTGTAATGCCCAGTGCCTCAATCGCCTTTTCATCACGCTCAAAAATCTTAATAGCATACCATCTTTGCTGTTCTTCGCTCATATCGTGCAAAACAGCCTCTTCAATATGGGCAATTGCGTGCTCAACCGCGCCCGAGAAGGAGTGCATAGGTGCCGCTTTACCACTGTTTGCCGCATCAATAGCCACCTGTGCTGCCTCGCTAACACCTGTGCCGCGAAGTGCCGATATTTCCACCACCTTGCAGCCCAGCGCACGCGAAAGCTCTGCTGTGTCTATCCTGTCACCGTTTTTCTTTACAGTATCCATCATATTAATGGCAACAACTGTGGGAATTCCAAGCTCTGTAAGCTGTGTGGTGAGATATAAGTTTCTCTCTAAATTTGTTCCGTCAACAATGTTTAAAATAACGTCGGGTCTTTCCCCTACCAGATAGTTTCTTGCAACAACCTCTTCAAGTGTATAGGGAGAAAGTGAATAAATGCCGGGAAGGTCGGTTACCACTACATCACTGTGTTTTTTAAGCTTACCCTCTTTTTTCTCAACAGTAACACCGGGCCAGTTGCCCACGTACTGATTTGCACCTGTAAGTGCATTGAACAGAGTAGTTTTACCGCTGTTGGGGTTACCCGCAAGGGCAATTTTTATACTCATAGCTTCTTTTCCTCTCTTTCTGTTAGTTTGTTTGAACTAACTCATAGTTAAAAAAATTATTCAACTTCAATCATTTCGGCATCCGCCTTACGCAGTGAAAGCTCATATCCGCGTACTGTCACCTCAATGGGATCGCCCAAAGGTGCTACCTTGCGAACATAAATTTCTGCTCCGCGTGTAATGCCCATATCCATGATTCTGCGCTTTACGGCGCCCTCACCGGTAAGCTTTAAAACCTTGACAGTAGAGCCAATTTTTGCATCCTTAAGTGTCGGCATAAATACTTCCTCCTTTATTAAACCATAATCTTTTGTGCCATTTCACGGCTTACGGCAACTCTCGTTTCCTTTACATTTACAATAAGGTTGCCGCCCATCTGACTTACAATGCGGACATTACTGCCCACCACAAAGCCTAAATTCTCAAGGTGTTTTTTAACCTCGGGATTTCCGCCTATCTTTTTAATTGTATTGTCCTCACCCACCTGGGCAAAAATAAGTGGCATCATGGCTATCCTCCGCTTTTGTAATCTGTCAGTTTTGTCTTTTGCTCGATTAGTTTAGCATAACTAACTTGTGTTTGTCAATAGTTTTTTTGAAAAAATTTTGCACCGCAGGTATCGGTCAGGATATATCGCACACCAGGTACATATCTCAAATTCGGTCAGGATTTTATATCGCCGAAAACTGTATTTTCCCGGCTTTCACGTTCATAACAGACGTATGGTATTTAGTGATATTCCGTACTGCGTACAGAGTGATATTTTTGATAAATCAAAAGTGATATTGAAACCTTCAGTTTCAGTTATATTATATTTGCCTTTTAACTGTGCAAAGCACAATATCACTTGGCAAAGCCAAATAAAACTGCGCAGCAATACAACTTGCCGCAGACAAATATAACTAAAAAAGCATTTGCAATTTGCAAATGCTTTTTTTGGAAGATCCGAATGGTTTAGATGACATTATTTTTAGTGCTATTCCAACTTCGTTGGAGTGCTATTTTTGATAAATCAAAAGTGTTATTGAAACCTTTGGTTTCAGTGATATTATATTTGTTCCTCAACTCGCCACAGGCGAATACCACTGCCTGAAGGGCAATATCACTTACGAAGTAAATATCACTTGTTCCGCAAGGAACAAATATAACTGAAAAAAGACATCCAATGGATGTCTTTTTTCATGGAGCTTGTGATCCGGCTCGAACGGACGACCTGCGCATTACGAATGCGCTGCACTACCGACTGTGCTACACAAGCAAGCTTGAAACCAAGCCACGGGTTTTTGCATAATCACCGGCGGGCGACATCCGTCGCCTCACCCGGACACGACAAAAAAGCCGACGTATCGGCTTTCCTTTTAAAAGTCGTACTTACGCAGCAACGCTCTTCAGCTTAAGTGCCAGCTGAGATTTCTTACGCGAAGCAGCATTCTTATGCATAATGCCCTTTGCAACTGCCTGGTCAATTTTCTTAACAGCATAACGGAATGTAGCGTTAGCAGCAGCAACGTCACCTTCAGCAGCAGCTGTTTCAAAACGCTTTACAGCAGTTTTAAGAGCAGACTTAACCATCTGATTACGCAGAGTTTTAGCAGCGATAACCTTAACTCTCTTTTTCGCAGATTTAATATTAGGCAAAGTGGTTCACCTCCATACATCTAATGACTAAATGGCATTTTACCACAACTTTCCCTAAATTGCAAGAGTTTTTTTCAAAACAGCAAAAAAAACTTGACAAGCCGCTCATGTAATGTTATTATATAAAATGTAATAATATAAAAGGTAGAGGCGCATTTTTTATAAGTAGCATATTTCAGGTGCGGACGCCGTAGAATATGTAAAAGGAAAAAATGCCGAAGAAGGCTTTAAGTCCGTTTAAAGTTTTTCTGGCGGTCCGGCGAACAGCCGTCCCGTTGTCAATCTGTACAGATTGGAGAGCTATCAGGGTAAAGAGGGCGCACGCCCGTTTTTCCGGACTGCTCTCGTAGCAGTTTTTTCATTGTTTCGCATAGCCTTAACGACCAAAACTAAAGGCGGTTTTAAAATATAAATTTTGCCTCCCTCGTCGTTAAAATACTCGGAAATATTATCATATTCCCTGCGTTTTTGCCTTGATGGCGATAAAATTTATTATTTTAAAACTCCAAGGACCTCAAATAGATGAATTTTAGAGGAGGTTTTGGTGCGAAGGACGCAGGAAGGCTACTCGCCTTTCAAGGACGACAAGCCAAAAGATACCGAAAATTCACTATTTGTGGCATCTTCAGTGCTGGTTGTTAAGGCTAAAACAAGCTGTACAGAAAAAGAAAGGATGATTTATTATGAAACAGTACAAAATTGCCGTTGTAGGCGCAACCGGTATGGTTGGTCGCACATTTTTAAAGGTTCTGGAAGAATACAAACTGCCCGCTGAAAGCTATACTCTGTTTTCATCGGCAAGAAGTGCAGGCTCCAAAATTATGTTCATGGGCAAAGAGCACATTGTAGAAGAGCTTACAGAAACCTCCTTTGACCGCGGTTTTGATATTGCACTCTTCTCTGCAGGCGGCAGCACAAGCGAAAAGTTTGCTCCTATCGCAGCTTCCAAGGGTTGCCTGGTAATTGATAACAGCAGTGCATGGCGTATGAACAAGGATGTTCCCCTTGTAGTTCCCGAAGTAAACCCCGAGGACATTAAAAAGCATAAGGGCATTATTGCAAACCCCAACTGCTCCACAATTCAGGCAATGGTAGCATTAAAGCCCCTGCACGACAAATATAAAATAAAGAGAATTATCTTCTCTACATATCAGGCAGTATCGGGTGCAGGTCTTGCAGGCTGGCAGGATCTTGAAAACGGCATGAAGGGTGAAGCTCCCAAAAAGTTCCCCTACCCCATTGCAGGTAACTGTCTGCCCCATATCGACGTTTTCTGTGAAAACGGCTATACTAAAGAAGAAATGAAAATGGTTAATGAAACCAAGAAAATCCTGGGTGACGATTCTCTCCGCATTACTGCTACAACAGTACGTGTTCCCGTATTTAACGGCCACAGCGAGAGCATTAACCTTGAATTTGAAAAGCCCTTCGAACTGCCCGAGCTTGTTGAAACACTCAAAAATGCTCCCGGCGTAATCGTTCAGGATGACACAGCAAACAACGTATACCCCATGGCTATCACAGCTACAGGTCATGACGAAACCTTCGTAGGCAGAATCCGCCGTGACGAAAGTGTTGAGTCGGGTGTTAACCTCTGGGTTGTTGCTGATAACATCCGTAAGGGTGCAGCTTCCAATGCAGTTCAGATTGCAAAAGCTTATATAGAACAAAACGCATAAAATCAGGAGGTAATTAACATGAAAAAGGCTCCTTTTATCGGTTCGGGTGTTGCAATTATCACCCCCTTTGACAAAAACGGTGAAATCAATTACGATGTTCTGGGTCAGCTCATCGAATTCCAGATTGAGAACAAAACAGATGCTATCATAATCTGCGGTACAACAGGCGAGTCGGCTACAATGCCCGATGCTGAACACCTTGCGGCTATTGATTACACAATCAAAAAGGTTGCAGGCAGAATTCCTGTTATCGCAGG
>JAZNUH010000122.1:0-11530 GCA_045592225.1 Clostridia bacterium | reverse complement strand
TTGAGAAAGATATGTAAATCCACCATTACCATTTAAATATTCTTGTACAACATTCATTTTAAATTCATTACTATATTTTGCCATAACAAAACCGACCTCACAATCGTTAGATTTTTGGTCTAACTTTTAGGGGTCGGTTCATTTTGCATTCCTTTTTGTTTACCTTTATTTCCGGTGAAGCTGCCTGTACTCGGATGATGTAACACCGAAATATTTTTTAAAAAGGCGGTTTAAATAAACCTCGTTTTCAATTCCGACCTGGGCGCCTGCCTCACGCAGGGAAAGGTGCTGTGTGATTATCATTTCCTTTACTGCCTCCATTTTTACAAGGTTTACATAGGATATAATGGTGTGCCCGGTTTCGTTTCTGAAAATACGGCACAGATATTCGTTGCTTATACCTATATAGTTTGCAACATCGGATACGGTTATTTTGTCACTTATATGCTGAGATATATATTCTGTTGCCTTGCGGGAATAGAGCGCATTGGAATATATACCCGCTGTATTGCTATCCTGAAATGCCTGCAGTATGGTGCTGTCGGTAAGCTCCGCCAGAAGCTGAAAAAGGCAGCTGAACATACGCAGATCCTTTCCGCCGTTGCCGAAGGTGAAAAGCGTTTTCATTTTCCTGAAAATACTTTCGGCCTTGGGTGGAGTTTGCAAAACAACCTCGGGCAGACAAAATACGGTAGGCACAGTGCTCTTGGGTGGCAGACCGCTGCGGTAAATCTGCTTTACGTCATCAGCATCAATTTGAGTTATATTTTGGTAATCTGTAAATATCATAGTGTGGGACGAGTGCTCACCTGCATAATATGTACGCGAAAATTGCTCCCACGGCATACGAACATTCATTTGCCCCGGAAGTATTTTTTCGCTGGCTCCCGAAAGATACTTGTTATACATAATTCCCCTTCCGATAAGGGTAAGCTCTATCTCGGGTTTTTTGCCGGAAAAGCTGAAAACATCAGTTGAGGGGATGCGTCCGGTGAAGGAATTAACAAGAAGAACTCTGGGGATTTTGGTAAATTCAATTTTATAGTATTTCAAAAAACCACCTCTGTATAGCTGATTATATCAAAATAGTATAAGTCTGTCAAGATGATATATTGACAGTAATACCGATTTTTGCTTTAATTGAATTGAAGAAATATCGTAAAGATATTTCAAAATCGGGTCAAAATGGTATAATAAGAAAATGTGAGGAGATGTTTTGAAATGAAAAAAAGAGAAAGCATATGTGCATTGGTGCTGGCGTTAGTGCTTTTGGCTACATGCTTTGTACCGGTATCGGCGGACGATACCGCTTTTGGAGTTGTCAACGGCGGCTTTGAAACCGTAGATAACGGAGCGGTGACAGGATGGAATCTTATTGAGACCACCTGGGAAGAGGTTTTAAAAACAGACGGTGCTTCGGGCAAAGGGGATAACTATGCTCTTCTTGCAGCTGCAGATACATCAAAAAACTTTGGTTTGGAGCAGAAGGTACAGATAGAAAAAAACAAAAGACTGCACCTGTCCTTTTGGTATAAATCTACAATCAAAAGCGCACTGACACTTGACCTTTATTTTTATGACAGCGCTTCACCTGTAAACTCAACCATTGGCACGCAAAAGAAAGAAATGGCTGCTACCGGTGGAGAATGGAAAAAATATAATCTTATTTTGGATGTGGTAAAGGCTGATGTGGAAAACGGCGACGAGGTATACAGTGCGGTTGCCGATGGAGTTACAATCAGATTCCGTAATATTGCAAAGTCACTCGGCAAAGCAGATGCCGATATGGCTATAGACGAAGTAACACTCACCGAGCACGACGACTTACTTTTAGACAAGGGCTTTAACGAGGGCAGTGATGCATTCTGGGGTGATACAGGTACAGTTACATTTGAAAACGGCTATGTAAAGATGACAGGTGCTGCAGGGGAGGCATATATAACACAAAGCACATCTGTGCCCACTACAGATATGTTATACGGATTTACCCAAACCCGTTTTCGCGTGTCCTTTAAATTTAAATCAGATACCGAGGGTATTCAGCCTACTGTAAAGCTTTATGATGTTCCTGCAGCGGGTGGAGAAACAAACCTTAACCTTACAAAAAGACAGACAACAGTCCTTGAAAACGGCTGGACAGAATATATTTATTACTCTGCATCAAGCAGTGCAACAGCGGCTTCAATAGGTCTTATGCTGCGCGGAAGCGGTGCAGACGTAACAGTCTACTATGATGATGTTGATGTTTCACCGGCTGTTTACTGGATATATGATAATAATATTAAAGAGGTTTCTACTCTTACCGAAGGCGCAAAGATTAATGTAAGCGCTATTGTTCCCAACAGGTCGGATGCTGAGCTTAACAGTATGGTTGTGGTTGCATTTTATGAAACCAGTGAAGGCGTGGACAGACTTTTATCTGTAGATATGCAAACTCCCACGGTGGAGGCGAAGAAGAATGTGGAATGCAGAATAAATATGACTGTACCTGCTAAACGCAGAGGCGGAACACTTAAAATGAAGTGCTTTATTCTGAACAGTGAGCTTGAACCCATCGAATGGGTGGCTGTACTTACGCAATAATAACTGTATGTGACAAAACAAGGGCGATGAACAGGAGAGGAATAGAATGAAAAAGATGGTACTACGTATTTTTTTCGCAGTACTTGTAATTTGCATGTGCTGTTCGGTTGGCGTTTATGCGGCACAGGCAGAGACGACGGAAGGGATTTTAAACGGCGATTTTGAAGAAATGGGAAAAGACGGTATACCGTCTGACTGGGGATATTCCGGCATAGTGTTCGGCGAAAATGCGGAAATTGATAAAAATTCCTACAGCGGTGCAGGTGCGTTGCGTATTTTCGGTGAAGGAAATATGCATCTTACCCAAACAGTGTACGGACTTATTCCGGGCAATGAATATACATTTTCTGCTTTTGTAAAGGTAAACCGCGCGGGTGACCCTGGTGCTATGATTAAGCTGGAGATGTATTCAAACCCTGCAGAGGGTAAGCGCGAGTTTACCGGGGATAAAACTCATACCGTTTCGGGTATGGGCGCATGGAGTGAACAGAGCTTTACATTTACAGCTCCTGAGAAAACATATTCAGCCGCCATATTACTGCGCGTTGTAGGCGGCGGGGATGTATGCTATGACAAGGTGTCCCTGACCGGTGTGTTTGATAATGCAGAGCTTGAGATAACAAAAGCATCAAGACATGATTTAATGCAAAACGGCAGCTTTGAAGAACAAGACGAAGAAGGCATAAAGGGCTGGGGCATGAGTGGAGGTACCTGGGATACAGATGCCTTCTGGACAGATGAAGCACGAAGCGGTAATAAAGCAGTTCGCTTTACAAGTGATAATAAAAATATGTTTGTATCTCAAACTATGTACGGTATTGTACCCGGGGCAAGATACACATTAAGCGGCTGGATGAAAAGCTACAAGAGCGGTCAGCCCGGCGGTATGATGAAGCTGGAGTTTTATTCTGACCCTTCGGGCAATAAAAAGCTTACAGGGGATGCAACGGCAGAAATAAAAAATCCGGCATCGGAAGTATGGCAGAAGTTCAGCATAAGCGGAACTGTGCCTGCAGATTCGTTTTACGTGTCGGTACTCTTTCGCCTTGTAGGCGGCGGAGACATAATATGGGACGATGTAGCCTTTATTTCACAGTTTGATGAGTCAAAGGTTCCTGATTCGGAATTTCCTGTTATTATTCCCGACCCGCCATATCAAATGCTTACACCTGCCGGTGACGAGCTTATAAAAAACGGCGGATTTGAGGATGGAGAGAGTGAATGGGCTTTTTATAACCCGTCATATTGCTCTATAACCGAAAAGGATGCCAAAACAGGCGCAAAGGCACTTAAAATATCAACAAAGGACGGCAAAAACCCCTGGGCACGCCAGATTATTATGGGTGTAGAGCCGGGTGCACAGTACCAGATAAGTGCATACATAAAAGCCGAGGATAATAATGCGGTAGGCTTTAAAGTAGAGTTTTATAAAGGTGACGGTACAATTACCACCCAAAACGCAAACGGCTCTACAAATTCCGAAAAGTACGGATATACAGGCGATAACTGGCGCCTTTTGGGGCATACCTTCTATGTGCCCAAGGAAACAGTTTCAATGGTTGTGTATGCAAGACTTTTTGCATCTAAGGGAACTGTAATTTGCGATGACATTTCGGTTTACAAAACCGGGGACGCGAAAAAATACACAATGGAAACAGACGATGTGTTCTATTACACAGATGATAACGGCTTTGGTCGTGCAAGCATATATACAAATGCTGAAGAATATCCCGAGCTGACGGATAAGGGTACGGCATACTTTAAGCTGTGCGACGGTGAAAGAGTAATAGAAAGCGCCGAGGCTCAGATGAAAAACGGTGAGGCAGGCTTTTCCTTTGCTCTGCCCCTGCTTTCTGAAAAAGAGAAGGAGTACACGGTTTCACTGTCGGTAATGGCAGACGGTGTGCTGCAGCAAAAGCAGGATATATCGGTATACCGATATGACAGACCCACCATGATGGATAAGCAAGGTAATTTCTACGTTGACGGCGAAATATTCCGTCCCGTGTTTGCCTACCACGTAAACCCGGATATGTATGACGATTGTGCAAAAGCAGGCATTAACGTAGTACAGGGTGAGAACTTCACAGGACCCGAAGGATATATAGAGCTTCTTGACAAAGCACAGGCGGCGGGAATTTATATGCTTGTGCCCTTGTACCGAAGCATAAAGCCGGCGGGTCATCCGGATAATGCGGCAAACAGCAGAGAGGTTGTAGAGGCAATCAAGGACCATCCGGCGCTGTTTGGATATATGGTAATTGATGAACCCTTCTTTAACCTTGAAGAACCCGAGGAGCATCTTGAAAACTCGTATAAAATCATCCGTGGAATTGATAAGGTGCACCCCGCATACATAATGGAAAACGAAAACTTTATAGGAAGTGTAAAATACTGTGACATACTGGGAGTGGATATTTACCCCTACGACAGTATAAAATCCGCAACCTATATTGCGGAAATGGTGCGCAGTATTCAGCATTCCACAAGAAGTAAAAAACCTGTGTGGGCACTTTTGCAGACCTTCCGTAATTTGCCCCACTATGACTATTTCCCCACAAGCGATGAGCTGAGGAATATGATTTATCAGTCATATTTCTGCGGTGCAAAATCGGTGGGCTACTATTGCCTCAGAGATGCAGACGGCAATCTTGATTTAATGGATACACCGCTCTGGGAGGGAGTGGAAGCCTTCGGCAGCGGCGAGGCAGATGCACTGGCACCCTATTTCGCTGAATGGAAATACCCATCCTTTGCGGAAAGTAAAACAGAAGATTACTGGTACAGAAGCTATATTAAAGACGGAAAGGTATATGTAGCGCTAATAAACAGAAGAGCAAATACAAATACAAGTGCAACCGTAACGCTCACATCACAAAACGGTGAGCTTTCGATTGGTGCTTTTACTGCAAAAACTCTTTTCGGAGCAACAGATACATTTTCAGGAAGTGGTGCATTTACAGTAAATCTTGCTCCTGCTGCGGCACTTTTGATTGAGGTAACACCTGCAGAGGCAACAGATTTCAGCGCGGTTTACACAAGTCCGTTTATAGATATGAGCTCAAGTGTAATTCAGTATATGAGCCTTACAAACGGAACAGGAACAAAGTTCTCGCGCGATATTACTCTGCTCAATAATGATTACGCCTGGGCGAGAGATGCTGTTGATATGCTGTATAAAAAAGGCATTGTAAACAGTCAGAGCCCCATTTCCTATGCGCCGGGTGAAAACATTACCCGCGGTGATTTTGCAATGTTTTTTGTAAGAACACTTGGTCTTAATGCAGAAACAACAGAAAACTTTAAAGATGTATCTCCTACGGCAGAGTATGCAAAGGAGATAGCAATAGGTCGCGCACTCGGTATATTAAACGGTGTGGGTGATAACAAATACAATCCCGAAGCAAAAATCACACGACAGGAAATGATGACAATAATCTCAAGGGCGATGAAGCTGTCGGGCGAGGGGGCAGACCTCTCTGCATACTCGGATACAGGACTTATTGCAGATTATGCAGTGGACCATGTAAGAGCAATGCTTGCATCCGGCCTTATAAAGGGCAACGCAGACGGAACAATCAATCCCCTGGGAAATACAACCCGCGCAGAGGCTGCGGTTGTAATGAAAAGAATTATGGATGCACAGTAGCAGGCAGTATTTAAGCAACAGAAAAAGGATGAACATTTATGTATAAACTGACAATACCTATTTCCCTTTCCACAACTGACTTCTACGGAGAGGCGGCAGTACTGTCCGAGCTTAAGAGAGCCGGTGCAGACGAGGTTTATATTCACCTGCCCCGAAATTTCTTAAAAGACGGTTCTGCGCAGGAGGCAATGGATTTATTTGCCGACAAAATGCGTTTTTTTGAAAAAAACAGAATTGAAGTAACACTCTGGGTAAGCCCGCTTATAGGTTTTTCGGGAAGCTCGGAGGTGGGCTGCGAAGATTTTACCCGTGTAAAGAAACTGCATGACGGAGCAGAATACAAGGGAGTATTTTGCCCTATGGACCCGAACTTTTCCGATGCGGCGTGCGATTTTATCGGGATGATGGCAAAAACCGGAGTAAAAAAGATAATGCTGGACGATGAATTTTGCCTCAGCGGACGTGGGGACGGTGGCATCGGATGCTGCTGCGACAGGCACATGCAGGAATATTCGCGCCGTATAGGTGAGGATATTTCAAGAGAAGAGCTTTGCAAAAAAGCCTTTTTGGGAGAAAAAAATAAATATCGTGACCTGTGGCTGGATTTACAGGGAGAAACCCTTGTTAAATTTGCAGAAAAACTGCGCCAAAGCGTTGACAAGGTAAATCACGATATACGCATGGGCTTTTGCGCCGGAAGAACCTCGTGGGATACAGAGGGAGTGGACGCCATAACCCTTACAAAAGCATTGGCAGGAAATACTAAGCCTGTTTTACGCCTTGCGGGAGCGCCCTACTGGACGCTGAATTCTTTGGTATGGCATTGCGGTTTGTCGGGTGTTGCCGAGGCGGCGCGCCTTCAGGCATGGTGGTGCAAGGGTAATGGTGTGGAAATTTGTTCAGAGGGGGATGTTAATCCCCGTCCGAGATTTGCTGTACCTGCAGCTTATCTGGAGGGCTTTGACATGATTATGCGTGCCGACGGCTCTACCGACGGTATTATGAAATATATGATGGACTATTTTGGAGCACCTACACAGGAAACAGGGTATATTGACAGACACGTGCGAAACCAACACCTGTATGAGGGCATTGACGAAATGTTTTCAGGCAAAAAAGCGGTGGGTGTTAATGTGTTTGAAAATATGTCGCTGCTGCGGGGCGCAACTCTGCCCGCTGCTTTGGAGGATTATCTGCCGGGCGATTTTCCGGCAAATAACGATAAATTCCACGTAATGCCCGCGGCATCGCAGGTGTTTGCCTGCGAAAATTCCCTGCCGGTAACATACGGGGATTTGTCTGCACCCACAATTGTTTTTGGTGAAAACGCGGCACATGTGCCTGCAGATGCACCCATGCTTATTTTAGATGGAACGGCGGCGGCAATTATGCATAAGCGGGGTGTGGATGTAGGGCTTTTGGAAATCCGCCCCGAACGTGGGGCGGCAACAGAGCTTTGCCTTGAAAACAAAATGCGCGAGCGCGCGGCAGCACACGAAAGGGTGTACCGTGTTAAATGCCGCGATTGTGCTGAAATACAAAGCGTATTTTGCGGACCGGCAGGAGAAATGCCTGCAATGTACCGCTATAAGAATAAAGCGGGACAAAAATTTATTGTATATACCTTTGATGCTAAAGACTGCAGAGGTTTAGAGCATGTGCAGGGCGCCTTCTTTTCGGGATACGGAAGGCAACAAATGCTGATTTCGGGAATTGAATGGATGATGGGCAAGGCTATGCCTGCAAAATGCACAGGCAACCCCAAACTGTATATGCTTTGTAAAAAAGATGCAGAAAGAATGAGCGTAGGGCTTTGGAATTTTTGCGAGGACGAAATAATTGAACCGGTAATTACTTTGGACCGTGAGTATAAAGAAATTCGCTTTTTGGGCTGTGAAGGGCATTTAAGCGGAAACAAGGTAACCTTGTCTGCACCTATGGCTCCCTTTAGCTTTTCGGCAATTGAAGTATGGTAACAGGTGGTGATATATATGGCAGGAGTTATTTTAGCGGCAGCGGTTTGCATATCGGTGTCACAATCAATTATTAATAAGCTGTATAACCGCAGTAATACCGCAAAGGGAATATATGTATTTTCGGCAATAAGAACACTTGCGGCAATGCTTGTATTTATACTTGTTTCAAAAGGACAGCTGGACTTTACACGGGATATTTTTGTGTATTCACTGGGCTTTGCTGTTTCCTACGGAACCACAACCTTGTGCGGAGTTCTGGCAGTTCGCTACGGTTCGTTGTCACTTACTACATTACTTTCGTCATATTCGCTGATGATACCCACTATGTACGGACTTTTAGTGTTAAAGGAACCGGCAGGAATATTTCTTGTTTTAGGTATTATATGCCTGCTGCTGTCTATATTTTTTATTTCGTTTAAAAAAGAAGAATTTAAGTTTTCTGTGCAGTGGCTGTTAATGGTCGTTCTTTCCTTTTTGGGAAACGGTATGTGCAGCACTGTACAAAAAATGCAGCAAATTGCATTCGTGGGCGAGTATTCAAGCGAATTTATGATTTTGGCACTGGGAATGCTTACAGTGTTTTTTGCAGCAGCCGGAGCAATACTGGCACCGAGAGAAAGTGTTGACGCACTTAAAAAAAGCTGGGGAATGGGCGTTGTGCACGGCGGAGCAAACGGTGTTTTGAATTATTTTGTAATTTTGCTAAACACAATGCTGCCTGCCTCGGTTATTTTCCCTGTTATATCGGGGGGAAGTCTTCTGCTTGTTTGCATTCTTTCCCGCCTTATTTTCAAGGAAAAGCTGGCAAAAATGCAGCTTTTGGGTGTGGGAATAGGAATTATGGCAATAATTTTCTTTAATTTAAAATAAAGTTTACGAGGATAAAAAATGAAAAGGATAAGCCTGTTAATAGTGTGCATATTGCTTTTGTCTGTCCTGCCGATGCAGGTGGCAGCAGAGCATTTTCAAAACGGCGATTTCCAGTCTGCCCAGGGGGATATGCCGACGGGATGGAGTATCGGATACGGATCTTCTGCAGTGGCGGGGGAAAATATTCGGGTTATGCAAAATGAGTATAACCAAAAAAACGCACTGTGGCTGTATGATGCAGATAACACGGGAACGGCACATTACAGGCACATAACGGTTTCTCAAAGCATAAATAATCTCGTTCCCGGGGCGGAATATGCCGTTACGGGATATTCTAAAATAATAAACCGCGGAACAAGCCAGGGCGGGGTTATAAAGGTAAGCTCGGGAGGAGCGGAAACAAGCCTTACGGCATATTACAGTAATACCGGTGTATGGGAAAAGCAAACCCTTCGCTTTACTGTGCCCGACAATACCACAACTGCTACTGTTCTTCTTCGTCTTGTGGGCGGCGGAGAGCTTATGTGGGCGGATATGCAGCTTACCTGCGTAAAGAAATATATATCCTCTCTGGAAACAGACAGTGTTTTCTATTACAGCGAGCAGACCGAGGGCACTGCAGATATTAAGATAAATCCTAATTTGGCCCCTGAATGTGCGGGTGGCAGTGTGAGCTTTTGGATAGAGGACGGCACCACCACACTCTGGACAAAAAATGTAAGCCTTTCGGATGGGGGAGCAGAAGTAAGCTTTTCTTCAAAACTGCTTTCGGTTAAGAAAAAGGCGTATACTCTTGGTGCAACCTTACTGGATACTGATGGACAGGATATGGAAACCCAAACCGTGAGAATATACCGTTATGACAGACCGGGGATGATTGCACAGGACGGTACAATCAGCATACACGGAAAAGAAATTAAACCTGTTTTTGCATATCATGTAAGACAAAAACACTATGTTAAATGTGCAGAGGCAGGCATAAATGTTATACAAAATGCAATGCAGGGCAGCGTCGAGGGCTATGTAAATATGCTTGACGGTGCGTTGAACGAAAAGGGAGAACCGATTGTATACATGCTTTTGCCTCTTTATAACAATATGCTTCCGGCGGGGCATCCTGCCAATCTGCCGCTGACAAGAGAAGTGGCACAAAGTAATGAAATTCGAAATCATCCGGCTTTTTTCGGGTATCTGGTTATGGACGAGCCATTTCTCAATCTGAAAAATCCGGAGGAGTATTTAGAACAGGCATACACAGCAATTCGTGAATATGATGACGAGCATCCGGTTTTCATAATGGAAAACCATCCCGATAAGTATAGCGTATCGGCTAAATATGCCGATATACTTGGCGCAGATATTTATGCCGGTGCCGCTGACGGAGAAGCCTCCGCATCGTCAATCGTGGCGCAAAACACAGCGCTCGGGAGAGAGGCGGCGGGTGAAAAACCCTTTTGGGTGCTTTTGCAGACCTTTGACTATCTGGGATACTTCCCAACTCCTATGCAACTGCGCGGACAGATATATCAGGCAATGCTGTCGGGTGCGGATGCAGTTGGGTTTTATAAAATTGAAAAAGCGCAAAACGGCAGTGACCTTTGTGATATTACCGAGATATGGAATTTAATTTTCGGCTTATGCACAGGCGGTGAACATAGCCTGTTGACAGAAAAGCAGGAGTTTACCAAAACAGAAGATGAAAGCCTTCTGGCACGAAGATGGAAAAGCGGAAATAAGCAGTATGTGCAGCTTGCAAACTGCACAATGCAGGAGATAAATGCCAAAATCCCTCTCGGTGTGCTTAAACCGGGTGTGTGCAACGCAAGGGTAATATACGGCGATGCAGTAAACGCCAATGTGGATTTAAAGCGTGCAAATTTGCTTGTTACACTTCCGCCTGCCGCCGCCGCAACAATAGAGCTGACGTATACCGATGCAGACTGCTATGTAACAGACAGCGAAAGCGGTATGCTTGTTACCGACATTGAAAAAGGGCAAACGGTGGATATTATCATAAACGGTGCGGCAATTACTACGGTGGATAATCAGCTTCGGTTTGCAGCTGCTTTTTATAAAGGCAAAAATGTGATGTGTGATATAAAGATTTACACAAAGAGTAAAGAAGACAAGATTAAAATTGAAAATATAACAATCCCCGAAAGGGCAGACACGATGCAGGTGTATGTGTGGAAGGGGAGTACATTGTTTTTAAGATTGCTGAAACTTTCCTGAGTTTCGGGCAGTGCAGACTCGTCCCTCCGGGTCTGTACTGCCCCTTTTTATTTTTGGTGATAAAAATAAGTTTGAAAAATGTAGGTTTACAATAGATGTGTTACATTCCGATATATTTTGATACGAGGAAATCTCGTATCAAAATATATCGGCAAAAATAATAGCGAATAGAAACTTTTTGTGTTAAAGTTTAAGTACCACCAAAAACCACACAGAAAGG
>JAZNUH010000121.1:0-8824 GCA_045592225.1 Clostridia bacterium | reverse complement strand
CCTCCTGTGCATTTCCGCTCCAGTCGAGAAGCTTTACCTTAAAGTATGTTTCAAATTCCTCATTTACCATTTTGGAGATTGAAACCACAAGACCTGCAGGTACGTTCATATCCGAATAGTACTTGGGGTCACCTACGGTTGAACCAGCTCCCGAAGCCCCTGCATCATATACAATCGCGCCGATAGAGTATCCCTCCGTCAGGTCATAAGCCGATGTATACGCAAGCTTTTCTCTGTGGGGCAGTTCAACCGCGGTAATCACCTGATAATCCTCGTCCGGAGCATCTGCTCCCGGGATACGGAAAATAGCTGTTTTTGAAGTATCAACCGCAAGATTTGCACCCAGCAGCCCCAGATTATTAATGTAATGAACCTCACCGGTATCGCTTGATTTTACTTTTTTCTGAAAATCAAAGTAGCCCACTTCACCTTCAACGCCTTCAGGATAGTATGCCTGTCCGTTTGCATTCAGCTCAAGCACCATATTAAAGCCTGCTGCTCCCGCCATTTTATTTACCGCATTGGTTTTGTTTAAAGCGGTTAAAATTTCATTTACTTCATTATTACCATTTACTGTGTATTTAATAAGCTGACGGATGGTTGAAGTGCCTGTCTTTGTATATGCTGTACCTGTACCCGTGTATTTGTACACTGCCGGAATATTTTCAACCAGCTCCGAGTTTGCAATATTGGCATCATTTACACGCACCTTATCGGTTGTGTCGTAAATTACCATTTCGCCGTCCTGTGTGAATATCTTAAGCTGGGCTCTCTTATCAATACCCTTGGAATATGCCGCGTTTACAAGATATCCATAGCGGTAATCAGAAGCTGCACTCTTATCTATTGCCGCTATATTGCCAAGAAAATCACAGTAGTATTTTGCACTTGTGTCCAGTGTGGGCTGTTCACAGCCTTCTGCAACATTATACTCTGTATCATTGATTACAACAACATCATCCGAAACCTCTGTAACCTTGCCCATTACTGCGTCTGTGCATTTTACAACCGCTACAACCTTACCGTCCTGACTTTTTGCAACAGACAGTATATTCCATTTTGCAAGACCTGTTATATCAAAGCTTTCTCCCGCCTTATCCGTAAAAGATGTTTTTACCGATTTGTCATCACTATCAATTACAAGTGTTGACGCGCCATATACGGGATTTTTAAAGTATACCGTTTCTCTTTTTACATCTGTACTCTGTACAATTCCGTTCTGATAGGACCATACCTTAACAACATCTGCAGAGCTGCCGTTATTGCAAACCAGGGAAACTGTTCCCACTGCAGGCTGAAGGCTTTCTGCGGTAACCCCCTCTTCCATAATCTGTCCGTTTAATATAAGGGTGGCACCATCTTCAATATCTATTGACTTTTCTGTTCCGTCTTTTACATAAACAAATTTGCGGGATGTTGTTTCTTCAGATATTTCAGCCGCTGCAAAATCATAAGTTACTGACATTTTTGCAGGCTTTACTATTATAAGCTCAGCAACATTCGTATCGGTTGTTCTTGTACCCATATAGTACGCCTTAACCTTTGAGCCAAGCATATTCGCAGCATTTGTTGTTCCTGCGTTAAACACCTGTGTGCCTATTGCAATCTCACCGGGAGCAAGAGTGCGTTCCGGTGCATTAATGCTTGTAAAATAGTTTGCGGAAACCATTCCCTCAACAAGGTTTATATCTCTGTATCTTGACAGCAAAGTGTCCGTCGACTCTGCATACACACCGTCTGCACCGCTGCCGAATGATGTCTGGTCAAAGAGCGGTATATCAATTGTGTTATACAGAACAATTGCCATATTTCCTCTTGAAACTGCCTTGTCCATTTCAGCAGATATACCTGTCAGCATTCCAAGCTGTGCCGCCTTTGCATAATAACCGCCGGGGTAACCACCTGCAGCTTCTGCCTGAACATCATATCCCATTGCACACAGCAGCATTTTAACCATCTGCGCGTATGTAACGTGTTCCTCAGGTGCAAACATTCCGTCACCCATACCTACTATAAGTCCTGACTTATAAGCCAGTGAAACATATTCGTATGCCCAGTGGTCTTCAGGAACATCTTCGAAAACATTCTCCGCAGCTGCCGCCCCCTCTGCGCCCATAAGGCGCACCAGGATGGTAGCCATCTGTGCTCTTGTAACACCTCGTTCAGGCGCGTACTGCACCTCGTTTACACCTTCAACTATGCCCAAAGTTGCAAGGATTTCCACTTCTTCTGCACAATCTTTACCTTCAATATCGGTAAATGCAGATGCTGCCGCACTTGTCGGCACGATTACTGAAAACAGCATAATCACTGTCAACAGTAATCCCATGACCTTTTTGTTCATCTTTTTGTCTCCGTTTCTTTTAGATTTTTGCTGTATAAAAATACGCTTGTGTATTATATCACACAAACGTATTTTTGTCAAATCATTTAATGTTCATTTATTAACTGTAAAGGTTGATTTTCACAGATTTTTGAACACCGTTTGAAACAGGAACTTTAAACGTATTTCCGCTTGTTGAGGTTACGGCAATCTCAAGACTGTTTACTCCCTTAACAAGATATTCAGTAATATCAAGGGTGAAGGGGTGCCACACAAGCTTTCCTGCATAATTACCATTAAGTGTAATTTCCGAAACATCCTCGCAGTCTATTTCAATTACTGCCCTTGAAAAATCTCTATCAACAACGACATTTGTTTTATAAATTCCCCGTCCGCTGTAATAAGGATAACCCTGTTTTTCCCATCCGCCGACGCCAATTTGCGTCACCGGCGCAGTTATTTTCCCGTCGGTTACTGCAAAGCTGCCGCTGAAAAATACCATAGGCGGCTTCTGATTTACAAAATTGGGTTCGGTTCGGGGTTCAAACTCAACGGTGTTTATACCCTTCTTTATAAGGTGGGTAACATCAGCTTTACAGTCAAACTCGCTGTAATTTTTTGTGTTTATTGTAAGCTCAACATCTGTACCATTTATGCGGAATGAGCGTATTTCATCATTTTCCACATTTACATACACCTTGTCAGGTACATATTCAAATTCAGCTTCGCCGCGAAGCTTGTAATATTCACCGGGTTTAAAGTGCATATTTGCAGGAAATTCATAAAGGTCTGCCTTTTCCCATTTTTCTGTCTGCTTATCAAAGGTTTCGTAGGCTATGGGAAGTATATTACCCTTTACCGCTTCAAAGTCAAACTTGCCGTCAAGTACAATGGTGTTGGTAAGTGTACGGCTCACAACCTCGGGATTGTATGTTTCTTCCGAGTCTCTGTCACAAATTCCAACAACAAGCTCGTAGGGAGAAAGCTCAATTTTTATTCTGCCGTCCTCAACCGGGTACACCGCTTCCTCTCCCGCTGTGGAATTGTAAAGCCCAAGTCCGGGTACGGCATCAATATATGCTGTTGCATTCTCTTTATCATCGTTTGCTATAAAGTATACCTTTGTGCTGTCGTTGCTTCTCTCGGCAATATACACTCTGCCCTCTGCTTCTATATTCAGACTGCCTTTGCCGATAATTTCCCTGAAGGCAGCGGCACACGGAATATCTGTTTCCGGCCATACAGAGCCAACAAGCCAGCAGTTTTCATCATTTTCCACCTGCATACCGTAGCCTCTTTGGGGAATAAGGTCAAGCGGAAGCTTTACCCTTTCCTTTGTATCCACAATCTCGGTGGGCAGCTCGTGAATGAACAGGGTTTTTACTCCCTTTTTCACAAGGCTCTTTATAAGCTTTGCAGTTGCACTGTTTACATAGTACATATCAGGGAAAACCACACAGTCGTAGCGGTAGCCGTAGGCTTCTATATACCCGTCCTTTACCGTGATATTATCTGTAAGGTCCTCGGAAAACAGGTCAAAGCCTATTCCTGCATACAAAAGACCGTTAATCGTATCTTCATATATGTTCTGGGTCGTGTGATGATAATGACGGTGAGGCAGAAAATCCAGTTTCTGCTCTATTTGTCTTAAGGGGGTGAACACAAGCACATTTGACTCGGGCACAGTTTCCCTCGACAAATACTGCAGTCGTGCAAGATATTTATTGTAAGCTCCGAAGTGCTCAAACACCGGGCTCATATAGTTGTAGGTAGTTACGTTATCTCGTCTCACCGCATATCTGCTGTATGATGCACCCATATACTGAATCATATTTGCACCCATACATACAAGTCGGTTACCTACTCTTTTCATATCACAAATTCTGTAATCGTGACCCGAGCAGGTGTAGGTTTCGCACAGTACACGGTTTGCACCTTTAAACTTTGCAGCGCTTGAAATAAGCTTGCCTGCAATATTGAATTCGTTATCGTTTATGCAGTATTTGGAATAGATACAGTCAAGACCGGGTATGTCCATTTCCATGGCATTCACCAGCATATCTCCCTGGTCAACCATACCACGAAGGTGCTCTTCTCCACCATAATGACCGGTGAACAAAAGGTTGTTTTCACGGCACCAGTCTGCAATCTGCTTTACAAAGTTCCGGTGATACAGCCTTTTTACAGTTGCTCTGTAATCGGCACGTGCCTTCTTATCCTCTGCTGACAGAGGCTCATAGAAAAGGGCGTACATATAGGGCTTTAAGGAATAGCCGTGTTCTTTTTCAAATATATCAAACATGTCATCATCCCAGGGGCCGGGGTACGGACCTACAAACTGGTATATGGTTGTAGGTTCATCGGTAAACACGCCCATAACCGTTTTACCAAACTCCTCGCCTATTGCAGCCTTGTATCTTTCGTGGGTCATCTCAATAAATTTTGCGATAGGCTCCTTTTTCATCATATTCACATAACCCAGCACGCCCTTTGAGTCCTTACGGCTGAGCGACGCCCATATAGGCTTTTCAAGCTTTTGCGAAAAATAAAAGTAAAGCTCCTCATGAACAAGGCTTTCTGCCTGATACTGTATGTTATTGCAACCGTTTTCGGTAATTACAATACACTTGTCAGTTATATCCTCTGCAAAATACTGTCCCTTCTTTTTTACTATACGCTGTGCGCCTAAAAACTTTCCCTTTTCATTAAATACATAGCGCATATCAAAGCAATCGCACTTACCCTTATGACAGTAGAGTATTTCCTGCGCATATTCGGGGTATTCTTCAAGTAAAAGTCCGCCCGCCATACCCGAGGGCCAGTCGTTCTCGTCGTAAATCCAGTATTTCATTCCCAGACGTTTTGCTTCGCTTACAACATATTTTATAAGCTCCATATATTCATCCGACAGATACACCACACGCATTCCGCCGCTGGGATGAATAAAAAAGTCGGTAATACCCTGTTCCAAAAACCTTTCCATCTGGTATGTTATGCCCTCTTTGTCAATGTTACTGTTCCAGAACCACATCATAACAGGGCTGGTTTCATTTGTGGGATTTTTAAATCCCTCTATAAGTTTATAAGTTCCGTTATTCATTTTTGCACCTCCTGTCGGCTATCTGTAAAATTTAATTTTCATGGGCTTTATAATTCCGTTTACTGTACGGGGCTTGTCAAGTCTGTTTGCAAGTCCCGATGTGAGCTTCACCACAAAACTGTTTCTTTCAACAGTTAAAAGGTCTGTAATATCCACCTCATAGGGTGCCCACATACAGCTGCCCGCGAATTTATTATTTACAAATACCTCAAAAGGACAGGTTGCATCTACGCAAAGTACGGCCTTTTTCCACTTCTCAAAGCGGATATTCATATCCATACCCTGAATTCTTACACACCTGAAACGGTATATTCCCGTTCCCGTGAAGTATGGATATCCCTGTGCTTCCCAGCCCTCGTACTCTTTGTAGCGCTCGGGGCTGACAATTACATCTCTCTCGTCAACCTCAAAATCACCGCTGAAAAACAGGTAGGGCGGTCTTTCAAATACTGCGGCAACCTCTTCAGCCACCACTTCCATTTCCACTCTGTTTGCGCCATACTTTATAAGATGAGTAATCTCACCCTTAAAATCCTGCTCTCCCCATATATGAGTGTTTGCGCAGGTTTTAATCTCTTCTCCGTTTATACGCAGACTTTTAACTCCGCATACATCACCGTTTATAAACACCTTTTCGGGAATGTACTCGAAGTTTACATCGCATCTTACCTTATATACATCTCCGCGGAACACAAGCATTCCCTTGGGGAATTTAAGATAGCCTGCTCCCTTTTCCCAGGTTTTTGTCTGCGGGTCATAAGCCTCAAGATGTGTAAGCGGGAAAATATTGCCGCCTTCAGCCTCAAATTCCATAAACGGGTCAAGTATTCCCTCGCAAGATACTTCAAGCTCACGTTCTATATCGTATTTTACAATCTCGGGAGCGTATATTTCATCCGATGCATTATCACAAATTACAACAACAAGCTCGTAGGGTTCAAGTGTCAGCTGTACCCTTCCGTCACACACAGGGTATGCCGCTTCTTCCCTTGTGGTTGCATTATATATTTTCATTCCGGGTACATTGTTTATTTTTGCTATGCTCTTTTTGTTTTCGTGGTTTGCAATAAAATAAATTTTGCAATACTCATTACTTCTCGCCGCAACATAAACTCTGTTGTCGCTTTCAATATCAAGCGCTCTGTTACCTATTATATCACCGAATATTTTGCAAAGGTCAGCATGCTCAATATCCCATTCTCCCTGAGATACAAGGTATGCACTGCCGTCGGCAAGCACCTTGTCGGAAACAGGTGTTCCGCAGAATTTATAGTCAACACTTTTTGCCGCTTCCGAAATGTTTTGCGGTACCTGTGACAGCATTATAACCTTTACACCGTGAGCAGTAAGCTTACTGATAAGCTCTGCCGTCTGCCCGTTCACATTTATCATGCCCGGCAGGATAATACACTCATACCTGTAGCCAAATACTTCGGCATAGCCGTCATACACAGTTATTTTGTCCGCAAGCTCTTCCGAGAAAAGGTCATATTCTATTCCCTCATAGCCAAGCGCATTTACTGCATCAATATATATTTTCTGCAAAACGCTTTCGGTAGGTGATGTTCTGTTGTCCAGCATATTCAGCAGGCATCGTGCCTGTATTACAGGAACAAACAAGAGTGCCTTGCCATCCGGCTTTGTAGCCGCCGACAACGCTGAAAGCCCTGCAATATAATTGCCCAGCTTACCGTAAAACTTAAACTGAGGGTTCATATAGTTATTTGTATGTGCAGGCGCAACAGAATTTCTGAAAGGTGACGATACATTGTGATAGGTATAATGTGCACCCATATACTGAATGAAGTTTGCACCAAGGCATAAAAGTCTGTTGGCAATATGCTTCATATCAGCAATTCCCATCTCCCATGTACAGCAGGTGTAGGCTTCACACAGTACTCTGTCTGCGCCCTTAAACTTTGCAGCGCTGGACGCAAGCTTACCTGCTATATCAAAATTCTTGTCATTTATACAGTCATATGAAGAAACCGAATCAAAGCCCGGCATATCCATTTTCATAAGTCCTGTGAGCATATCCCCCTGACTTACATTTCCGTAAAGGCTTTCCTCACCGCCGAAATGTCCTGTGAATATCAGGTTATTATCACGGCACCACTTTGCATACTGCTGTACAAAGTTTTTATGATACAAGTGTTTTACGGTTGTTCTGTAATCGTCCCTCGCCTTCACTTCCTCCGGAGTTTTAGGCTCATAAAACAGGGCATACAAATAAGGGATAAGTGAATAGCCGTGCTCTTTTTCAAAAATCTGTTCAAAGCCGTCGTCCCATGGACCGGGATTTGCGCCAACAAAATGAAAAAGTGTTGTGGGCTCGTCGGTAAATACGCCCATAACTGTTTTGCCAAACTCATCCCCCACCGTTTTTTTATACCACTCGTGGGTTATTTCTAAAAATTTACTTACTGCGCGTTCATTTATTACGTTAAGATATCCGTGCAGACCCTTTGTTCCGGGTGCTGTAACGGTACCGTAGCTGCCTGTTTCATTATAGCAGGAGAAATAAAACAGAATTTTTTCAGGTGTTGTGTATATGTTCTGGTATTCAACAGTTGCAAATTCCTTGCCCTGATTTACCTCACAGTACTGTGTAACATCTTCCGTATAATATCTGCCGTTTTTCTCCTTTATGCTTTGTGCACCTATAAATTTACCTCTTTTAAAGACCGAAGCACGCATACCACAGGCATTTACATTCTGCGGTATGCATGTTATTTCCTGTTGTGCACATTCGGGGTATCTTTCAAGCAGATACCCGCTTGCATGACCCGAAGGGTATGAAAACTCGTCATAAATCCAGTATTTCATACCCAGTCTTTTTGCCTCATTTACCGCGTGTCGGATAAGCTGCCCATATCTTTCCGACAGGTATTCTACCTTACATCCCGAGGAAGGATGTATAAAAAATTGTGTGATGTTCTGTTCACGGAAATTTTCAAGCTGAAATGTTATTCCCGCTTCGTCCATATCTCCGTTCCAAAACCACATTAAAACCGGATAATGTTCCGGAGAGGGGTTTTTAAACCCCTCTGTAAGTTTTGTAATGTCGCTTTTCATTTTTACCATGACCTTTCCTTTTATTACTTGTAGAGTTTTATTGCAACCGGACCTGTAATGCCGTTTACAACCGGCATATCAAACAGGTTACCGTTTGTGGATGTTACCTTAAGCTCAATATTGTTAATGCCCGTTTTAACAAATTTGCTTATATCAACCTTATAAGGTGCCCACGCAACCTTGCCTGCCCACGCTCCGTTTACAATTACCTCTGTAACATCGTTACATTCTACTTCAATCTCTGCCTTTGTAAACTCGCCGCCTATCTCAACATCAGCCTTGTAAATACCTGTGCCGCTGAAGTAAGGGTAGCTCTGTCCTTCCCA
>JAZNUH010000120.1:0-12217 GCA_045592225.1 Clostridia bacterium | reverse complement strand
ACACATTTCATAAATTGCACAGGCACCGTAACTGTTGAGGATTGCTTCTTTGAGGGTCAGCTTGGCGATGCACTCAATATTCACGGTATGTACACAAAGGTTGTAAATAAAGGCGAAAAAGAAATATTTGTAAAAGAGATACACGAAGCGGCAAAGGGTATACGTATGTTCTACCCCGGAGAAAAAATACAGATTTTAAAGCCGGATACCCTTATTCCTTACACATGCAAGACAATTACAGCTGTGGAATACATAAATTCGGATATTGTTCGGCTTACTGTTGACGAAACAACCGAAGATGTATGCGTTGGCGACAGCGCAGAAAACATAAGCAGATATGCCGACCTTTATTTCCGCCGCAACACAATTCAGAAAAACAGGGCGCGCAGTATACTGCTTGCAAGCCGCGGTAAAATAGTGGTGGAGGATAACATATTCCGTTCACCCGCGTGTTCAATACAGTTTGAAGCCAACGGTGATTACTGGTACGAGTCGGGCGGCGTGCAGGATGTAATTATAAGAAACAACCGCTTTGAAGGATGTATGTATAACAGGCCAACCTTTGTTACAATATGTTGCTGCCCCAGAAAAGCCGTGGAGGAGGGCAAGTACTTCCACCGCAAAATACAGGTGCTGGATAATGACTTCAGCCTTGCCGGACCGAGGGTGGTTTGCTTTGATAATGTTGAAACTGCAGTTTTTAAAGGCAATACCTTTGCGGTTGAGGGCAACGAAGAAGCACGAGTAGAAGTTTTTCACGTAAAAAATGCAGAAATTCAGGATGATATAAAGGTTGAATATAAATAAAAAAATGCCTCGCAAGAGGCATTTTTTATTTGGCAGTATTAAACTCTATAAACTTCTGGCAGGCAGTTGACAGGTAATGGTTATTCTTTCTACATATATATATTTTGCGGACAAGCTCTTCATCATAAAGTTTATAGTAATAAAGTCGAGGCTCGGATTCAATGTTTTTTATAAGGGTTTCGCTTACAAACGAGATACCCATTCCGGTACAGGAAATATTAAAGGCTGTAACCTGCTGATCAAGGAAAAATGATGCTTTAGGGCTGAAACCGTACTTTTTAAACAGCATATTTGCACGTCTGCCGGTGTCATTATCGGGATTGAGCAGAATAAAAGTACAGTCGGCAAAATGGCGCAGGCCTATGTTATATTCATCCGAATGGTGCTTACCGTCTCTTATATCCTGTGCACTCAGGCGGAACTTTTCAAGCTTGTCATTAACAGGGAGACTTCGCGGTACTGCCAGCAGAAGCATTTCGGTTGTGCATACAGTGGAGGTTATTGCCGCATCGTTTATTACGGCGGTATCTAAAATCAAATCAAGAGTACCAAGGCTTAACTGCTTTATAAGGTGCTTGCTGCTGTCTTCGAAAATTTCAAAATTAACGTGAGGATAAGTACTTTTAAACTCAGAAATCATAAAAGGGAGCATAAAAGAAGAGAACAGGCTACTGCCGCCGATGCGTACAGAACCTTTAAGAAGCTTTGTATGGTCGGATATGTATCTTTCAAAATCCTGTTCTTTTTCCTGAATCTGCAGAGCATAACGAACATACTCATGACCTGCCTCTGTCAGCGAAATGGGCGTGGTTGAGCGATCAAAGAGGGGCATGGATATTTTTTCTTCAATTCTTTTAACCGATGCGCTGAGTGAAGGCTGGGATATATAAAGTCTTTTTGCAGCCTTTGAAAAGCTGCCCTCTTCATAAATTGTAAGTATATAATGCTTGTTGGTAAACATAACATTTCTCCTATATAACTGTAAAGTTATGACAAATATATTTTAATATGTATTTGATTATAACATAAAGATTATGTATAATCAATAGCGGAGAAAAAAATACTGACGAAAAGTGAGGTAATTAACATGGCAACATTCAGACAGGAATATGATTCCATTGGTATGAAAGAAGTCCCCGTTGAAGCATATTACGGAGTACAGTCACTTCGTGCTGCTGAAAACTTCAGAATTACAGGAACAAAGGTTCACCCCGAAATGATAAAGGCAATGGCTGAGGTTAAAAAGGCAGCAGCAATTGCAAACTACAAAGCAGGCGTTATTGAAAAGAAAATTTCTGATGCAATGGTACAGGCTTGTGACGAAATACTCGAAGGCAAGTTTGTTGACCAATTCATCGTTGACTCTGTACAGGGTGGCGCAGGTACATCCTTTAACATGAACGCAAACGAAGTTATTGCAAACCGTGCAATTGAAATTTTAGGCGGTGAAAAGGGCGACTATGCAATAGTTCACCCCAATGACCATGTAAACTGTGGACAGTCCACAAACGATGCTTACCCCAGCTCGGGTAAAATTGCCGCTGTAAGACTTCTTATGAGTGCAATTGTAGAGCTTGATAATCTTTATAATGCATTTATGAAGAAGGCTGACGAATTCGGCCACGTAATCAAAATGGGTCGTACAGAAATGCAGGATGCAGTTCCTATAAGCTTTGGTCAGGTTTTCCATGCTTTTGCATCTGCCATCGCACGTGACAAAAAGCGTTTTGAACTTGCTATAAAGGATATGGCTACAGTAAATATGGGTGGTACAGCAATTGGTACAGGTATCAATGCTGAACCCGCTTACATAGAAACAGTTGTTCCCATTCTTGCCGAAGTTACAGGTTTACCCCTTGTTCAGTCAGAAGACCTGGTTGACGGAACACAGAACCTTGACTGCTTTGTATATGTTTCGGGTATTGTTAAATCCTGTGCAGCTACACTGTCCAAGATTTCCAACGACTTAAGACTTATGTCTTCAGGTCCCAGAACAGGTTTTGCAGAAATCAATCTTATGCCCAAGCAGAACGGTTCTTCCATTATGCCCGGTAAGATTAACCCTGTTATTCCTGAAGTTATGAACCAGATTTGCTTTAACATAATGGGTAATGACACAACAATTACATGTGCAGTTGAAGCAGGTCAGCAGGAACTCAATGCTTTTGAACCCATCCTGTTCCGTTGTCTGTTCGAATCTCTGGATACACTCCGCAACGGTGTTGCAATATTCATTAAGGATTGTGTAAGCGAAATTACAGTTAACCCCACACAGTGTAAAACACACCTTGACAGAAGTATCGGTATTGTTACAGCTCTGTGCCCCTTCATTGGTTACACAAAGGCTTCAAAGCTTGCAAAACAGGCACTTCGTGAAAACAGAAACATCCGTGACATCGTTGTTGAAGAAAACATCATGTCCGAAGAAGAAATTGACAAGGTGCTTGACCCCAGCAACATGATCTAAGCTTTTTGAAATTAAAGACGAATCCTTATTGGGTTCGTCTTTTTTATTTACAGCGGCTTGTGAATATGTTATAATTAAAGAATACAGCAAAAAAGAAAAATGCTGTATAGTACTTGTGAAGGTATAATAACAAGACCTGACTTATAAGATGTATATTGAAGAAAGGAGGACATTTTATGAATGCAATAGTAATATACAAGACAAAATACGGTTCAACCAAAACCTATGCCGAATGGATAAGAGATGCTCTGGATTGTGAAATTGCCGAGGCGAGGAGCATAACTGCTGAAAAACTTAAGGATTATGACGTAATTATATACGGTGGCGGTTTATATGCGGAAATGATAAACGGTGTAAGCCTTATTACCAGAAATATCGGGGAGCTAAAAGACAAGAAAATAGCAATTTATACAACAGGCATTACGCCTTTAGACTGTCGGGACTATTACGACAAGCTTGTTGTAGAAAAGAACTTTAAAAACGGAGTGCCGGACAATATAAAAATATTCAATTTTATGGGCAAAATGAAAATGGATGAGCTTAGCCTTGTGCACAGGTCGGCACTTAAAAGTCTAAAAAAAATAATGCAGGCGAAAAAGGATGCATCACCCATGGAAAAGCTGCTTATCGAGCTTTGCGATGCGGATGGTGACTTTACCGATATTGCACAGATAAAAGACTTGATTACATACGCTAAAAACTGATAAACGAAGGTGTTTTATGAAACGAATAGCTCTTGGAATATTAGCGCACGTTGATGCGGGAAAAACAACCCTTTCCGAAGGGCTTCTTTACTGTGCGGGCGAAATCCGCAGCCTTGGCAGGGTGGATAACAAAGATGCCTTTCTTGACACCGACGAAATGGAGCGCCGTCGTGGCATTACAATATTTTCAAAACAGGCAATAATATCTGCAGAGAATACAATATTCACCTTGCTTGACACACCGGGGCACGTGGATTTTACCGCAGAAGCGGAAAGAACCCTCGCTGTACTTGACTATGCTGTGCTTGTTATAAGTGCAACCGACGGCGTGCAGGGACACACAAAAACTTTATGGGAATTACTTGAAAAGCATAACATCCCTGTATTTGTATTTATAAATAAAATGGATATAGAGGGAGCTGATAAGCCGGAGGTTATAGAAGGACTTAAAGCAGAATTTGGCGAAAATTTTGTGGATTTTTGTGATGATGACCACGACAGAATGCTTGAAAACATTGCCGCTTGCGATGAAACCCTTATGAACGCATATTTTGAATCGGGTAGCCTTGAAAACAAAGATATTGCCACCGCTATATCAAACCGCAATTTATTCCCCTGCTTTTGCGGCTCTGCACTTAAGCTGGAGGGTGTTAAAGAGCTTTTGACGGCGATGGATACTCTTATGCTTCAAAAAGACCCTATCGGCGAGTTTGGGGCGCGTGTATTTAAAATAGGTCAGGATGATAAGGGGCAGCGACTCACCTTTATGAAGATAACAGGTGGAGAACTCAAGGTACGAAGCAGTATTTTGTCAGATAACGGCGAGAATGAAAAGATAAACGAAATACGCATATATTCAGGGGATAAATATCAAAACACAGACCTTGCGGGCGCAGGGTGTGTTTGTGCGGTTACAGGACCGAGGGAAACCTATGCGGGACAGGGACTGGGCTTTGAAAAAAATGCCTCGGGTCTTACTGCCGAACCCATTTTCAGCTACCGCGTTTTACTGCCGCAGGGTACAGATACGGCAGTGGCTTTAGAACAGTTTAAAAGACTTGAGCAGGAGGAAACCAAGCTTTGCGTTGAGTGGAATGAGCAGCTTTCGGAAATAAGACTGCGTCTTATGGGCGAAATTCAGCTGGAGGTTTTAAAACAGCAAATGCTTTCCCGCTTTGGTCTTCGCGTGGAGTTTGAAAAGGGCAGAATTGTTTATAAGGAAACAATCGAAAATACTGTGGAGGGTGTAGGACATTACGAGCCCTTGCGCCACTATGCCGAGGTTCATTTGTTACTTGAACCTTTACCGGCAGGGGCGGGAATGCAGTTTGAAACCGATTGCCCCGAGGACGAGCTTGATAAAAACTGGCAACGGCTTATAATGACACATCTGATGGAAAAGCAGCATAAAGGCGTTCTTACGGGTTCGCCTGTTACAGATATAAAGATTACCCTTAAATCGGGCAGGGCGCACATAAAGCACACAGATGGCGGTGACTTCCGTCAGGCAACCTACCGCGCGGTGCGGCACGGACTTATGTGTGCAAAAAGTAAACTGCTTGAGCCTTATTATGAGTTTACCATGGATCTGCCTGCCGAAAATGTGGGACGGGCTATGAGTGATTTAGACAGAATGGGGGCATCCTTTTCTGCACCTATAACCCGCGGTGATACCGCAAGGCTTACAGGAACTGCGGCTGCGGCGGCAATAGGTGACTATCAGCGGGAGCTTATCGGCTATACACGAGGGAAAGGTAAGCTGGGCTGCAAATTCAGCGGTTACGGAAAATGCATAAATGAAGATGCAGTTATTGAAGAAATAGCATATCAGCCTGAAGCGGATATGGAAAACCCGGCTGATTCTGTGTTCTGTTCTCACGGAGCAGGTGTAATGGTAAAGTGGGACAGTGTGACGGAGAATATGCACTTGCCAAGTGTTTTGAAAGCAAAAAAACAGGCGCAGACACAAACAGCGGTGCATCGTACATCTTCTCTTGCAAGTGACGAGGAACTTATGCGTATTTACGAAAAGGTTTACGGCAAAATTGCAGAGAGAAATCCCAATATGATAATGCGCACCCAAAAGCCTGTGCACACGCCTTCTTCGAAGCCTGTTAAACCTCTGCCTCAAAAGGAATATCTGCTTATTGACGGATATAACATTATATTTGCGTGGGAAGAACTTAAAAGCCTTGCTGAAGACAGTATTGAAGCGGCAAGAAACAAGCTTGTGGAAAGAATTGCTACCTATAGGGTAATCCGCGGATGCGAGGCAATAGTTGTTTTTGATGCATATAAGGTAAAAGGCGGCAGGGGTGAAGTACAGTATACAGACGGAATAACTGTTATTTATACAAAGGAAGCACAGACGGCAGATGCCTACATTGAAAAAGCGGCACGCGAGCTTTCAAAAAATTACAAAGTTACTGTTGCTACCTCGGACCGTCCCGAGCAGATGATTATATTCGGAAGCGGTGCCTACCGCCTGTCAGCGCGTGTGTTTGAGGAGGAAATACTGCGCAGCGAAGAAGAGGTGCGTAAAATAATAGAAGGACACAGCGCAGGGGCAGACAGGGACAAGCTTATGGAATTACTGAAGCGAGAAGGCATTGAGCGGTAGATATATTTGACACATAAAAAATTATTTGCTATAATCAAATTAATAACAAAAGCGGAGAATTTTATATGAGTATAAAATATATAGTTGACTTTGATACACAACTGAATGAAGAGCAGAAACGCAGTTTTTCGCCCGCAGGGGCCGGAAAAGCGGGATATATAGCCGAAAGTTTAGCTACAGCTGTGGGAGAAAAGGTCAGGATAATATCTCCTGCAGGTACAGAAAAGAAAAAAGGCTATGTTCGAGGAAGGGAATACGCTATAGACGAGAGTATAAGTGTAAGGCTTTTTTCAACCTTTGGTGCAACCAACAAAATATTAAAGGGAATACGTTATTATCTGCTTCTGGCAAATATGTTCTTTTATCTGCTTTTTAATGTAAAAAAAGGTGAAAAGATACTGGCGTATCACACAATGAAGGCAGCACGAATACTATATTTGATAAGAAAAATTACAAAATGCTATCTTATCTTGGAAGTTGAAGAGGTTTATTCCGATGTAAGAAAATACTCTGCCGGCAAGGTGAAATATGAATACAAGGTTATAGAATGTGCAGACGCGTACATTTTCCCGACAAGCTTGTTGGAAAAAAAGTTTAACAGGGACAAAAAACCTTATGCGCTGGTACATGGTACATATAGGGTTGAAAAGAGGATTACACCAAGGTTTGATGATGGTAAAATACATTGTGTTTATGCCGGAATATTTGACAGAATAAAGGGCGGTGCCGAAACGGCAATAAGAACTGCGGAATTTCTCGATAGCAGATATCACGTTCATATTATAGGATTCGGGACAGAGGCGGAGAAGGAGCAAATAAAAAGACTTATACAGGAGACCTCCGAAAGAAGCAAATGTACCATTACCTATGACGGTTTAAAAAAAGATGAGGAATATATAAAGTTTATTCAAAGTTGCCACATAGGACTCAGTACGCAAAACCCGGGAGAAATTTTTAATAATACATCCTTCCCATCCAAAGTGCTGTCATATATGGTAAACGGACTTATTGTTGTTTCAGTTGATATTCCGGTTCTTCGTGTATCGGATGTTAATGATTTTATTTTTTATTACAGAGAGAATACACCGGAAACAGTGGCAGAAACGATAAAACAAATAAGTGTGGCTGATTTTATTGATAATAGTGGAATAAAAAAGCTGGATGCTGAATTTACACGGCGGTTGGAAAGAATGTTTAAGGGGGATACGGAAGATGTTTAAAGAAAAAACACTACTTATTACCGGAGGAACAGGTAGCTTTGGTAATGCTGTGTTGCGTAGATTTATAGGATCTGACATAGGAGAAATACGCATTTTTTCACGTGATGAAAAAAAGCAGGATGATATGCGCCACGAATATCAGCGAAACTTCCCGGAGCATAGTGGAAAGCTTAAGTTTTATATAGGTGATGTCAGAGATTTATCTTCGGTAAAAAATGCTATAAACGGCGTGGATTATATTTTTCATGCAGCTGCACTCAAACAGGTTCCATCCTGTGAATTCTTTCCTATAGAGGCTGTAAAAACAAATGTATTTGGAACAGAAAATGTTCTTTCGGCGGCAATAGACGCAGGTGTTGAAAAAGTTATATGCCTGTCTACCGACAAGGCGGCATATCCTGTAAATGCAATGGGCATATCAAAAGCAATGATGGAAAAGGTGTACATTGCTAAATCCAGGAATGTTGAAAACGATAAGACGGTAATATGCGGAACAAGATATGGTAATGTTATGTGCTCAAGAGGCAGCGTGATACCACTGTTTGTTGAACAAATAAGAAATAAACAACCGTTAACTGTAACCAATCCTGATATGACAAGGTTCATAATGAGTCTTGAAGAGGCAATGGATCTGGTGTTGTTTGCTTTTGAATACGGACAAAACGGAGATCTTATGATACAAAAGGCACCTGCTTGTACAATAGGTGTGTTGGCACAGGCAGTGAAGGAATTGTTTGAATCAGATTGTGAAATAAAGGTAATAGGAACAAGACACGGAGAGAAGATGTATGAGGCGCTGCTTACAAAGGAAGAAGCGGCAAAGGCAATAGATATGGGAGATTATTTCAGAGTGCCGGCAGACAACAGAGATTTAAATTATGGTAAATATATAGAAAACGGTAACCATAAAATAAGTGTTGCTGAAGAATACAATTCGATTAACACACGTATTTTAAATGTCGAAGAGGTAAAGCAAAAACTTATACAGTTGCCATTTGTGAGAGAAGAACTTTTAAGAATGGGGATCAACAAATGAAAATACTTGTAACAGGATGCAAAGGCTTTATAGGAAAAAACCTTGTGGCAAGACTGCAGAATTTACAGACACCTGAGGGTGAGGAGTATGAAATTTTTGGCTACGATATTGACACACCCCTGTCCGAACTGGAGGTATATACAAAGGAATGTGAAGCAGTATTTCATTTTGCCGGAGTAAACCGACCTGAAAAGGAGGATGAGTTTGTAAAGGGTAATACGGAATTTACCGGAGTTTTATTGCAAAAGCTTAAAGAAAACAAAAACAAGGCACCCGTCATAATGACATCATCAATACAGGCAGTGCTTGACAATCCCTATGGGATAAGCAAAAAGAAGGCTGAAGAGCTTGTATCTGCCTACGGTGATGCGGAGGGGGTAAGGGTTTGCATATACCGTCTGCCCGGAGTATTTGGCAAGTGGTGCAGACCTAATTACAACAGTGTTGTTGCCACCTTCTGCAATAATATTGCAAAGGGTGAAGATATAACCATAAATTCTGAAGATACAGAGCTTACTCTGGTTTATATTGACGATGTGGTAAACGAGCTTATTGAGGCTCTTTATGGCAGGGAAACAAAGAATACAGACTTTTGCAGAGTACCTGTTACCCATAAGGTAACCCTTGGCAGACTGGCGCGGCTTATTTATTCGTTTAAAGAAAGTCGCGGCACTCTGGAAGTTGCGGATATGTCCGACCCGTTTGTAAAAAAGCTTTACAGCACATACCTGAGCTATTTGCCCAAGGACGGCTTTGACTATCAGCTTAAAATGAATAAGGACAACCGCGGCTCTTTTACCGAGATTATAAGAACAGCAGACAGGGGACAGTTTTCGGTAAACATTATAAAACCGGGAATAACAAAGGGCAATCACTGGCACAACACCAAAAACGAAAAGTTTCTGGTGGTCAGCGGAAGGGTGGAAATTTGTTTCAGAAAGGTTTTCTCTGATGAAGTAATTACATATACAGTAGACGGAGATGACCTTCGCGTTGTAGATATACCCACAGGATATACCCACAACATAAAAAATATTTCCGATTCGGATGCGGTGGTGTTTATGTGGTGCAACGAACCATTTGACAATGATAACCCTGATACATATTTTTTAGAAGTATAGCAAAAGAGAGGAGCAAAATAAAATGGTAAAGCATATTATTCTTTGGAAGCTTAAAGAGGAACATAACAATGATGAGGTAAAAAAAGGTATTAAAGAAGGTCTTGAAGGACTTAAGGGAGTAGTCCCCGGACTTTTGGAAATAAAGGTGCAAACAGCAAAGCTTGACTCTTCGAATGTTGATGTGATGCTGTATTCTGTTTTTGAAAATGAAGCGGCACTTAAGGGCTATGCAGTTCACCCGGCCCATGTTAATGTTGCAGACACAAAGGTAAGACCTTACACACAGACAAGGTCTTGTATAGATTTTGAAGAATAAAGAGGATGAAGAAATGACAGGAAAACAAAGAGCATATTTAAGAAAGCTTGCAAACGGTGTTGAAGCAAAATATCAGATTGGCAAAGACGGAGTAAGCGAGCAGACAATAAGAATGATTGATATGGCGCTTGAAGCAAACGAAATTATAAAGGTGAAGGTGCTTGAAAATTCCCTTCTTGATGTAAGAGAAACCTGTGACAGGATATGCGAAAGAACAGAAGCATATCCCGTGCAGTGTATAGGGAACAAGTTTGTCATATACCGCGAATCTAAAGAAAATAAGAGTATAGTTATTCCGAAATAAAATCTGTCATCGAACAGGATGCAGGAGGGGAAAATGACAAAGATACTTATAACCGGAGCCGGCAGTTATGTGGGTATGGAATTCGAAAAATACATTAAATCGCATGATGATTATATAGTAGATACTGTTGATATGATCGGAGAACAGTGGAAGGAATATAGTTTTTCTGGTTATGATACAGTCTTTCATGTTGCAGGGCTTGCACACATTAATCTGGGCACAAAAACAGAAGAAATGAAAGAAAAGTATTTTAGTATTAATACAAAGCTGGCAATTGCTACTGCTGAAAAAGCAAAAGCGGAGGGAGTACGTCAATTTATTTTCATGAGTAGTGCCAGTGTTTATGGGGATAGTGCCCCTATAGGCAAGGAGAAAATGATAACAAAAAATACTCTGCCGTTGCCAATGTCATATTATGGGGAAAGTAAATTGCAGGCAGAAAAGGGTATTGTTGAACTCGAAGACGATAGTTTCAAGGTGGTTATTTTGCGCCCTCCTATGATTTACGGCAGAGGATGCAGAGGGAATTATCAGACTGTATCCAGATTAGCAAAAAAATGCTTTGTTTTTCCAAGGGTTGCAAACAAACGTTCGGCTATATATATAAAAAATTTTACACGCTTTGTTAAACTGATGATTGACAATTGTGAAAGAGGCGTGTTTTGTCCTCAAAATAAAGAATACTTCAATACTACAATTTTGGTAAAGATTATTTCTGAACTTTACGGAAAAAAAGTGCTGATTATAAAGGGAATGAATTGGGCACTGAAATTGCTAAGTAAAGTGACAGGTCTGGTAAATAAAGCTTTTGGCGATTTTTGTTATGAACAGAGTATGAGCGAGTATAAGGACGATTACAGAACATATGACTTGTATGAATCTATAGTGCAAACTGAACAGAGGTTGCCGTGATTTTATTTTATGAGGTGATAAAATGAAAAAAAGAATGGTGTGTCTTTTAAGTTTACTTTTGTGCGTCTGCCTGTTAAGCGGATGCGGGCTTGTTATTCTTAACGAGGCGGTAGAAATGCAAACAGATAAGCCGGAAATAACAGAACCCACAAATAAACCTGTAACACCTCCACCATCGGCGAAGGATGATAACACGTTGCCCGGTGACTTTCCCATGGACTTTTATTTTTCCAGCGGTGCAGGAGCGTGGGGAACAGAGCTTGTGCTGAAGAAGGACGGTAGCTTTACCGGTGAATATCATGACAGTAATATGGGTGAAACAGGGGACGGACACCCAAATGGTACAGTATATCTGTGCAGTTTTGAGGGTGCGTTTGGCGACGTTAAAAAGATTAATGATTACAGCTATAAAATGA
Source organism: Clostridia bacterium (assembly GCA_045592225.1). GTDB lineage: Bacteria > Bacillota > Clostridia > UMGS1883 > UMGS1540 > JAZNUH01. Next base: position 294 of record JAZNUH010000120.1, on the reverse strand, counting down.
CTCTGCAGTATGTTGACACCCAAAAGCCCGCAGGAACACAGTGGATAGAGGACGGTGTTTTATACGTGACCTCCGACCCTTACGGACTTGAAATGGGGAAGGAATTTATTTTCTACACCCCCGATGCAAAAACCGACAGCCTGTCCGAGGAGTTTCTCAGCTGGTGGCCTTATAGATTTGAAGAGGACGACGGAAGAGACAGACTTTCATGCTACGGAATATATAATTTGGACGGAGAGTACGGATTCTTCGGTGAGTAAGAAAAAGGGAATGTAATTCTTTTTTACATTCCCT
>JAZNUH010000119.1:0-9036 GCA_045592225.1 Clostridia bacterium | reverse complement strand
ATCGGCTTTGTCAAGGTAGTATTGCAAGCTTCCGTATTGCGAAACCTTGCAATCTCCACCTTGACAAAGGGCTTACCTGTACTTACCACCGGCTTACCTATGTTCTGACACAAATTACTTACCTATGTGCTGGTTTTTCCGTTTCCTCTCCGTAATTTTGCATTTTGCATTTTGAATTTTGCATTTTCACACCCCTCACACAAGCTCTGCAATGTCGTATATAAGCCTTTGTGATTTTTCCCAGCCTAAACACGGGTCTGTAATGGACTTCCCATACACACTCTCGCCGATTTTCTGCGCCCCGTCCTCAATATAGCTTTCAATCATAAGACCCTTAACCAGCTTCTTTATATCATCATTCTGTCTGCGGCTGTGCAGTACATCCTTTGAAATTCTTATCTGCTCAAGATACCTTTTACCCGAATTTGAGTGATTAACATCGACAAGCACCGCAGGATTTTTAAGTCCCGCCTGCTTGTACCCCTCGTCAAGCCTCTGTATATCCTCGTAATGGTAGTTGGGAATACTTCTGCCCTGACTGTCCATGTACCCGCGCAAAATACAGTGGGTGTAGGGGTTGCCGCTGCTTTGTACCTCCCAGCCTCTGTAAATAAAGGTGTGAGCATTCTGCGCCGCATATACCGCATTGAGCATAATGGATAAATCCCCTTCTGTGGGGTTTTTCATGCCCACAGGAATATCCAATCCGCTTGAAGTAAGACGGTGATGCTGGTCCTCAACCGAGCGCGCACCAATGGCAACATAACCCAGAAGGTCGGATAAATAGCGGTAATTTTCGGGATAGAGCATTTCGTCGGCACAGGAAAAACCGTAGTCGCGCAGCGCCGCCATGTGCAGCTCTCTTATGGCAACAATACCGCGGAGCATGTCGGGCTTTTGGTCGGGTGCAGGCTGATGCAGCATACCCTTGTAGCCCGCACCTGTTGTACGCGGCTTGTTGGTATATACTCTGGGGATAATAACCACCCTGTCGCTCACCTCGTCTGCCACCTTGCGTAAGCGCCCCATGTAATCAAGCACCGGCTCGCGGTCATCTGCCGAGCAGGGACCAATTACAAGCAAAAACTTGTCCGACTCGCCTGTAAATATTTTTTTAACCTCGTCATCCTGCTTTTGCTTTGCCGCTTCCATTTCGGGCGTAACAGGGTACTCTGCCTTAATGTCCTTTGGTATTGGTAACTTTCTTAAAAAATTCATGTTCATAATATGTTCCTACTTTCTGTCAAAGGTCTTTCTTCTCTCGGTGGAGCAAATCATCATCTGCTTCATTCCGTCAACATCCTCTGTTTCAATCATGCCGCGCAGCTTTTGAATTTGTCCCATAAAGGCGTCAATTTCGCAAAGCAGGGCATCCTTGTTTAAAATAAACAGCTCGCTCCACATATTTTCATTTATCTTTGCAATTCGTGTAAGGTCGCGGAAGGAGTCACCTGTATATTCTCTTATATTGGGATTGTCGCTTGTGCACATGAGCGATACGGCAATACAATGTGTCAGCTGTGACAAAAAGGCAATCATTTTGTCGTGCTCGGCAACTGATAGCTGTGCAATCCTGCGAAAGCCCAGCTGACCGCCCAGCTCCTTGCAAAGCCTTATGGCATCGGGAGTATTTTTTTCGGTGGGCACTACAATGTAGTTGGCATCTTTGAAAATGGCATCGGTGCTGTTTCGGGCGCCGTAGGATTCACGTCCCGCCATGGGGTGCGCCGCAATAAACTCAATGCCACCGGGCAGCATAGATTGTATTTTGTCCACAATACAGCCCTTTACACCTGTAACATCTGTTATTACCGTACCCGCTTTTATGAGATGACCATAGTCCCCAAGCCACTCAATAAGCACTGTGGGATACAGAGCAAATATAATAACGTCCGCCTCTTTTATAAGACGGCTGTCAACCCCTGCACACCCCTCGTCAATCATTCTGTTTTCAAGGGCAAACTCAATGTCCCCCTGCTCCTTTGTAATTGCAGATACGTGGTATCCCTTCTTTTTGAGCGCTATGGCATAGCTGCCGCCCATAAGTCCAAGACCCACTATAAGTATTTTTTTGTCCTTTGTAAGTATCATACCTCTGTCACTCCAATTCCCAAATCTGAAAGCCTGTCAAAAAAGTCGGGCATGCTCTTTGCCACCGCCCCTGCATCGGTAATCACGCCGCCGTATTTTGCGGCTAAAACACTCATCGCCATTGCAATTCTGTGGTCGTTGTGGCTGGATATTGGCTCATCGGGCGCGTGCAATCCACCGCATATAACCTTTACGCTGTCATCGTATACCTGTACCTCTGCACCCATTTTGGAGAGCTCCTCTGCCATAACCGCCGCCCTGTCACTCTCTTTTATTTTAAGACGTCGGGTGTGTGTAAACTCTGCACCGCCAAGCTCTGCCGCTACCGCAAAAAGTATGGGCGCCAAATCGGGACAGTCGGCAAGGGATAACACCGCTCCGCCCGCTTTTATCTTTTCAAAATATTCTTTATATACAGCGTCACCCTGCAGGCTGTCCTGTGCAAGACCTGTCACGGTAACGGAATTTTCGCCTACATAATTTAATGCCTCAAAAAATGCGGCATTGGACCAGTCGCCCTCCACACTTATATCACATGGGATATAGCTTTGCCCTCCGGGTATTCTGATTGTGTCCTCCCCTTCAAAGAATGCCTTAACGCCGAACTTTGCCATAGCATCAAGGGTCATATACACATAATTTTTGCTTTCAAACTTGCCCTTGATTTTAATGGTGCTGTCACCCGAAAGACGTGGCAGAGCAAACAAAAGTCCGCTTATAAACTGGCTGGACACATCGCCCGGGATTTCATACTCACCCGAAGACAGAACACCCTTTACGGTCACCGATTGTCCGTCTTTTTCAAACATAATGCCCTGCTTTTTGCAAATATCCTGGTAAATGCCCAAAGGACGTTCAAAAAGTCGCGGCTTGCCCACAAAGGTCACTCTGTCACCTGTTAATGCAAGCGGAATAAGAAAACGCAATGTCGAGCCGCTTTCGTTTACAAATAAAAGCTTGTCCCCTTCGCACTCGCCGTTTTTTATGATAAGTGTGTCCCCGTCGGGGGCAATAAGGCTTCCCAGCTCGCGCATACAAGCCGAGGTTGCCTTTATGTCCTCGCTCATAGCAATGTTGCCGATGTGGGACTCTCCGTCAGCCAACGCAGCACAAATTATAAGCCTGTGCGCCATGCTCTTTGACGGCGGCGCCAATGCAACGCCCGATATTTTCGAAGGGGTTATTTTAACATTCATTGCTTTCTCCTTTTTTCAATTTAGCATTCTGCATTTTATTTTTGCTCCACAGAGCAAAAATAATCCACCGCCTCAAGATATCCGTCAAAGCCCTTGCCTGTAATTGTCTTGTCGCAGTAGCTTCGTATATAGCTTATCTGTCTGAATTCTTCTCTTGTATCAACTGCCGAGATGTGCACCTCAACAGTGGGAATAGCAACCGCCTTTAATGCATCAAGTATTGCCACACTTGTGTGGGTGTATGCACCGGGGTTTATAATAATTCCGTCAAAAACCTTAAAAGCCGCCTGAATTTCGTCAACAATAGCGCCCTCGTGGTTGGACTGGAAAAACTTTACCTCCACCCCCTGCTTTTTGCAATGCTCATCAATGAGCGCCACAAGGTCTGCGTAGGTTCTGTTGCCGTAAATACCCGGCTCTCTTATTCCCAGCATGTTAAGGTTTGGTCCGTTTATAACTAAAAGCTTCATTTTATACTGTCCTTTCCGCTATGTACTGTGCAGTTGCCTCTGCACTGTTTTTGGTTTTTATAACCGCATCGGCTGTAGAGGTGTATATGGGATACCTCTCCTCGTACCGTTTTTTAAGCTGCTCTCTGTCCATTGACAAGGGTCTGTCAGGTGTAGGAACAATGTCCTCTATGTCCCTGTCCAAAAACAAAATTTTTCCGTTTTGGGCAAGATGACGCACATTACTCTCTCTTAAAACCGCACCGCCGCCTGTGGCAATCACCATTTTGTTTTTAAGCGATAAATCGGCTATAACCTGCGCCTCAATTCTTCTGAACTCTGCCTCGCCCTGCCCGTTTATAATGTCGGCAGGTGTTTTGCCTGTTGTGCGTATAATCTCATCATCAGAATCAACAAATGTGTGTCCCAATTTTTTTGCCAATAGCTTGCCCACCGTGGTTTTGCCCGCACCGGGCATGCCTGTAAGCACAATGTTTCTCTTTTCCTTTAAAATTTCACCGTATATTTTGTCTGTAAGCTCGGTATTAATCTCTTTATCCATAAATATGCCGTTTGCATATACCGCCTGCGCCACCAGCATATATAAGCCGCCCTCGGCGGGTATGCCTCTTTTTTGCGCCGCAAGCACAAGATTTGTGCGGATGGGATTGTAAACCGCATCCACCACACCGCAAAGAGAATTAAATTTTTCTAAATCTATGGGCATTCCCTCATTGTCGGGGAACATTCCCGAAGGGGTTGTGTTTATAATAATGTCGGCATCACTGTGGCAGGTATAAGCCACGTCATAGCTTATCTGCCCTTCGGCTTTGGGATTTCTTGATACAAAGTAAACCTTATCCGCGCCCATATCCTTTATAAGTCCGCAGGCGGTTTTGCTTGTTCCGCCGCTGCCAAGTATAAGCACCTTTTTACCCTGCACCTCTATACCCAGCCTGTTTATAAGCGCCTTCATTCCCGCATAATCGGTATTGTCGCCGTATAAATGCCCGCCGCGGTTGACAATGGTATTAACCGCCCCAAGCTTTTGCGCCGCAGGGCTTATAGCATCAAGCATAGGTATAACGCTCTGCTTGTAGGGAATGGTTACGTTAAGCCCCTTATATTCCCTGCCGCCTATAAACCCGCAAAGCTGCTCCTCGGGTATTTCGCATAATTCGTACCTGTAATCGCCAATTTTTTCGTGTATCTCTTTTGAAAAGCTGTGCCCCAGCTTTTTGCCTATAAGTCCGTAGTTCATAAATTTACTTCTCCTGATTTTCTCGTGATGCCTGCCTTTCCCCTGCGTTCCGGGGAATTTTAACATTCATAAAATAAATTCACTGCATAACAGGGAATAGGAAAAATTTCTTGGAACACACGAACTGAACCTGAAAGGTGGAACCCGAAGGCGTACAAAAGTACGTCGAGGGTGAAGTTCGTGGGTAGCAAAAGGGGTATATTCCAAACCCTTCAGGGTTTGTTCCTCTTAATATAAACCCTTTTCGATTTTGACTGCTCACTCCCTGTTATAAATGTTTATTTCCCCTTTTGCGTTCCGGGGAATTTTAACATTCCCTGAGCTTTACCGCAAGGCAATTCATTTAATGAATTGACAACTTTGTTGTCATGAATTGGACTTTGTCCATAAATTCTCGCTTCGCTCCATGAATTGAATCTCGCAGAGATTCATTTTGGAAAAAACCGCACGCGGTTTTCTTCATTAATTTTCAATTTTCCATTTTCAATTGTCAATTTTGCATTTTGCATTCTGCATTTTGCATTTTCTCATCCCTGCCGCAAGGCAATTCATTGCGTTGCCAGCAACGCAGCCAATCCGTCCCATACCTTCCCGACAGTACATCGCAAAGAGTAAACGCCGCAAGCGCATCCACAACGCTTTTAACCCTGTGCACAATGCAGGGGTCGTGCCTGCCCTCTATGGCAATTTCCGCATTTTCCATTTTTTCAAAATCAACTGTACTTTGTGTTTTGTAAATAGAAGGTGTCGGCTTTACCGCAAGGCGGAACAAAATGGGCATACCGTTTGTAATGCCGCCGTTAATGCCGCCGTTTCTGTTGGTTTCGGTAACCACTTTGCCATCCTCCATTTTAAAGGGGTCGTTTGCCTCGCTGCCCCGCATTTTTGTAATGCCAAAGCCGTCACCAAACTCAATGCCCTTTACCGCACCAATGGAAAACATAGCGTGGGAAAGCTTGCTCTCAATACTGTCAAAATACGGCTCGCCAACACCTGCAGGCATACCAAGTATAGCCGTTTCAAGTATGCCGCCGACACTGTCAAGCTCCTCTCTCGCCTTTAAGATTGCCTCGTGCATTTTGTCCGCCGCGCCATCGTCAAGCACAGGGAAAGCCATGCTCTGCAAAGCGGTCACATCCGCCGCCAAATCGCCAAACTCACGGTCACAAATGCCTGCACACTCCTTCATGTGCGTGCCTATTTCAATGCCCTTCGAAAGCAGGGCATACTTGCAAATTGCACCTGCCGCCACCACCGCCGCAGTAATTCTGCCGCTGAAATGACCGCCGCCCCGCCTGTCCTCATATCCGTGGTACTTCATAAACGCCGCATAATCGGCGTGGGAAGGACGTGCCAGTGCACTTATCTTTTTGTAATCACCGCTTTTTTGCGCGGTGTTTGGAATAACAATTGCAATGGGAGTTCCTGTTGTCCTGCCCTCATAAACTCCGCTTTCTATGGTAAAATTGTCAAGCTCTACCCTTTGAGTGGCAATTTTGCCTGCAGGACGTCTTAAGGCAAGCTGCGCCTTAATGTAATCAATATCCACGGGTATGCCTGGTGCCAGACCGTCAAGCACCGCACCAATGCCGTGACCGTGGCTTTCACCGAAAATTGTAAGGGTAACGCTGTCACCGAATGTATTTTTCATTTCTACCTCCCCAGATACTTTGCAAAAGCATCTATCGACATTTTTTCCATTCTGAAGCTTCCGATACTGTCTACAAATACCAGATTTATATCCTTGCCCGCCGCCTTTTTGTCGTGGGCAACACCGTTTATAATTTCATCCACATCAAATTTTCTGTCAACAGGCAAACCCAAAGACGAAAGCACGCGGTAAATCCTCTCTCTTGCCTCGCCGGTAGCCATGGGCAGCATTCCAATGGCAACACATTCACCGTGGAGTAGTCCTCCAAGCCCCTCCATGCTCTCAACCGCGTGACCGATGGTGTGACCGAAATTGAGTATTCTGCGAAGTCCGCCCTCACGCACGTCTGCGGCAACCACCTGCCGCTTTATTTCAAGGGATTTTATTATAATCTCGTCAAGACAGTCCTCAAAGCAACGTGTTTCAAATATACTGAAAAGCTCTGCCGAGCTTGTAGCCGCCATTTTGACCGCTTCAACAATGCCGTTTATCCTCTGCCGCGGCGATAACGTGTTTGTAAGCAGAGTGTCAATAAGCACGCACTTTGGCTGATAAAATGCACCCACAATGTTTTTGTAGCCTTTAAAATCCACCGCGGTTTTGCCGCCAATGGACGAATCAATCTGCGAAAGTATGGTGGTGGGGATATTGTAAAAATCAATTCCCCTCATGTAGCTTGCCGCCGCAAACCCTGCCATATCGCCAATTACACCGCCGCCCACCGCAACAACACAGTCACTTCTTGTAAAGCCCTTGTCCGAAAGCGCGGCTAAAATAATCTGCCAGGTGTCAAGATTTTTGTTGTGCTCGCCCTGCTCTACGGTGCAGATATACCCTTGCTCCGCCATATTGCAAACCCTTTGAGCATACTCTGCGGGCACGCCTGTGTCTGTCACCACAAGCACACGTCTTTTAAGGTTTAGGTACTCGCCCGCCCTGTCAAGGCAACCCTGCTCTATAATTATATCGTAGCTGTCCTGTGCTAAATCAACACGTAAAACCATGTCTATTCGTCCTCTTTCAAAAGAATTTCTCTGCCGAACGTGCCGCACAGCTTAACCTGACTGCACTGCTCGGCAAGCTCTGCAAGCATTGCCTTACCTGCAAAGCCGTTTATTTCCCCCTCACCCTCGGCAAAGAAGTAGTATTCCCACTTAAGCTCCTTTGTGGGTCTGCTCTTTATTGCCTTAAGGTTGAAGCCGTACTTGCCGATTACCGATATTGCACGTCCCAGCGACCCCGCCTCGTTTTTAACCGTGAAAAACATTACAAAATGCCGGTTTTCGGGCAATTCCTTCACCGCCGCGCGGGAGAATACCGCAAAACGTGTGGTGTTCTGCTCGCTCTGATTTATGTTTTTTTCTATAACCTCAAGGCCGTAAAGCTCTGCCGCCGTGCGGCTGCCTATAGCCGCAACCGAGTTATCATCCGACATGGCAACCTGCTTTACCGCCACCGCCGTGTTGGTGCACTCCTCCGCCTCAAGTAAGTTGTCCTCAATAAAGCTGCTGCACTGTGAGAGTGCCTGAGGATGGCTCATAACCTTTTTAATGTCACCCTTTTGTGTGCCCTTTTTTGCAAGCAGGTTGTGTGTAACCGCTAAATCATACACGCCTGTAATGTGCAGGTTACCAAAGAAGGCTAAATCCATAACGGTGGTAACATCCCCTGCAAAGCTGTTTTCAATGGGCAGCACCGCACAGTCACACTCGCCCGATTCCACCGCCCTGTAAGCCTCTTTAAAGCCGGGGTAAGAAACAGGAGTTCCGCTTTCAAAAATATGCATTGCCGCAATATGTGCAAAAGCGCCGGGCACACCGCTGTATGCAATGCGCATACCCTCTAAAATCTTTTTCTGGTACGCCTTTGAAATGTTCATATTGCTCTTTAAAAAGTCAATATAATATCCGCGAAGGTCGGCATCCTCAATATATGCCGTGTTTTTGTCTATCAAAAACTGCTCGCGGGAAGCATCAAAAATGGGCATGCCGTTTTCCTGCTTGTACTCGGCTACCTGACGTGCCGCCTGCATGCGCCTTTCAAAAAGCTGCGCCATTTCCTTGTCTATTCTGGTTATTTCCTCTCTTGCACGTATAAGCTTTGTCATAATCCACTCCTCTTTCGCTCTTCCCCTGCCTTCCCCGATTAGCCCCCTTGCCTAAAGGGTGGAAGAAATCCCAAAGCATTTCAGGGGGGATTTATATGGGATGATTGCCGGAAAGGTGTCACTTTTCCGTTTTGTTTGTGTCTCTAAAATCAAAAAGTGTTCCCGCCGAAACACGCGAGAACACCATTTTTGTTCGTCTTATTTGCGTTATCGGCTTTTTTCAGCAACAAAAAATAAAGCTAAAGTAATAGCCGCTAAACAAAAAATATGCGTCAAAATTT
>JAZNUH010000118.1:0-8412 GCA_045592225.1 Clostridia bacterium | reverse complement strand
CAGGCAAGCATTGCAGACTGGGCACTTTTAAATGTTCAGTATATGAATATGAACACAGTTATGCTTGGAGATGAAGCGGGTAACATAAATCCTTTGGGTAATACAACACGTGAACAGGCAATTCTGCTTACTTACAGACTGTTAAAATCTGACGCAAAAAAGACAGATAACGCTATTGTAAGTATGTTTATGTCCTCCAGTGGTAATACACAGTGCAACATGCAGGGCGGTGCTTTTGCCATTTACAGAGACGGTACAGTTTACGTATCCGACGGTAACAATGTAAGAGCAATAAAAGACGGCGGTCAGGAAGTTGTAGTTGCAGAGGGTGCTGAAAGAATTTTATCTCTCGAAGGCGAGCTTTACTACATTAAAAAGGCAGACGGAAAAATTTATAAAAAGATTCTCAAAGAAGGAACAGAAACCCTGCTTTGTGATATAAAGGCTTCCGAATTCTCTGCAATAAACGATAAGATTTTCTTTGTAAACGCAGATGACGGCGCAGTATATTCTGTAAGCAATCAGGGCGGCGAAGCGGCTAAATACGAGCACGGCGGTATTCAGTGTCCCCTTAGCTCAGGTGCGGATATGTATGTAACCGACGGCGCAGGCATTGTGAAAATTGATAAAGCCGGCACAAAGACAACAGTTTATGAAGGCGCAAATAAAAAAGTGACTGTTCGCAATAAGGAAATCTATTTCATAGACGGAGAGGGTTACCTCTGCAAGGTTAAAACCGACGGCACAGAATACGCACGCATTTCCAAAATGCAGGTAAAGGGCTATAACACAGAACTTGAAAATATTATAGTGCTTACAACAGCAGGTGAGGTTTATAAGCTTGATTACAAGGGTCTTTACACAATAAAAATTGAATTTGATAACTATGAATATATAAACACCTACGACAACAATGTTTACGGCAAAAAGGCAACAGGTGAGGTTGTTACATTCAAAACAGACAGTACAGGTAAAGCATCTCTGTAAAAGACAAAGGGCAGAAGTCATTGGCTTCTGCCCTTTAAATACGTGACAAGGAGACGGTTCTGTTGTCTTTGTGTCTTTGTACCGTAAATGTGTCAAGGTGAGAGGAGAATGGAAATGAAGCATATCTTCGTGATTGTCTTAATGTGTATAGGTATACTTTTGACATCATGCTCAAATTATACTGATAATGCAACATTGCAAACCACAGGAATTTCAGAAGAGGAAGTAACACATAGTGTAAATGATGCACAATTATTAAGCAAGGTAAAAGAACATATTATATTTACAGAAAATATAGTAAAGCACCTTTTTTCAAATGATATAGAAAATGAAATTATAGGGGAAATCACACAACCGGCTCCGATAAAAAATATAGATGTATACAAATATACCGGTCCAAATGCCACTTTCAAAGATGTATGCAATGAAACGGCAGATCTCTGCGTGCCGGCAGTTGCGGACAAATTGATAAGAGAAGTGGGATATGTAAATATTGATGGGCAGATTGGCTTTGTTGCAGCAACAGGAGAAGCAACGTTCAGCGTGTTTGACGAACAAGATATGAAATTATTATCATGTGACGGAAATGTTTTGAAGGTAGAAATTACTAAATACACGGAAGAAAGAGACTACGCTCAAGAATATTTATACACAATGGAAATATGTGATGACCAAAGTCTGATTATTACTGCATACGAAACACAAAAGGCGTGACAAGGGGACGGGTTTGAGGTGTCCCGTCCCCGGTGTCCTTACGAGTATGACAACGCAGGCAGACTTTTAACGACTACCAATGCCATTTTAAAACGACATAAACACCATAAAATTGACAATTACACCTACAACTGTTCCGTCAATGCCAAGAGGTGCGGACAGAGCGAAATTCCACATCAGCATGGATGCAAGACCCGAAAAAGCCGAAAAATAAAAGGCGCAGGGTCTTTTTTTAGTGCCCATGAGTGCCGCGGCAAGAGGGACTAAAATAACAGGACTCCAGAAGGAGTAGGCGAAGGTAAGCACATCAAGCACGTTTGGTATCATAGCGGCAGTTACAATGGCAAAAACCCCTGTGATCAGAGAGGTAATATGCACTGCCGAAAGCCGCGCCGACTGGGAAAGCCTGTCTTTGGTAAGGGGGACAATAACATCATTTACAAGGGCAACCGAGGCGCTGTTTAAATAGGAATCCGAGCTGGACATTAAAACTGCAAGCATAGCGGCAATAATAAGTCCGCGAAAGCCTGTCGGTACCACACGGCTTACCATAAGCGGCATAACCGATTCGGGGTTGATTGACTGACCGCAAAAATAAACCGCGCCGGCAAGACCCACCGCACCTGTTATTATAAAAAACGGAACGGAAAGAACGCCGCTGAAAATTGTGGCACGACGGGTTGTATGCAGGCTTTTGCCCATCATAAGCCGCTGAACAAAGGGGGGTACAAGGGCTTCGCCAAGTGCAAGAGTGAGAAAGAGGGAGATAAATTCAAACAAGCTGCTGCCGTTTAACGGGTTTAAAAATTCTGGCGGCAGTGTGTTTAAAAGTGAGGGCAAGCCGCCCACCTTCTGCAAGGAAAAGTAAAGGAGCAGGGGAACGCCCACACCCAGCACAACAACCTGCAGAATGTCGGATGCCACAACTGCTTTCATACCGCCGAAGGTGGAGTAAACAATTATAACAGAGCAGCCGATTATAATCCCCATAAGTGGAGAAGTGCCAAGCATAATCTGAAACATATATCCCATTGCACCCACCTGTGCACCCAGTATACCTGCGCACACAAGAAATGAAAATATGCCTGTGAAAAGCTTGGCGCCGCCGCCGTAGGTGCTGCCCATTATATCGCCTACCGAAAGGCAACCCGAAAGCCGCCTGATGCGGGGGACAATAAAGGCGCCCACAAGAATAACACTTACCGAAAAACCGAACAGGGCAAGAATATTGCCTATGCCGTACTGAACTGTTTTTGCTGCATTACCTGCAGAAAATCCGCCGCCTATAAAGGATGCGCTTAAGGTGGCAAGCAGGGCAGGAAAAGCATATTTTGTGTCGGACAGGGAAAAATCCTTAACCGACTTTATTTTGCCCGAGGACAAAACACCCATTAAAAGCACCGCTGCAAGATATGAAATTACTATAAATAAATCCAAAAACAAAAAAATCACACTCCGCAAAATTCTATGCACGTATCTGTGTGCTATATTCCACGGGAGTGTGATTTATAAGTGGCTGATACTGAAAAATATTTATTTAACCTCTTGTTTCAGCACAAAGCCTTTGGCTGAAGATGCGTTTTTGTTTCTGTGTGTTATTTTGGGAGTGTGGGTTTCACCGCTTTCAAGTATGCCGCTTTCACATTCAAATCCGCACAGGATACCATCTTCAAAAACAAGCAGTGCGGCGGTATAACCTATGTTACGTATTTCCGAGTTTGTAATGGTGTATTTGGCTTCGGCGCGTCCGTTTTTAACAGAAATACTGTCAACAGAAAAGGCAGGGTCATAGTCGCCTTCGGGGCAGGGACAAGGGGAGTCGGGCATATCCTCAAACACAGGAATTTTAAAGGTAAAGGGGAAGGCGAGCATATCCATTCCCACATAGGTTCTTTTAACCGAAACGCCCTCACTGTGTGCCGCCTGAAGATTTTGCATGTACTGGTGCCAGTAAAGTCCGTCAAAGCTGTCGTCTACATCAAACTTTTGCAGATAAAGTGTGTCCTGGCCGCGGGCGATATATTTTTTGGAAAGCTCCAGTGCACCGCCCTCAATAGCCTTGTAGGGACTGTCCCAGCCGTATTCCTTTGCAGTTTTAATACCGTTTGCATAGACATCTGCATTGGTGGTGCCCGATGCACCTATGTTGAAATAGTTATAATAGCCTTCAAAGCCTTCAATTTCGCCTGTTGTGAGGGGGTTACCCTCTGCGCCCTGTTCCTGACGAAGACGGCTTGCAAGGTGGTAAGGGCTTATATTAAGCTCTTCGCCTATATCTATCAGCGCCTGACCGAAGGTGATATCATCACAGAGTATTGCTTCATGCATATATGTACCTTCAAGTATATGCTCAACACCGTCAATTGTCTGGGTCTGCGGATTAAAGCTTAAAAGCTCAAACTGGAAGATGTCATCCTCGTTTATAAAGTTTCGGGGGTCCATAAAATATGCAATAACCTCGTCCGATGCCTGTACCCAGCCCGAGCCGCTTGTAGTGGTATACACATTGGTGTCCCCTTCAAAAAACCATTCCTTTGAAATAACCTTCCAGGTGGAATTTGTGTCGGAAGAAACAGGTACAAGATTTCGTGTTGCCTCCTGTTCTGCCTCCATAACCTCCTCCCAGCAAAGACCGGTGTCAAAGGCTTCAAAGCTCCATTCGGGATGCTTATCATAAAGCTTTTGCAAAAGAGGACGGTAGCTTTTGGGGAACTCGGAAAAGTCGGGTGCAGAGTAGTCTGCCGACAGTGGCAGAGCAAGACAGGTCATAATTATTAAAGACAAACAAACAGAAATTATTTTTTTCATTGTTTTCTCCTTTGCAGGTTAAGTAAGACTAATTTTAACATACTGCGCATAAAAAAACAATATAAAATAAAATACTACAAAAAAATCGCCTCTCTTTTGACACATTACAGCCGGCATAATAAAGTATAATAATTATAAAGAGAGGGAATAAAATGAAACCGGTAGTTTATGTTGATGTGCTTTTTGCAGTAAATTTTATAATCAACTGCCTTTTGCTCGCTGTTACCGCACGGCTTGGCAGATTACCCCTGAAGCGGTGGCGGATTATTTTATCGGCAGTTATGGGAGCCTTGTATGCGGTGCTTATGTTCTTTCCAGATATGAGCTTTGTGTACAGCACAGGAGCAAAGCTTGTTTTTTCCTGTCTTACCGTTGCGGTTGCCTATAACATACACGGGGTAAGACTGTATTTTAAGGCACTGGGACTTTTTTATCTTGCAACCTTTTGCTTTGGGGGAGGGGTTTTCGCCCTGTGCAGCTTTACAGGTATTGGTGCAGCAACCGGGGCACTTATAAGTAACGGAGTGTTTTACATAAATCTGCCCTGGCAGGTGCTTTTTGTAACGGTGGGGATTTCCTACCTGGTTTTAAGGTGCGTGTGGGCGAGCCTTAGGAGCAGACTGTCAAGAGAAAATATGTTTGTGGGAACAAGCATATATCTGGAGGGTAAAAGAGTGGACGTAAACGCGCTTATTGATACAGGAAATGCTCTTTATGACCCGTTGACCGATGCACCTGTAATGGTTGCAGAGTACAGTAAAATAAAAGAGCTTTTGCCCGAAAAAACAAGACGGATTTTAGAGGAAAACGATGAGTGCCCTCCCGAGCTGTGGTGCAGTGCAACAGAGGAAACAAGCCTTAAAATGCGGCTTATTCCATTTTCGTCACTGGGCAGGGAAAGAGGGATGCTGCCCGGCTTTAAGCCTGACAAGGTGGCGTTTTACCAAAACGAGCAGACAGTTGAAACAGATAATATAATAGTCGGAATATATTCAAAGCAGCTTACAAGGGACAAAAGCTATTCTGCACTTTTGCATCCCGAGGTAATAGGAGGGGCAATATGAATTTTATAAAAAGAATAATAAACAAAATACTTTGCAAACTGCGTGGTATAAACGAGGTTTATTACATAGGGGGAAGTGATACCCTGCCACCGCCTTTGTCTGCAGATGAGGAGGCACAGCTTCTGGCACGGCTTAACGCCGACGGTACAGAGGTAAAGAGGCAGCTTATAGAGCACAACCTGCGACTTGTGGTTTATATTGCCCGCAAGTTTGACAATACAAATGTGGGGGTGGAGGATTTGGTTTCCATAGGTACCATAGGTCTTATAAAGGCGATAAACACCTTTAACCCCGAAAAGAATATAAAGCTTGCACCCTATGCTTCAAGGTGCATTGAAAATGAAATACTTATGTATTTAAGAAAAAATACAGGTACAAAAAGTGAGGTATCAATAGATGAGCCGCTTAATGTGGACTGGGACGGAAACGAGCTTTTGCTATCCGATATTTTAAGCGTGGATGAAAACGAGGTACATAAAAGAATGGAGGACCGTGCCGACAGACAAATGCTTGCAGAGGCAATGCAAAGACTTTCAGCAAGAGAAAAGCAGATAATAAATATGCGTTTTGGTCTTGGGGGCTACAATGAGCAAACACAAAAGGAGGTGGCAGACAGGCTGGGAATAAGTCAGTCATATATATCCCGCCTTGAAAAGAGAATATTGTTAAGATTACAAAAGGAAATATCAAAAATGGCAAATTAAAAGCGGGCATCCCGAGGGATGCCCGCTTTTATTCTTATATATCAGAAAGCTTTGCAAATTCTTCTATTGACAGCTTTTCGCCGCGTACCATGGGGTCAAAGCCAAGCTTTTCAAATGCTGCATATATTTCCTCCTTACCACCAAAAAGGCCTGCATTTGAAAGAGCATTTGCAAGGGTTTTGCGTCGCTGACCAAACGCCGCTTTTATAATGGCAAAAAACCTCTTTTCATTTTTAACCGTAACCGAGGGTGTGGGTAAAACCTCAAGCCTTAATACAGTGGAATCCACCTTGGGGGCAGGAGTGAAACAGCTTTTATCAACGTCGCATACCTTTTGTGCACGGCAGAAGTAGTTTACCGCAAGGGTCAGGGCACCGTAATCCTTGCTGCCCGGTGCGGCAACAATACGGTCTGCCACTTCCTTCTGAATCATAATAACGATTTCGCGCAGGGGAAGTCTTTGCTCAAGCAGATTCATAATAATGGGGGTTGTAATGTAGTAGGGCAGATTTGCCGCAACGCTTACACTCATATCACCGAACTTTTCGGCAAGCAGGCTTTTAAGGTCAAGCTTTAATATATCCGAATGTACAATTTCAATATTGTTAAAGCCTGCAAGTGTTTCGTCCAGAACAGGAAGCAGAGTATCGTCAATTTCAACCGATACAACCTTCTCTTTGCAGGATGCCAGAGCAGCGGTGAGAACACCGATACCCGGGCCTATTTCAAGCACACCGTCAGCCTCTACCGCATCGGCAATTGCGTAAAGAACCTCGGGCTCGTTTAAAAAGTTTTGACCCAGAGATTTTTTCAGGCGGAAGCCGTATTTATTGCAAAGATAGTCTATTGTTTTTTTGTCTGTAAGAGAATACATATTAAAACCTCGTTATTAATTTATGGTGAAATTATAACCCAGATTTTTTTGTATGTCAAGGCTTAAAAGACTTGCATACTTTTGCAAAGTGGTGTATGATTTAGTAAAAGGAGAGAGCGGGTATGGATTATAAGGATTTTATTGAACAGCACAAAAAGACCATATGTACGGTTTTGGCATGTGCAGTGGTAGTGATTATTGTAGTAACGGGCTTGATTTATTATTTTACAACAGGCGGCAGCGGCAGGACAGATGCTCCGGTTGTTGAAAATTCAGTGCCCGATAATGAGCAGATTGTAGTGCATGTAAAGGGCGGGGTTGCACAACCGGGGGTATACACCTTTCCCGAAGGCGCAAGGATTATAGATGCCATTGAAGCTGCAGGCGGAGTTGGTATGAATGAGGAAAGCCTTGGGGATATGAATCTGGCAGAGCTTTTGGAAGACGGGCAGGAGGTTTTAGTGCCGGGCGTGTACTTTGCAAAGCCTGTAAACATAAACACCGCATCGGTTGCCGAACTTTCTCTCGTACCGGGTATGCCAAAATGGTTGGCGAGGGACATAGTCAGTTACAGGGAAGAATACGGCCCCTATGAAGAAACAAGCGATATTTTAGAGATACTGGGTGTGCTTAAAAGCGACTATGAAGCAATAAAGAATTATATAACAACCGAGGATTTTGAAGAAGGAGTAGTAACACCGTTATAATGAAAAAAGCAGAAAAAACAAATGTAATGAGAATTCTTGAACAGAAAAAAATTGAGTATAAGGCATACCACTACGGCGACGGACAGGCGATAAGCGGTCCCGAGGTAGCGGCAGAGCTCGGGCAAAACCCTGATATGGTGTTTAAAACACTTGTTACAGTGGGCGCGTCAAAAAATAATTATGTTTTTGTTGTCCCCGTATGCTGTGAGCTGGACCTTAAAAAGGCGGCAAAGGCAGTAGGGGAGAAAAACATTGCAATGATAAAATCAAAGGAGCTTTTGCCGCTTACAGGCTATATTCATGGGGGATGCTCGCCGATAGGGATGAAAAAACCCTTTGTTACAACAGTTCACATAGCAGCGGCAGAGTGTGAAACAATAATGTTCAGCGGAGGTAAAATAGGATGTCAGGTGGAGCTTTGCCCCGAAGATTTAAAAAAGATAGTTGATTTTAAGTATGCTGATATAATTGTAAACCCATAATATGGAAAAATATTGCGAATTTTAACTATGAGAAATGCCCGGAAAACGGGCATTTTCTGCACTCTGCAAAAA
>JAZNUH010000117.1:0-4159 GCA_045592225.1 Clostridia bacterium | reverse complement strand
TGTGGTAAGTGTGGCAGGCTATTTGGCTTTGTTTATAAAAACAAGACATATAAAGTTTCTTGGCGTGGCGGCAGCAATATTTTGTGTTAACATTGCCATAGGTTTGTGTGTGCCTGACTACACCGGCAGAGATGTTTCTGTGGCTATGGTGTGGGAAAATGTATCGAATGAAGATAAAATGCACCAGAATATAGGCGATGTTGTAAAAGGTCTTGAAAAGAAAAGCATACAGGCGGCAGAATGTGGTGTTGATTACATATTGTGGACAGAAACGGCTGTGCCTGCAGACCATTCAATGTACCCTTTCCTATATAAAAGATATTCGGAAATTGCGAAAAAGACAAATGCCGTACTCATAAGTGCAGGCTTTGACCGCGAAGAAGGTAAAAAATATTCAGCTATGTTTTTTACAAACCCCGACGGTAAACATGCCGGAAGTGTATACAAGCGTCAGCTTGTGCCGTTTGGTGAGTATACACCTATGAGAGGGTTACTTGATAAAATTGCACCCTCGCTCACGGCGGCAATGCGCGCGCCCGAAAATGAACTTAACTTCAGCCGGGGCAAAAGCACGGTACTCACCGATAAAGGTATGGTGGGCGGACTAGTGTGCTATGACTCGGCAATGCAGTATTTACCGAGACAAACGGTAAACGAAGGTGCTGAAATACTCATGCTTTCAGTTAATGATTCCTGGTTTGAAGGAACAAGCATGACATGGCGGCATATGTCGCAGGCGGTATTCCGTGCGGTTGAAAACGGAAGATATGTAGTACGCAGTACAAACAGAGGCATAAGCGGCGTTATTGCACCTGACGGGGAAATTGTGTGTTCGAATGACGAGGGTGAGTTTTTAAACGGAACCGCACAGATGATAAACACAAAAACGCCTTACACAGCAATGGGTGACGTTATAGTATATATTGCCGCAGCACTGCTTTTGGCGGCGTATGTATGGGAGAAGGTAAAATGCAAAATTTTCTGATATGCTTATACGCAATTGCTCCGATTTTTATAATTATTGCACTTGGAGCAATTTTAAAAAAAATAAATGTTATAGACGATAACTTTTCTGACAAGGCAAGTGACCTTGTGTTCAAGGTAATACTTCCGGTCAGCCTGTTTTATGATATTGTAACAGGCAAAACAGAGGGCGATTTTGAGTATGGTCTTATAGTATGGGCAGTGGTATTTACTTTTGTTTTGTTCGGGTTAGGTCTTGTGCTTTCAAAAACACCTATTGTTTCGGGTGCAGGCAGCAGAGCCGCGGTAGCCCAGGGTATATTTCGTTCAAACTATGCCATTTTGGGACTTCCGCTGACAAAGGCAATTTTTGGTGAGCAAGCTGCGGTTACAGCATCGGTAATACTTGCCGTTTGTATTCCGCTTTTTAATGCGCTTGCGGTTGTACTTATCGAAACGTCACTTGATAAGAAAGCGGGAATGAAAAAGACACTTATAAATATACTCAAAAATCCGCTGATTATAGGTGTTTTATGCGGATGTATATATAAAATATCAGGCTTACCCCTGCCGACACTTGCGGAAAAAACGCTCGGATACATAGACGGAATGTGTATGCCTCTTTCCTTCATAGTAATTGGTGCATCGATGATTTTTGAGAAGGTGAAAGAAGGTTTTTTGCCGGCAGTTATAGTTTCGCTTATAAGAACAGCAGTTGCTCCGGCAATTCTTACGGCAATAGCATATATGGCAGGAGTAAGAGGTGACGGACTCGGCATACTTTTCATTTTTCTCGGCTCACCTGCTGCAATAAGCGGATATATTATGATGCGTAAAATGGGCGGCGACTATGACCTTGCGGGCAATATAGTACTGATAAGTACCTTCTTAAGCTTTTTCACCATTTTAGGAGGAGTATGGGTGCTTAAAAGCCTTGGTCTTGTTTGATTAAAAAAATATTGTGTAAAAATTAAATTTATGATAAAATAACTTTATATTTATTCGGGGAAGTGCATACGCATGGAAAAAAGGTGGAGATTTAAAAATAATAATATTGATGTGGAGCAGGTACACAGCCTTAAGGCTTACGCAAACATATCTTATGAAACGGCGGCTATACTGGTATCAAGAGGTATAACTGTTAATAACTATGGAGATTTTACCCACGAAAGCATTAAAAATCTTTTGGATCCGTTCCTTTTATGTGATATGCAAAAAGCCACCGAACGAATAAATCAGGCGATAGAGAAAGGTGAACACATTACTGTTTACGGCGACTATGATGTGGATGGTATTTCTGCAACTGTTTTGCTGATGCGTTATTTCGGCTCAAAAAACATTGATTGTGATTATTATATTCCTGACAGGGAATCCGAAGGATACGGAATAAACAGGGATGCACTTGACATAATCAAAGACAGAGGTACATCGCTGGTTATTACTGTCGATACGGGAATTACGGCCTGTGAGGAAGTTAGATATGCAAAAGAACATGGTATAGACATAATTGTAACCGACCATCACGAGCCGAAAGATGAAATTCCCGATGCAGTAGCGGTTGTCGACCCGAAACGGAAGGAATCGGAATATCCGTTTAAGGAGCTTTCGGGCACAGGCGTGGCATTTAAGCTTATATGCGCACTGGAGGGTGAAGCAAAGCAGCTTGTAATTGATTACAGCGATATTGTGGCAGTTGCAACTGTAGCAGACGTCGTATCACTGACCGGTGAAAACAGGATACTTACTGCGCTGGGCATAAGAAAACTACGAAAAATGCCCGCAGTTGCCTATGAGGCAATAATGGAGAGCATAGGAGTTAAAAAGCACGAAATCAGCTCATATCATATAGGCTTTGCCATTGCACCCCGTATAAATGCGGCGGGGAGAATGGGTACAGCCGAAAAGGCGGTTGAACTACTGCTTACAGATAATATTGACGATGCAAGAAGAAAGGCAGAAGAGCTTAACGATATAAATACACAACGAAAAGAAACAGGTCAGCACATTCTGTCGGAAGCAATAGACGAAATAGAAAGTAACAGGCTATATGATGACAAGGTAATTGTACTTGCACACCATAACTGGCATCATGGTATAATAGGAATTACCGCATCACGACTTGCAGAAATGTATGAAAGAACAATAATATTGATTTCTCTTGACCCGGAAGACGGAAAAGGCTCGGGCAGGGCAGCGGCAGGTCTTAATTTGTTTGATGCACTTACAAGTGTATCTCATCTTCTTTTAAAATTTGGCGGACACGCGTCAGCGGCAGGTCTTACCGTTGCCAAGGAAAATATTGACGAGCTTCGTGCACAACTGAACAAATACGCGGAGGAGCATCTTTGTGAAGAGGATATGATACCCATTGTGGATATTGATATTGAACTTTCCTGTAAAAAGCCTCTTATGCAGCTTGCTGAAGAAATGCTTGTACTTGAGCCATTTGGCAGCGGCAATGAAAAGCCTGTCTTTGCACTTATGAATGTAGAGGTGACAGGAATACGTACTGACAGAAGCGAACGTCATCTTATGATGAAGGTAAAAAAAGAAAATACTTACATAGACTGTGTAGGCTTTGGAATGGGAGAGTTGAGAGAGCATATAAATGTTGGCGACCATATTGATATTGCGGCAACTCTCAACAAAAATGTTTACGGCAACTCAATCACCGCACAGTTCCATATAGCAGATATTAAGGAGGCACAATGCAGCACACATACGAAGAACTGATAGAGAAAATTAAATCGTATAATCCGCAGGCTGACTTTGAGATGATTGAAAAGGCATATCTGCATGCCAAGGATATGCACAAAAATCAAAAAAGGGAGTCGGGAGAGCCGTATATAATACATCCCCTGGAGGTGGCATACATCCTCGCGGACATGCAGCTTGACCAGGAGGCAATAATTGCCGGAATTCTGCATGACGTAATAGAAGATACTGAAACAAGCTATGAGGAAATAAAACAGCTTTTCGGTGAAAATGTTGCACTTATGGTAGAGGGTGTTACAAAGCTTGATAAAATTCAGTTTGAAAACAAGGAAGAACAGCAGATAGAAAGCCTTAGAAAAATGTTCCTTGCAATGGCAAAGGATATAAGAGTTATTCTTATAAAGCTTGCTGACAGACTGCATAATATGCGCACACTTAAAAACATGCCTCCCGAAAAAAGACTTCAGAAGTCAAAGGAAAC
>JAZNUH010000116.1:0-27907 GCA_045592225.1 Clostridia bacterium | reverse complement strand
AAGGCTCTGTACAAATGTCCGTCGGGTGGACGTGTTAGATTTAAAACCGATTCCCCCTGTATTGCAATAAAGCTTGAAACAAGCTACTGGAGTATAGGAATCAATCAGCAGGTTTTAGGTTCTGCCTGTCCCGACCTTTATGTTAACAAAAAATACATCGCGGGATTTATGCCACCCCGAGCAGATGTAAGTGCAGATGGCGGCTATGAGTCCGTTATAGAGCTGAGAGATACCCGTTTGCGTGAAAAGCTCAATGATATTATAATAAATATGCCCCTGTATAATCCGGTTGACGAGTTATATATCGGTATCAAAAAGGGTTACAGACTGGAAAAGGGCAACGAGTACAAGTACAAAAAGCCTGTTTTGTTTTATGGTTCTTCCATAACACAGGGAGGATGCTCATCCCATCCCGGAAGCTGTTATCCTGCACTTATATCCAAATATCTTGATACCGATTTTATAAATCTTGGTTTTTCGGGCGGTGCTCATGGTGAAGACCCTATGGTTGATTATATGACAACCCTTGATGTAAGTATGCTGGTTTGTGACTATGACTACAATTCTGTTTCTGCAGAAGCATACCGCAATACTCACGAAAAGCTGTTTAAAAAGATGAGAGCGGCAAAGCCGGAGCTTCCTGTTATATTTGTTACACGCCCCGACTTTAATAACTGGGACAATATCCGCGAGGCGGTTGAAAGGAGAAATATAGCTTATACAACATATATGAACGCAATAAACAGCGGTGACAAAAATGTATACTTTATTGACGGTGACAGCCTTTTTGGTGGCCTCGGTCACGATGAATGTACTACCGACGGATGCCACCCCAACGACCTTGGCTTCTGGAGAATGTATGAGGTGATTGGCAGGGCTGTGGAAATGTTCCTTGAAAAATAAAAAGAATAAACTAATATAAAAAACAAAAACTAATACCAAAACAATAAGGCGGAGGTATTAGTTTTTTGTTTGAAGTGAGAACAGATCTTGCTCTTGAGGCAAGAGAGTTATACATGAAGGAGTCAGGCGTGGAGGTGCCCGGAGTGAAAATTGAAATTTCGGGAGACTCACGCATAAAGGTGACACGCGTACAGGTAATAAACAACGAAGGAGAGCAGGCAATAGGTAAAAGAATAGGCAGTTATATTACACTTGAAATGCCGGAGATGGGTGGAAATGACAGCGGATTTACAGAGGCCTGCTCTCAGGCAGTGGCAAGGGAACTCGCGTCACTTGTAAGCCCTCATGACCACGCGGTAACGCTGGTGGTGGGACTTGGAAACAGCAGAATAACGCCTGATTCCTTAGGACCAAGAACAGTTGCAAATCTGGTGGTTACAAGACATCTTTTTTCGCACGTTCAGGGCTTTAACGGAGAGGGGCTTGCATCGGTATGTGCTCTGGCGCCCGGGGTGCTTGGAATTACAGGCATGGAAACAGGTGAGGTTATAAGGGGAGTTACAGAAAAAATAAAACCGGATATTATAATTGCCGTGGATGCACTGGCATCGCGCAGCATTGATAGAATAAACAAAACGGTACAAATTACCGATACGGGAATAAACCCCGGCAGCGGGGTGGGAAATCACCGACAGGCAATATCCTTTGAAACTCTTGGCGTGCCGGTTATTGCGGTGGGTGTACCAATGGTGATAGATGCGGCAACGGTAGCCAATGATGCCATAGACAAGGTGATAGACAGCATTGTAAACAGCGATTGTAAAAGCAAAACCTGTGACAGTCTTAAAAATATTGACAGGGAAGAAAAGCACAGACTTATAAGCGAGATTATGCCGGAGTGCACGGGTGGTCTTATGGTAACCACAACCGATATTGACAGTGTAGCGGGACGTGTTTCAAAGGTGGTGGCAAACGGCATAAATCTGTGTTTGCATAAAGGAATAACCCTACAGGAGATAAATGAATTTTTAATATAGAAAAATGAGAACAGAAGCGGCGCCTGCTATAACACTGGCTACATCTGCAACTAGAGATGATTTAAGGGTGTGGCGTGTATTGCTTACGCGCGTAACGGCGTAATAAACGCTCATTGTATAAAATGTTGTTTCACCCGCCCCACATATAACCGATGCTACAAGACCTGCATGGCTGTCAGGTCCTGCGGTGGTGAAGATATTTTGCAAAAGTGCGGTACTGCCGCTGCCCGATACGGGACGGAGCAGAGCAAGAGGGAGCGCCTCTTCGGGAAAGGAAAAGAATTTCGCTATGGGAGAAATTGCGTGGCAGATAAGCTCTAATGCACCCGAGGCACGGAGCATAGCAATTGCAGTGACAAGAGCAATGATAGAAGGAACTGTTCTGATGACAGATTTTATACTCTCAGCAGCACCTTTTACAAAGGTATCATAGACGGGAACCCCACGTAAAAGAGCGCATGAAATGATAATAGCTATCATAAAAGGGATTGCCATGGAAGAAATAAAATTCATGTATCAGCCTTTCCTTTCCAGTATTTTTGCAGAAACAACAGCGGCAATCAGTGAAATAGCAGATGCAAACCACACCGGAACAATTATATCCGAGGGGCAAGCCGAGCCTGCAGCGGTACGCAGAGCAATAATTGTTGAGGGAATAAGCTGAACCGAAGCAGTATTAATTGTTACAAACATACACATGGCATTTGATGCGCGCCGGCTTTGTGAAAGGCGGTCAAGCTCACTCATTGCGCGCAACCCGAGGGGGGTGGCGGCATTATTCATTCCCAGCATATTAGCAGAAATATTCATAATAATTGCGTTCATTGCCGGAGATTCGGACGGCACATCAGGGAAGAGCCGTTTTGTAAGCGGGCGCATAAGCTTTGCCAGGGCATTTATAAGCCCAGTTTTTTCAGCAACAGACATAAGCCCGCCCCAAAAGCACATTATGCCGGCAAGTTGTATTACAAGCTGTACACCGTCGGTTGTTCCTGTGACAGCGGCGGCAGCTACTTCGGTGGTTTTTCCGGTGAAAAATGATGTTATTACAGAGAGCAGCATCATACCTGCCCAAATAAAGTTAAGCATGGTAATATATATGAAAAAACGCGGGTAGGATAGCACAGAAGTTTTGACGAAAAAATAGAAAATATTGTAAAATTTGTTGACAAAAATACAATTGGATGTTATAATATGATAAAACAAAGGAGGAGGCAGAGAAAATGAAATCTACGGGTATTGTAAGAAGAGTTGATGAACTGGGCAGAGTGGTTCTTCCTATTGAACTCAGAAGAAATCTTGATATTGCCGAAAAAGACGCACTTGAAATTTATGTTGACGGGAATATGATAGTCCTTAAAAAATATGAGCCTGCATGCATTTTCTGCGGAGATGCCAAGGATGTGTTTATCTATAAGGGAAAAAATATTTGTCCGGCTTGTGCGGCAGAACTCAAAAAATAAAAAATATCCGGGGTGTCAAAAACACCCCGTTTTTTTGTTGGTGAATAAAAATTAGTTTAAATGGAAATTAACTTTGACAAATGCAAGGATTTGTTGTATAATAAACACATAGACGGAGTTGGTTGCAATGTACGGTGTTTTGGGTGCAGGAATAATTTAAAAAGCGTAAACCATCCGGCTTAAGAACAGGGGGATGACCGATATGTATAGCATTGGTGATAAGATTGTCTACCCAATGTACGGGGCAGGCGTAATTGAGGCAATTGAGGAAAAGGAAATCCTGGGAGTAACTCAGAAATACTATGTGATGAAAATGCCTATGGGCGATATGAAGGTTATGATTCCCATGCTGAACGTTGAAGAGATAGGCATAAGAAACATAATCGACGGTGCGGAGGCGGATAATGTTTTTGCGTCATTTAAGGATTTTGATGCTGAATGTGACCTCAGCTGGAACAAGCGTTACCGCGAAAATATGCTCAAGATAAAAAGTGGAGACATTTATGAGGTTGCCCGTGTTGTAAAAATGCTTATGTGCAGAGATAAGAAAAAAGGTCTTTCTACAGGAGAACGTAAAATGCTCTCCAATGCCAAGCAGATTCTTACCAGTGAGCTGGTACTGGCAAAGGGTTTGACGCATGACGAGATTGAACAAAAGATAAATGAAATAATCAGCGAGCTTGACTGATTTTGGGGTTGTTCTTATAATGGACAACCTTTTTCGTAAACGGCTTTTTTTATTCTCCTCAAAATTTTTCGCACAGAGCAAAGCTTTGTGCAAAGAAGGAGTGAACCTGATTGATAAATAAAAAAAAGGTTGTGGCTATAATTGCAGCGGCAGGCAGCGGGACGCGAACAGGGTTGCCGTATAACAAGCTTTTTTATAAAATTTCAAATAAAACATTGCTGGAAACAACGCTGGAAGTATTTGAAAACTGCGAGTGTATAGACGGCATAATAGTAACTGCGTCAGAAGCGGATATGAACAAAATAAAAGCGTTGAGCGCGCCGCTTAAAAAGCTTGTAAATGTTGTGTCCGGCGGTGCTACAAGACAGGAGACGGTTTTGCGCGCGCTTGAGTATACCGGAGGCTTTGATAAAATAGCTGTTCATGACGGTGCGAGAGCATTTGTTACTGCTGATATTATAAAAAGAGTTGTTTGTGACAGCGAGCAGACGGGTGCCGCCGCAGTTGGCGTACGCGCGGTGGATACAATAAAGCAGGATGACGGTAACGGGTATATAGAAAAAACACTGGACAGAAGCAGACTGTGGCAGATACAGACACCGCAGGTTTTTGACAGGGACATTCTTTTAAAGGCGTATAACGAGGCAAATGACGGAGCTACCGATGATGCAATGCTTGTTGAGAGTATGGGTATTAAGGTAAAGCTTACCGAAGGAAGCCATAAAAATATAAAAATCACAACTCACGATGACCTTGATAAATTCGGAGGCGGAGAAGTAATGAGAATAGGACACGGATATGATGCGCATACCCTGACAGAGGGCAGAGCACTCTGGATTGGCGGAGTACTTATTCCACACGATAAAGGGCTGCTTGGACATTCGGATGCCGATGTTCTGTTACATGCTATATGTGATGCTTTACTTGGTGCCGCTGCTGCGGGAGATATAGGCAGACATTTTCCGCCCTCGGACAACAGGTACAAGGACATAAGCAGTTTGATACTGCTTGGTGAGGTAAAGAACATTATTGCCGGTAAGGGGTATGATGTAGGTAACGTAGATGCAACAGTTGTTGCACAAAGACCCAAACTGGCAGGATATATAGAACAAATGGAAGAAAAAATAGCACAGGTACTGGAAATTGACACAGAAAGTGTTAACATCAAAGCAACGACAACCGAGAAAATGGGATTTGAAGGGCGTGAAGAGGGAATTTCTGCTACCGCTGTTTGTGTTTTAACGCAAAAGAAGGGATGATAAACCATGATAGAGTTTGATTTCAAGGGTGCTGAAAATTTTATTACACGGGAAGAAATTGCCGGGATTGAAAAAGAGGTTCTGAATGCCCACGATATGCTGCACGGTGGAACCGGAGCAGGCAGTGAAATGACAGGCTGGCTTGAACTGCCCGGACAATATGACAAAAGTGAATTCAAAAGAATAAAAGCCGCGGCAAAAAAAATAAGAAAAACGGCTGATGTGCTGATTGTCATAGGTGTTGGTGGCTCTTATCTCGGTGCCAGGGCGGCTATTGATTTTTTAAATGACACATTTTACAATCTTCAGCCCGACAAAAGAAGACGCGGACCGCAAATTTTCTTTGCAGGAATAAGTATGAGTGCTACATACATAGCCGAGCTCATAAATATTACCAAGGACAGGGATTTTTGCATAAACGTAATATCAAAATCAGGAACAACCACAGAGCCCGCAATTGCTTTTCGTATATTCAAAGAGCTTGCTGAAAAGAAATACGGCAAGGCGGGGGCAAGAGAACGCATATTTGTCACAACAGATAAGGAAAAAGGTGCTTTGCACACTATGGCAGAAGTGGAGGGGTATGAAAAATTTGTAATTCCCGATAATGTTGGCGGAAGATATTCGGTGCTTACCGCCGTAGGACTTTTACCTATTGCGGTATGCGGAGCAGATATTGACGAAATTATGCTGGGCGCACACGATGCTATGAAGCTTTACAACAACCGTAGTATATGGGAAAATGATTGTTATATGTATGCCGCGGTCAGAAACCTGCTTTACCGCAAGGGAAAAACTATAGAGATAATGGCAAACTGCGAGGATACACATCACTTTATAGGCGAGTGGTGGAAGCAGCTTTTTGGCGAAAGCGAGGGCAAAAACGGCAAGGGTATATTCCCTGCAACTGCCAATTACACAACCGAGCTTCACTCTATAGGTCAGTATA
The DNA here is from genome assembly GCA_045592225.1 of Clostridia bacterium. Taxonomy (GTDB): domain Bacteria; phylum Bacillota; class Clostridia; order UMGS1883; family UMGS1540; genus JAZNUH01. The sequence goes on along the minus strand of JAZNUH010000116.1, from coordinate 21,608 downwards.
TTCAGGACGGACTGCGCAATATATTTGAAACGGTAATAAGAGTACATGCACAGCGACAGGATATTGAAATCAAAGCAAATGCAGATAATCTTGACGGACTTAACTATCTTGCAGGTATGAGTTTAAATCATATAAATATGCAGGCGTTTTTAGGAGCGGCACTTGCACATACCGACGGAAATGTTCCCGTGCTGGAGGTGGCAATTGACAGGCAGGATGAATACAGCTTTGGTTGTATAGTTTACTTCTTTGAAAAGGCGTGTGCTATAAGCGGGTATCTTTTGGGGGTTAATCCCTTTGACCAGCCCGGGGTTGAGGCATATAAAAGAAATATGTTTGCACTGCTTGGAAAACCCTCTTATGAAAGTCTGCGAGAAGAGCTTTTAAGAAGATTGTAAAAGAAGTTTTTTACTTTGCAAAAAAATATTGAAATAAATAGTTATATATAGTATAATATATTCAGGACCATTATAAGTTGCCCACGGCAACAAGCATTTTGAGAAAGGGATGGTGGTTAATTTGTTAAAGTTTATTATGGGTGAAAAGGGACAGGGAAAGACCAAAGCGCTTATCGACAGCGTGCATCAGGCTATAGAAAGTGAGAAGGGAGCTATTGTTTTCATAAACAGCGGTAACCGTCACATTACAGATGTTGATTACAGAGTTCGTCTGGTAGATACATCTGAATATGAAATTGAAAGCCTTAACGATTTTTACGGTATGCTTTGCGGTATTTTGTCCCAGAACTTTGATGTTTCATATATATTCATTGACAGTCTTACAAAAATAACTAAGTTTGAAGAAGACGAGCTTGTAAAGTTTGCTGAAAAAGCAAACGCTCTTTGTGAAAAACACAACCTGCAGGTTCTTGTTACTATCAGTATGAGTACCGAGGGTGTTAGTGAAGATGTAAAAAAATATTTGGCATAATAAATGTGCCCAAACGCCGGAAACGCCTTAGGGCGTTTCCGAGTTTTTAAACAAGGAATGAAGAAAAATGAATTATAAAAGTACCCGAAGCGATAGTATAACCGTTTCGGCATCCGAAGCCATTGTCAAGGGATTATCGACAGATGGTGGTTTATTTGTGCCCTGCGAATTTCCGACTGTTTCCAAAGAGGAAATAAGCACTATGGCAGCAGCAGACTATAAAGAGAGAGCAAAGCTTATTCTTAAAAAGTTTTTAACTGATTTTACCGAGCAGGAAGTATATGACTGTGTGGAAAACGCATATACTGCCGAGAAATTCGGTTCCGATGATTCGGCGCCTCTGTACAAGCTGTCAGATGACAAGTTTGTTCTGGAGCTGTGGCATGGTCCCACCTGCGCTTTTAAGGATATGGCACTGCAGATACTTCCACATCTGCTGACCAAGTCGATGAAAAAGACAGGAGTTTCAAGTGAGGTTGTAATTCTGGTTGCAACAAGCGGTGATACAGGAAAGGCAGCACTTGAAGGCTTTAAGGATGTTGACGGAACACGCATCATAGTATTCTATCCCGTTGATGGTGTAAGCAATATACAGAAGCTGCAAATGGTAACTCAGGCGGGAGAAAATGTGGCTGTAGCCGCAGTTGAAGGCAATTTTGATGATGCCCAGAGCGGCGTAAAGTCAATCTTTACCGACAAGGCATATGGCGAAATGCTTTTAGAGAACAATATGGTATTCTCGTCAGCAAATTCAATCAACTGGGGCAGACTGGTACCGCAGATTGTTTATTATTTTTCCGCATATGCTGACCTGTTAAAAAAGGGTGAGATTAAAAACGGCGAAGAAATAAATGTGGTTGTTCCCACAGGTAACTTTGGCAATATACTGGCAGCATACTATGCCCGCAAAATGGGATTGCCGGTGCGCAAGCTTATATGTGCATCAAATAGCAATAATGTGCTGACAGATTTTATAAATACAGGTAAGTATGACAGAAACAGAAAATTCTTTACCACTATATCTCCTTCAATGGACATACTTATTTCCAGTAACCTGGAGAGATTTTTGTATGACCTTACAGGTAACAACAGCCAGACTGTTGCAAAGTGGATGGGTGAGCTTTCTGCAAAGGGCGAATACACAGTAGATAAGAAAACTCTGTCACTTATGAAAGATATTATGTGTGCCGGCTGTTGTGATGACAGCGAAACGTTAAAGAGTATTGCTGATACAAAGGCAAAGTACGACTATGTTACAGATACACATACTGCCGTTGCAGTAAAGGTTTGTGAGGAATATATGCAAAACACCGGCGACACAAGAAAAACTGTTATTGCTTCTACTGCAAGTCCTTACAAATTCGGCGACAGCGTGCTTTCGGCACTTGGTGTTTCGGTAGATGGTGACGAATTTGATGTAATCGATGCATTAAACAGGGAAAGTGGCTTGCCTGTGCCTGAATCACTGGCATCACTTAAGAGCCGCAGTGTACGTTTTAATGACGTATGCGCGCCTGATAAAATGCGTGATATGGTTAAAAAATTACTGGGGATAACCGGTTAAAACAAAAAGACCGCGGACTTATTTTGCGGCACAGGATTGGGTGATACAATGGCACTTTTTGCAATGGGAGATTTGCATTTGCCGCTCGGAATAGACAAGCCCATGGATATTTTCGGCAGAGGCTGGGAAAACTACGTTGATAGAATTTACCAGAATTGGAACCGTGTCGTTGCCACGGACGATACGGTTCTTATTTGTGGAGATTTTTCCTGGGCAACTTATCTTGAAGAATCAATAGCGGATTTTGAATTTCTGCACAGCCTACCGGGACGAAAAATCATTTCAAAGGGTAACCATGATTACTGGTGGAGTACCGCATCAAAACTTTCTGCTTTTAAGGCCCAACACGGCTATGACGATGTTGAGTTTCTTCATAACAATGCCGTAGGCTACGGCGATTATGCTATTTGTGCTGCGCGCGGCTGGAAATCTCCGTTTGATAAAGATTTTAAAAAAGATGATGAAAAAATATACGAACGTGAGATAATTCGTCTGGAACTTTCCATTCTGGAAGGGAAAAAACTTTCTGATAAGATAATAGTAATGCTTCATTTTCCGCCCGATGCAGGAATTACCGACGTAATGGAAAAATACGGCGTGGAAAAATGCGTTTACGGGCACCTGCACGGTGTGCGTGAAATGGAAAATGAGGGCAGAGATATTCTTGTATCTTCTGATTTTTTAGGCTTTGAGCCGCTTAAGATTATGGAATGAACGCGAAGGAGAATAAAATGAGCAGAAGTATTGGCGAATATTATGATATATTTTCAAAGCTTATAAGAGGAGTTTTTTACAGACCCTGCTTTAAAGCCTGCGGAAAGCTGCTTCGTGTGGGCAAGGGTGTACGGGTTTTACGAAAAAACTGCGAAATAAAGCTTGGTAACAAGGTGCAATTACACAGATATGTAAAGATAAGTGCATGGGGCACAAGCAAAAAAGCAGCTCTTCACATAGGAGATAATGTTGCAATTGGTGACAGAACTGAAATACACGCAGGCGATTACATAAGCATAGGTAACAACAGTATTATTTCCTGGGACTGTTGTATAATGGACAGGGATTACCATAAGCTTGAGTCGGAAACAGAGGTTTTAAAGCCGGTAATCATCGGCGAAAATGTATGGATTGGTTGCCGCGTACTCATTTTAAAGGGAGTAACGGTTGGTGACGGCGCGGTTATTGCCGCCGGCAGTGTGGTAACCTCCGATGTACCTGCAGGTGCAGTGGTCGGCGGAAACCCCGCAAGAATACTTAAGCAAGAAGTAAAGTGGAGTGTTTAATATATGTCGAAAAAGAATGTGGCGGGGCATATAAGCTATGTAATGATAATAATGATACTGTCAAGACTATTGTCGCTTTTAAGTACACAGGTCTATATGTCCTTTTTTGGGACTGACAGTGATTATATTAATATATATTCCTATGCCATAAGTGTGCCCAATATAATATTTACCTGCTTTGGCACAGCACTTTCGACGGTGGTAATACCCATATACGCAGGCTATGAGGCAAAGGGTGAAGCAGACAAATCCAAAAGGTTTGCTGATAATATTATAACTGTTTCGATGGTTATAACCGCGGTTATAGTTGTTATCGGCATAGCACTTTCACCTGTACTGCCAAAACTTACAAGCTTTAAAGCAAGCGGAGAATCCTATTCCTTTGCAGTAAAATCACTTATGATTATGATGCCGGTAATGTTTTTTTACGGGCTGAATTATATTTTTCAGGGGATGCTTCAGTCTAAGGGTAAATACGGTTGGCCGGCTTTTGTCAGTGTACCCAGCAGTTTGGTGGTCATCTTCTATGTTTTGTTTTTGGGCGATAAATTCGGTGTGCCCGGGTTACTTGGTGCAACGGTTATAGGTCTTTCGCTTCAGGCGCTTATACTTATACCGCCGCTTGTAAAGACGGGGTACAGATATAAGCCTGTATTTGACCTGCGGGATAAGGATATTATTTCTGCGGGAAAAATGACCGGACCTGTTCTGATAGGTGTTTCGGCGTATCAGCTTAATATGTTTTACAATGTAACCATGATGGCAAATTTTGAGGGAATGGTTACTCTGCTGACATATGTGCAGAATATTGTACTTTATATGGTGCTTGCATTTGTTTATTCCATAACTGCGGTTATATATCCGCGTCTTACGGCTTCTGCGGCACTTGGCAATATGGATGAGTACAAGGAAACACTCAGCAATATTTTAAATACGGTAATACTGCTGCTTATACCCGTTACTGTAGGCTTTATATCGGTAAGAACCGAGCTTTTAGAGCTTATTGCACAGTGGGGCAAGATTACAGAAGAAAATATAAAAACAGCGGCAAATCTGCTTATGCTGTATTCAATAGGAATACTGGGAATAGGGCTTAAAGAAATTCTGGACAGAGCTTTTTATGCTTTGAAAAATACACTTACCCCCGCAATAAACGGATTTATTATAATGGGGATAAACATAGCACTAAGCCTTGTGCTTATAAAATATATCGGCAAATACGGAATACCACTTGCATATTCGGTTGCATCTCTGGTGGGAATGTGTGTACTGCTTTATATGCTGCGTCGCCGTATAGGTAAGTATGGCAAGGGGCTGGCATTAAACCTTATAAAGAGTATTGTGTCATCGGCAGTTATGTTTGCGGCGGTATATTTTACCCGTATTTTCTGCCTTGATATGTTTTGTGCAGGCACATTGGCAGACAGGCTTATAAAGCTTGCTTTACCCTGCATTTGCGGTGTGATTGTTTATGCTGTTATGATGTTTATAACGGGAGTGCCTATGGCAAAGGATATATTAAATAAGCTTAGGAGACGAGTATGAAAAAAATAATTGCGGCAATATGCTATGTGTTTTATTATTTCTTCGCACGTCATCTGCCCTGTTCGGGGTTGCCCTATAGTCTTGGTGCAAAACAGATAAGAGGCTTTTTTGCAAGAGGAATGTTTAAAAAGTGCGGGAAAAATATAAATATTGAACACGGTGCTTTCTTTGCTTCGGGCAAGGATATAGAGCTTGGTAACAATTCGGGAATAGGTATAAACTGTCGTGTGACAGGTCCCCTTACCATAGGAGACGATGTTATGATGGCGCCCAATGTTACAATTGTAACCCAGAACCACGAAACCTCGGATTTATCCATTCCTATGCGACAGCAGACGGCGGAAAAACACAAGGTTACAATAGGAAATGACGTATGGATAGGAACCAATGTGATTATATTACCCGGCATTACCGTGGGCAACGGAGTAATTATTGCCGGCGGTGCAGTGGTAACGAAGGATGTACCCGATTATGCCATAGTAGGGGGAAATCCTGCACGCATTATAAAATACAGAACGGAGAGTTAAAATGAAAATTCTTTATCTTATTAATCATGCCGGAAAAGCAGGTACGGAAAAATACGTTTTAAATCTTGTTAAAGAATGCAAGAAAAAAGGGGTAGAGTGTTTCTTTGCATATAACGAGGAGGGACTTTTACTTCAGCAGATAAAGGAAGAGGGAATAGAATGCTTTAATGTAAAAATGCGCAATCCCTTTGACCTTTGTGCGGCAAAACAGCTGGCAAAAATATGCAGGGAAAAGGATATTGACATCATTCATACCCACTATCCGCGAGAAAACTATGTTGCAGTTCTTTCAAGACTGTTTCGCAAAAAGACAAGAGTTATATACACCTGCCACTTAACCCTTAAAACGGGCTTTATGTGGAAAATAACAAACAAGCTTATAACCCCTCACGATGCTAAAATTATCTCTGTTTGCAATAACGGCAAAGAATTGCTTATAGAAAATGGTGTTAATCCCGACAAAATAGATGTAATCTTCAATGGCATTATCTACAAGGACACAAGCGACACACCCTCTACAATAAGAGAGGAGCTTTCAATTGACGAGGACACCTTTGTAATAAGTACTCTGGCAAGATACCACATGGCAAAGGGCTTGCCCTATTTTGTAAGAGCAATAGCTTGTCTTGACAAGATAATAAAGAGAAAGTATGTTGTGCTTATTGCCGGTGACGGTGAGCTTTTCTACGAAATCAAAAAGCAGATTGAAGAAGCGGGATTGCAGGACAAAATACTTCAGCTTGGCTTCAGAAACGATGCAGAGAATATTCTTAAAGGCTCGGATATTTTTATAAACTCGGCAAAATGCTATGAGGCTTTAAGCTTTGCAATACTTGAGGCGCTTGAAAAGGGATTGCCGGTAGTTGCAACCAATGTTGGCGGTAACGGGGACATAATAAACGAAAAGACCGATTGTGGTTTTATAGTTGAATATGATAATGATATGCAAATGGCAGAGGCTATCGAAAAGCTTTCGGCGGATAAGGCACTTTGCGAAAGATTTTCACAAAACGCAATAAAGGCTGTAAAAGAGATTTTCAATCTCGAAAAGCTTTTGGATGATGTTTTTGATGAATATAAAAAGGTATTGGAGGATTAAAAAATGATTGATGAAAAAGGCAGACTGTTTGGGAAAATAAACATAATAGACCTTATTGTACTTCTGGTAATTATTGCCGCAGTGGCAATAGTGGGTTTCAGCTTTGCAAAGGGTAGTGACACCGCAGCAGAAAGCACACTGGTGGTTAAATACTACATTGAAGAAGCAAACGACTTTGTTGCCGAAAAGGTACAGGTTGGAAATACTCTTTATGATGACAATGAAGATATCGAGCTTGGTAAGGTTACCGATGTGGAAATAGGAGAGCCTGTATCCTGGGCAGGTACTGCAGACGGTCAGTATGTTCAGGTAAGCAGAGAAGGCTTTTCATCTATGATTATCACAGGTGAAGTAGCAGGTACAAAAACAGACATAGGTGCAGAAATCGAAGGCGTTAAATACGGTGTAGGTCACACTATGGTTCTTCGTGCCGGTGATGCAAAGCTTTACCTCAGAGTTTACGATATAGCTGTTAAGGAGTAATATAATGGTACAAAGCAGTTTTGTATGTACTTTGTTTGTGAAACTTTGGATGGCACTTTGTCAGAGCAAGGTTATAAAAGTGCTTACTGTGATTACCAATGCTCTTGAAAGAGGCATAAAAAACAACAGATTTATAAACGCGTTTGCAAAGCACAACCCCCTTGAGCAATATGCGGAAACTTCGTTTTTTTATGGTCTGCTTTCAAAAATAGCAGGTGTATTTACAAAGCTTTTCACAGGCATTTATAACAGAATAAGAAAAATAAACAGCGGAAGCATTTGTGAGAAAATATATGGCAAAACCTTTGCAGGTTCATATATTTTCAAAATGGAAATTATGCTTTCGCTGGCAGTGTTTGTAATGATGCTTGTTCCGCACAAGCTTTGGAACAATATGTTTGCGCTTGGCATAGCCTTTTTACTGACTGTGTTTTATGTGCTTACCCTGTCAAGCGGCAAGCCGATGGGACAGAATGTAAAGGCTATATGGCTGCCTCTTTTGTTCTTTGCTTTTTCAGTAGCTCTCGGCGTTTTGGTTTCTGCAGAAAAGGGTGACAGCATAAGAGTGCTTATTTTCTTTGCAACCTCTTTTATGCTTTGCCTTTGCGTGTACGGAACACTTACAGACTTTGAACGCATAAACAAATTTATGCTGGCAGTGTTTGCAATGCTGGTAGTAACCTCTGCGTTTGCCGTACTGCAGAGAATAGCAGGTATTGAGGCAGATGCGTCTCTTACAGACCTTAATCTTAACGAGAATATGCCGGGCAGACTTTTTGGCACGCTTGGTAACCCCAACAACTTTGCCGAATACCTTGTGCTTATTATACCTATTGGTCTGGCATATGCGTTAAATATTGATGATACAAAGAAAAAAACAGGCGCACTGTTACTTATGCTTTTACCCCTGCTGGCACTTTTGGGCACATATTCCCGCTCAAGCTGGATTTCCTTTGCAGTGTCAATGGTGGTTTTTGTGGTAATGTGGAACAGAAAGTCAATTCCTTTCTGGATTTTGCTTGTAATATGCCTGCTTCCATTCCTTCCCGAAAGTATATGGAACAGAATTCTTACCATAGGCAATCTTGAGGACAGCTCAAGCGCATACCGACTTAACATCTGGAAGGGTTCGTTTGATATGATTACCGATTATCCCCTGACGGGCATAGGCCTTGGCTCGGGTGCTTTTACCGAAATATTCCCTATGTATGCTCTTGAAAATACAAAGGTAGCACCCCATTCACACATGCAGTTTTTAGAAGTGTGGATTGAAATGGGCATCATTGGTCTTTTGAGCTTTATATGGCTTTCGGTAGCGCTGGTACGCAGATGTATGAAAAAATGGTGGAGCACATCCTCTTCCAAAATAAAAACGGTAATGGCGGCGGGTGCGGCATCCATGACCGCGATAGCCATTAACGGAATATTTGAATATCTGTGGTTTTATCCCAGAGTTATGTTTATATTCTTTGTAACCGTGGGCTTTATAATGGCGGCGGTTAAATGCAGTATAAAGGACACGGAGTAGTTTTAAGAAGGGAAAAGAGAGTATGAAGGTTCTGCATATGATAAGCGGTGGAGATTCCGGCGGCGCAAAAACTCATGTTTATGCGCTGATGGATGAGCTTGTCAAAATTGCCGATGTAAAAATAGTCTGCTTTACCGACGGCCCCTTTTATCAGGGACTTGCGGATAAAAATGTAAAGTATGAGCTTTTGCAGCAGAAGAGCAGATTTGATATGTCGGTTGTTTCCCGCCTTACCGAGATGGTGCGTGAGGAGGGTTATGACATTATACACTCTCATGGTGCCCGCGCAAATTTTATTGCCCGCTCTTTAAAAAAGAGGGTGTCGGTTCCTGTTGTTACAACGGTGCACAGCGACTATCTTCTTGATTTTGACGGAATTTATAAAAAGATTTTTTATACATTTTTAAATGTTATTTCCTTAAAGAAAATGGATTACTATATAGCAGTATCGTCAAGCTTTAAGGATATGCTTATAGAAAGAGGCTTCCGTCCCAACAGTATTTACACTGTTTATAACGGAATGAATTTTGACAAAGAGATAAAATTTGACAGTAAAGAAGAATTTGCAAAAAGGATAGGTATTGAAATAAATCCTGACGATTTTTATGTCGGCATTATAGGCAGACACGAATATGTTAAAGGACATGATGTATTTATCCGCGCCGCAAAAGAGGTGGCGGACAAAAAACCAAATGTAAAATTCTTAATAGCCGGTGACGGAGAAAACAGGGGAGCCCTTTGCGAGCTTGCAAGAGAACTGGGCATAGAAGATAAGATAATATTTACCGGCTTTATAAATGATATTTACAGTTTTATAAACTTTATTGATATTAACGTGCTTTCATCAAGATGTGAAAGTTTTCCCTATGTACTGCTGGAGGGGGCACTTATGAAAAAGGCAACAGTAAGCTCGGCAGTAGGAGGAATACCCGACCTTATTCGTGACGGAAAGACAGGCTTGCTTTTTGAAAATGAGGATAGCAGCGGGCTTGCAAAATGCATTTTAAGCCTTGCAGATGACAAGGGAAAACGCGAGCAGCTTGGACAGGCGTTGTTTGAATATGCAACGGGAAACTTTTCGGACAAAAGCCTTGCACAGACTCACTTTGATATATACAGTGCAATTTTACGCGACAGGGCAGAAAAAAAGAAATACGATGCAGTACTATCGGGCTATTACGGCTTTAACAACAGCGGTGATGATGCACTGCTTTTCGCCATCTGCGAAAATCTTAAGAGGGTTGTGCCCGATATAAGGTTGCTGGTATTGTCGGCAAAACCGAAGGAAACTGCAAAAATATACCGTATTGATGCAAAAAGAAGATTTAATGTTATATCTGTTTGTCTTGCCCTTAGCAAGTCAAAAATGCTCATTAACGGCGGCGGAAGTCTTATACAGGATGCCACAAGTTCAAAATCTCTGTGGTATTATGTATATGTTATGAACGAGGCAAAACGCAGAGGACTTAAGGTTTACATTTACGCAAACGGCATTGGCCCCATAAAGGACAAAAACAAAAAGCTTGCCGCTAAAGCCATAGAAAAGGCGGATATGATAACTCTGCGTGACCAAAACTCGGTAGACGAGCTTAAGGATATGAACATACAGAACAAAAACGTTCTTGTCACCGCCGACCCTGCAATTACCCTTAAAGGGATTGACAGGGAGCAGGCATTTGAACTTCTCGGAAGAAACAATATTCCTTGTGATAAAGGATTTTTGGTTATATCGGTAAGACAATGGTCAAAGAGTGACAAAATGCTTGAAGAAAAAATGGCAGAGGCAATAGACGAGATTTCGGAAAAGTATTCTCTCACACCGCTTTTTGTACCTATGAAGCTACAGACTGACTATAAAAGCTCCGCCCTTGTTGCTTCTATGATGAAAAGCAAGGCATATATACTGGATTCTGATTATTCGGTCAGCGAAATAATGGGAATAGTTGGTGCGGCAGAGCTGGTTATAAGTATGCGACTGCACACACTCATATATGCGGCGGGCAATGCAACCCCTGTTGTGGGTATTGCATACGATCCGAAGGTACAGGGATTTCTGGAATATATAGGACAAAGCAGATATGTAGATGCGGATAATCTTTCGAAGGACAAGCTTATAGAACACGTGGATTATATAATGCAAAACCGTGGGGAAATAAAAGAAGAACTGATGAAAAAGGCAAATGAACTCTCGAGCAAAGCCATGAAAAATGCTGAACTTGCCGCAGAGCTTTTAGGGGAGCGATAAAAATGGCAGATTTTACACCTATGATGAAACAATACCTGGAAACAAAGGAGCAGTATAAGGATTCTATACTGTTTTTCAGGCTGGGTGATTTTTATGAAATGTTTTTTGACGATGCTATTACCGTAACCCGTGAGCTGGGAATAACCCTGACAGGGAAGGACTGCGGTCAGGAGGAACGCGCACCCATGTGCGGAGTGCCGTTTCATGCAGCGGATACATATATAGCAAGACTTGTGGCAAAGGGCTACAAGGTTGCGGTGTGTGAACAGGCGGAGGACCCTGCAACGGCAAAGGGTCTTGTAAAGCGTGAGGTTGTAAGAATTATAACCCCGGGTACGATATTGGATGATGCTCTTTTAGAAACAAGACAGAACAACTATATGTGTGCCGTATATAAAAGTGCAGAAAATGAAGCGGTTACATTTTGTGAGGCATCCACAGGACAGATGCTGACAACCGAGTTTTTTGATGATGCAGGCTGTGACAAGCTCATTGACGAAATGGCAAAGTTTACACCTGTTGAGGTTATACTTAACCTTGAGGCATATCAGTCACCCAAGGTAAAGCTTTTTGTTGAAAAAACAGGGGCTTCGGTTGAGCTTTTAAACGATGTGTATTTTGATAAGGAATTTACATATGCGGGGGTAAAGGAGCATTTTGGTGCAAAAACAGACGGAATATCACCTATGTGTGTACGTTCAACAGGCGCACTTCTTTCTTACCTTGTACAGACACAGCACATGAAGCCCCAGCATATTACAGATATTGAAAACTATGTTTCGGCACAGTTTATGGAGCTTGACTGGACGGCACAACGCAATCTGGAACTGTTTGAGAATAGTCACAATAAAGGTGTACGCGGCTCGCTTTTATGGGTGCTTGACCAGACGGTGACACGAATGGGTTCAAGAACCGTTAAGGGCTGGCTTGCACGTCCGCTTTTGGGTTGCGCAAAAATTTCCTCCCGACTTAATGCGGTAAGTGAGCTTGTGGGTGATATGCAGCTTCGTGAAGGCATTCGCGATGCTATGAAAAATATTTATGATATAGAAAGACTGGTAGGTAAGGTTTCACTGGGAACTGCAAATCCGAGAGATCTGGTGGCACTGAAGAATTCACTTGCCTGCCTGCCCGAGCTTAAAAGACTTGCAAAAAATCTGCAGTCATCGGTTTTAAAGGAACAATACAACAATATTGGCACTTTTGATGAAATCCGTGACCTTATTGAGAGGGGCATAAAGGACGAACCGCCCATAACAGTACGCGAGGGTGACATAATCAAGGAAGGCTTTTCAGAGGAGCTTGAAGAGCTGCGCTCTGCGAAAAACGGCGGCGCGGACTACATAGCAAGCCTCGAAGCGGATGAGAGAGAAAGAACAGGTATTAAAAACCTTAAAATAAAATTCAACAAGGTGTTTGGATACTATATTGAGGTTTCAAAGGTAAATCTTGATATGGTACCCGAAGAATACATAAGAAAACAGACGGTTGCAAACGCAGAAAGATACATAACTCCCCGCCTTAAAGAAATGGAAGGTATTGTACTCGGAGCATCCGAAAAGATGATTGCTCTTGAATACAGCCTGTTTATAAAAATAAAAGAGCGTATTGCACAGGAGATAGAAGGTCTTGAACAGACAGGACGTGCCATAGGCATACTTGATGCAATTTGCTCATTTGCAACGGTTGCAGTTAAAAATAATTACTGTTGTCCCGAGATTGATGCTTCAGGGGACATATATATACGCGACGGACGCCATCCTGTTGTTGAAAAAATGATGAAGGATACCTTGTTTGTACCAAACGATACTGTGCTGGATACAAACAAAAACCGCCTTGCCATTATAACAGGACCCAATATGGCAGGTAAGTCCACATATATGCGACAGACGGCACTTATTGCCATAATGGCACAGGTGGGCAGCTTTGTTCCTGCCGCCGAATGCAGAATGGGAATAATAGATAAAGTATTTACCCGTGTAGGCGCTTCGGATGACCTTTCATCGGGACAGAGTACATTTATGGTGGAAATGAGTGAGGTTGCAAGTATACTTAAGGATGCAACGTCACAAAGTCTTTTGATTCTTGACGAAATAGGCAGAGGCACAAGCACTTACGACGGACTTGCTATTGCCTGGTCGGTGCTTGAATATTGCGCCCTTAAAATAAAGGCAAAAACACTTTTTGCAACACATTACCACGAGCTTACCGATTTGGAAAACAAAACAGACGGCGTGGTAAACTACTCAATCGCAGTTAAAAAGCGCGGAGATGAAATTATATTCCTCCGAAAGATAATAAACGGTGGTGCAGACCAGAGCTACGGTGTTGAGGTTGCCAAGCTTGCAGGTGTGCCCGATGCTGTTATAAAGCGTGCAAAGGACATACTCAAAAGCTTTGAAAACGGTGAAGAGGTGCAGGCAAAAACCCGCAGCCGTGCTAAAGACGAAGTTGAAGACACAGGTCAGATAGGTTTTGGCGGAATGGAAGCACAAAAGCTTGTAGACGAAATTAAGAAAATAGACGCAAACACACTTTCGCCTATAGAGGCGCTTAACATACTGTTTCAGATTTCTCAAAAGGCAAAGGAGATAAGCTAATGGGAAAAATCAAGGTTTTATCTGCTGATGTGGCTGCCCTTATTGCGGCAGGAGAAGTGGTTGAACGCCCCTCATCAGTAATAAAGGAGCTTGTTGAAAATTCAATAGACGCAGGTGCAAAAAGCATAACCGTTGAAATTAAAAACGGCGGTGTTTCATATATGCGTGTTACCGATAACGGCGAGGGTATGAGTGCAGATGATGTACCAAATGCCTTTTTAAGACATGCTACAAGCAAGGTTTCAACGGCGGAGGATCTTGAAGCTATTTATTCTCTTGGTTTCCGTGGTGAGGCTTTACACAGTATAGCCGCTGTATCAAATATGAGCATACTGACAAGGCGTGAAGGTGAAGAGGGTGTTCACGCAGAACAGTCGGGCGGTGGCGAGCTTTATATTTCACCTGCAGGTTGTCCCGTGGGAACAACGGTTACTGTAAAGGATTTGTTTTTTAACACTCCCGCACGTATGAAATTTTTGAAGAAGGATGCCACCGAAGCAGGTTATATAGAAGATTTGCTTCGCAAAACTGCCCTGGGCAGCCCCGAAATTTCATTCAGATATATAAACAACGGAAAGGAAATATTCTTTACTCCCGGTGATGCAAATCTAAAAAATGCAGTATATGCAATTTACGGCAAGGATATTGCCGCCGCAATGATTGAGGCGGAATATGAGGACGAGGGAGTAAAGGTTTACGGACTTATAGGTAAGAGCGAACTGTCCCGCCCCAACAGAAGCTTTCAGACCTTTTTTGTAAATGGCAGATGCGTAATAAACAAAAGCTTTTACTTTGCGCTTACCGAAAGCTACAAAAATCAGATTATGGTGGGAAGATTCCCGGTAGCGGTTTTAAATATTGAAATGAACCCCGCACTTTGCGATGTAAATGTGCATCCGTCAAAGGCGGAGATTAAATTTGCTAATGACAAGCCTGTGTATGATGCAATATACTGGGCGGTTAAAAACGCACTTTACAATCTTGAAAACAGCAGGGGATTTGACATTCCGAAAAAGCCGGAAGTGGCAGAGACAACACAGCCTGTAAGGGAAGAGCCTGTGTTTAAGCCAATATACACTCAGCCGCCAAAACAGATAAACTTTTCATACTCGGATTTTAAAGAGGAAATAAAGCCGGTAACCTTTGTGGCAGAAGAGGCGGAAGAGCCGGCGTACAGAGTAAAGCCGGTACAGCCGGTACAGGATGAGCCCGAAGATGTGAAAGAGAATGTGCCCGATTTCAGGGTAATAGGGCAGGTGTTTGACACCTATATCATTATACAGTCAGGCGAAGAAATGATGCTTATTGACCAGCATGCAGCACATGAAAGACTAATATATGACAGGCTTTTAAAAGAGGTTACAGAGCACAGGGCAGACAGTCAGCTTCTTATGTTGCCTGTTACAAAGAGTGTAAGCGGTGCCGAAGCGGCACTTATAGAAGAAAACAGCGATTTTCTTGCACAGATGGGCTTTGATGCCGACCTGTTCGGTGACAATACCGTGCGCATAAGCGCGGTACCATCTACCCTTTCGGCGGTGGATGCAGCAGATGCTCTTTTGGAAATTGTGGATGCATTTGCCAATTCCAAAAAAGATGTAAGAACGGTAGCGCAGCAATATGCTTTGTACAGAGTAGCGTGCAGAGCGGCAATGAAGGCAGGTAAACAGTTATCCGAAAGGGAAAGCGAGAACCTTGTTAAAGAGGTGCTGAGAATAGAAGGGCAGCCCACCTGTCCTCACGGACGTCCTGTAATACTGCGACTTACAAAAAACCAGATAGAAAAACAGTTTAAGAGGATTATTTAAATGCAGCGCATAATAAGTATAGTAGGCCCAACTGCATCAGGAAAAACTGCAATGGCGGTAAAACTGGCACAGCTTATAGACGGAGAGGTTGTGTCGGTTGATTCTATGCAGATTTACAGAGGAATGAATATAGGAACAGCAAAACCTGATGCAGAGGAAATGGAAGGGGTTGTGCATCACATGATAGATGTGGCAGACCCTGACGAAAATTATTCTCTTGAAAAGTTTGCTGCTGAGGCTCACAGGATTATAAAAGATATTGGACAAAGAGGTAAGGTGGCTATTCTGGCAGGCGGAACAGGTCTTTATATGGATACGATAGTAAATAACATTTCGCTGTCACAGGATTCATTTGACTCCCGCATAAGAGAAGAACTTATGGCAGAGGCGGAGCGCGTGGGTAAAGAAAAAATGTACGAAGTTCTTAAAGAAGTTGACCCGGAAGCAGCAGAAAAACTGCATCCGAATGACCTTAAGAGAGTAGTGCGTGCACTTGAAATTTTTAAAGCGACGGGAATAACCAAGACAGAACAGGATAAAAAATCAAAAAATACCGAAAAAATATACGACTGTTTAAGCTTTGGTCTTTACATGGACCGAAAAATTTTGTATAATAGAATAAATATGCGGGTAGACATAATGGTGGAAAAGGGGCTGATTGAAGAGGTTGCCTCTCTGGACATTAAAGGGACAAGCCTGCAGGGGGTAGGGTATAAAGAAATTCTTTATTATTTAAATGGTCTTGCAACAAAGGAAGAGGCCATTTCTATCCTGAAAAAAGAAACTCGTCACCTTGCAAAAAGGCAAATGACGTGGTTTTCAAGAAACGGCAGTATAACGTGGCTTGATGCCACAAAACCGCCGGAAGAGCTTGCATACATTGTGCAAAAGGAGTTTAACCGTGAATAAAGTTTTTAAAATTCTGATTGCAGTAGTTGCCTGCTTTCTGATTGTTAATCTGATTATTTTTATGTCCAGCAAAAACGATATGCAGTATGCGGTTTACGGTGCCCGTGAGGATTCGGTTTCTGCGGAAGGGTATATGATAAAAAACGAAATTCTTATGAAATCCGACGGGGACAAGCGCTTTTATTACAGCGATGGCGAAAGAGTATCAAAGGGAGCGCGTATTGCAACCTATGTGGGTGCCGGCACCGATGACAGTCTTTTGACAGAGCTTGCAACGGTGGAGGAGCAGATAAAGCTTTTGCGCGACGGTGGAATAACCAATGCAAGCAACGACCCTGCACTGCTGGGTGAACAAATAAAGGAAAAGACAAGAGAACTGACCTATTATATATCGCAAAAGGATTTTGTAAGTGCCGACAGAGTGAAAAATGAAATACTTCTGCTTCGTGACCGCACACCGGGACAAGAGAAGGAAAGCGAAAACACACTGGACAGGCTGTATGCAAAAAAGACGGAGCTGGAGAGTAAAATAGGCAGTAGCGGAGCTTCGGTATATGCTCCGGCGGCGGGCGTGCTGTTTTTGCAGAGTGACGGGTATGAAAATATACTGAAGCCCGGCAATATATCTGAGCTCACTGTAAATAAGCTTTTGAATATTGAAGGTGAAAAACAGGAATCAGCTGAAGGGGAATGCAAAATAACCGATAACTTTGTATTTTATATAGGTGCAGTTGTGGAAACCGAAAAAATCGGTGAGCTTAACCAGGGTGACACAGTCAGACTGCGTTTTGCAGGTTTTTCGTCCGAGTCGGTAAAGGCGGATGTGTATCACATATCCGAAGAGGAGGACGGGAAAAAGGTTGTGGTGTTCTCCTGCAACAAAATGGCAGAGGAGCTGCTTTCAGCAAGAGAGGTTTCGTTTGATATTATAAAGAGCAGCTATGAAGGGTTTATACTTCCCGCCTCGGCTCTGGCAGAGGAAGAGGGAGTAGAAGGTGTTTACGTCCGCAACGGTGTAAACTTTGACTTCCGGAAGGTAAAGGTTATTTACAGGGATAATGATACAATTATTGTAAGCAAGATGAGAAGTGAAGATAACGAGCTGCTTATATATGACAATGTAATACTAAACCCGTAGACCTTGATTTTGGACAGAGGTGATTTGGATGATAAAAGAAAATCTTGACATAATACGCGAAAAAATAAACCGTGCAGCAGAGGCATCGGGAAGACGCGGCGAAGATATTATACTTCTGGCGGCAACAAAAACCGTGGACGCAGACAGGATTAACGAGGCGGTTTCTCTGGGAGTAACCCACATAGGAGAAAACAGGGTTCAGGAGCTTACCGATAAATATGATAAGGTAACCGACGATGCAACCTGGCATTTTATAGGTCATCTGCAGACCAACAAGGTTAAATACATTATTGACAAGGCACAGCTTATCCACTCGGTTGAAAGCGAAAGACTTCTTGATGAAATTGACAGATGTGCAGAGAAAAAGGGAATTTGTGCCCGTGTGCTGATTGAAATAAATCAGGCAGGGGAGGAATCAAAATTCGGTATAGAGCCTGACGAAATATGGCAGATACTTGACAATAATGAAAACAGAAAGAATGTAAAAATAGAAGGACTTATGACGATAGGTCCCAACACACCGGATGAAGCGGAAGTAACCCGTGTTTTTAGAGAATTAAATAAATTATTCCTTGACATCGGGCAAAAAAAATATAATAATAGTAGTATGAAATATTTGTCAATGGGAATGAGCGGAGATTACGAGCTTGCCATACGCGAAGGATCAAATGTGGTGAGAATAGGAAGCGCCATTTTCGGCAGACGTAATTATTAATTTTGGAGGAGAATACATATGGCTAAACTGTTTGGAAAACTGGGAGAAATGATTTTCGGACCCGAAGAGGATTTTGACGAATTTGAAGAAAGCACAGAGGAAGTTGCAAAGCCTTCCAAAAATGAATTTTTCAGCACTGTGAAAAAAGCACCCTCTGACAGAGTTGTTAACATTCCTGCAACAACACAACTTGAGGTTGCTGTTGTACAGCCCAAGGCTTATGAAGATGCACGCGAAATAGCTAACAGATTAAAGTCCAAAAAGGCTGTTGTTATTAATCTTGAAGATATGGGCAAAGAAGACGCTATCAAGGTTCTGGATTTTGTAAGCGGTGTTGTTTACGCTCTTGAAGGCGAAATTCAGAAGGTATCCAGCGGTATTTTCCTTATTGCACCTTACAATGTAAGTATTGCAAGCGACATCAAGGACGAGCTTAAAAAGGGAATGTTCCCGTGGAACTATTAAGAGAAAAACTCTTAAAGGCGGCGCAAAATGATGAGGACAGGCTTTTGCTGTCCCGCATTGCCGATACCATAAACCTTGCACAAAAGCACGGCATGGTAAGATTTACCCCTTTTCTCGGCACCCGTATACAGGAGGCTGTATTTGCCATACTAAAAAAATCCGGCACTTTGTTTTCGTCTTTTGGCGGATACGAGGGCGCGGAACGGCAAATGCTTTGTTTTGGTGCATACGAGGGTGAGGAGCCTGTTTATCCTATAGTGCCGCTTGAAATTACCGGAAGGGATATTGACAATATAGGGCACAGAGATATTCTGGGCGCAATTATGTCGCTCGGTATAAAGAGAGAAACGGTGGGAGATATTTTTCGCACCGGTAACTTTATGATTATGGCAGAGAGCAGTATAGCCACATATCTTACTATGGAGCTTTGCCGTGTGGGTAAATATGCCGTAGACTGCAAAGAATATACAGGCGGAGCAATAGCACCGCCAGAAAGACAGTTTAAGGAAATACGCGGCACGGTAGCCTCGGTAAGGCTTGATTCGGTTGTTGCTCTTATGGCGGGAGTAAGCCGCAGTGAAGCGGTGGCACTGGTATCGGGTGGCAGAGTAATTCTTAACGGTTTACCTGACACGCACCCGTCACGCACGCTTTCGGACGGAGACAAAATATCTGCCCGCGGGTTTGGCAAAGCCGAACTTAAAATTTTCGGACAAAGTAAAAAAGGCAGACAACATATAACGCTGCTTAAATATAACTAATGAGGAGGGTCAGCCATGTACACACCATTGGAACTTGAAAGAATGGAATTTGAAACCAAAATGGGCGGCTACAGAAAGGGAAATGTAGACGAAGTGTTTTCTTTGCTTAAAAAGGATTATGAAACGCTTTATAAAGAAAACATATCATTAAAAGATAAAGTTTCCATGCTGGAGGAGCTTGTATCCAAATATAAGAGCATGGAGGACTCTATGAATAATGCCCTGGTTTTAGCACAGACAACAGGTGAAACAGTTATAAAAAGTGCAAACGAAAAGGCAGAAATCATTATAAACACAGCGCAGAAAAAGGCGGAAGAAATAGAAAAGGATGCGGAAAGAGATATACGTGACCTTATTGCAAAAGCAGAAGATATGAAGAAAAGTATTTCTGTTTTTGCGGCAAAAAATATTTCGCTTTTAAATGCGCAGGCAGAAATACTTAAAAGTATGGCGGAAGAGGCAACAGACCCTCTCCGTAACAATAACGAGGAGTGAGAAACAATGGATTACGGCGCAACACTTAATTTGCCAAAAACAGAATTCCCTATGAGAGGTAACCTTCCTGTAAGGGAACCTGAAATGCTTAAAAAGCTTGAGGAAATGGACCTGTATGGCGGTCTTATGGAGAAAAACGAGGGTAAGCCCCTGTTTATTCTGCATGACGGACCTCCCTATGCAAACGGCGATATGCATATGGGTCATGCCCTTAACAAAACTCTTAAGGATATTATTACAAGATATAAGAATATAAGCGGCTACAAAGCACCTTATATTCACGGCTGGGATACACACGGACTGCCCATTGAGCTTCAGGCTATAAAGAAGCTGGGCATCAACCGTCACGAGGTTGCTGTATCCAAATTCCGCGAGGTTTGTAAGGAGTTTGCTCTTGGACACGTAGAAAACCAGAAAAGCCAGATAAAGCGTCTGGGTGTGCTTGGTGATTTTGATAATTCTTACCTTACACTTGCACCTGAATTTGAAGCAAAGCAGGTTGAAATCTTCGGTGAGATGGCAAAAAGAGGTTATATCTATAAAGGTCTTAAGCCTATTTACTGGTGCCCCGACTGTGAAACAGCTCTTGCAGAAGCTGAAATCGAATACGAAGAAGATAAGACAAATTCTATCTATGTTAAATTCAAGGTAAGCGAAGACAACGGAGTTTTTGAAGGTCTTGAAAATGTTTACTTTGTTATTTGGACAACAACAACCTGGACACTTCCCGGTAACGTTGCTATCGCAGTAAACCCAAACTTTGAATACAGCCTTGTAAAGACAGGCGACGGTATTTATGTAATTGCTACCGAGCTTGTTGAAAATGTTATGAAGGTTGGCGGCATTACAGAATACGAAATTATAGGCAAGCGCCGCGGTAGTGACCTTGAACTTATCAAATGTGCTCACCCCTTTATTGACAGAACATCACTTGTTATTACAGGTGACCACGTAACACTCGAAGCAGGTACAGGCTGCGTTCATACTGCTCCCGGTCACGGTGCGGAGGACTATGTTGCCTGCGGAAAATACAAAGAACTACCCATAATTGTTCCTGTTGACAGTAAGGGTTATTTAAACGAGCTGGCAGGTGAATTTGAGGGCCTGTTCTACGAAAAGGCAAACAAGGCTATTCTTGATAAGCTTGTAGAAATCGGTGCACTTTACGCTTCCGAAGAAATTATACATCAGTATCCCCATTGCTGGAGATGCCATAAGCCCATCGTATTCAGAGCAACAGATCAGTGGTTTGCTTCTGTTGACAGCATAAAGGATGCGGCTGTGGACGCAATTAAAAAGGTTAAATGGATTCCCGGCTGGGGTGAAGACAGAATAACCGGAATGGTTATGGACAGAAGTGACTGGTGTATTTCCAGACAGAGAACCTGGGGTGTTCCCATTCCTATCTTCTACTGTGAAAACTGCGGAAAAGAGCTTATCAACGATGCCACAATAAAGGCAACCTCCAAGCTGTTTAAGGAACAGGGTTCAGGCGCCTGGTACGATGTTGATGCAT
>JAZNUH010000115.1:0-11305 GCA_045592225.1 Clostridia bacterium | reverse complement strand
GATAGTCCTCCATAGCATCCACCCCACCAAAGCTGTTTGCATGAGAAAATGGCTCATCCATTACCATATAGCAAAATACTGCCGGATGGTTCTTTACCTTGCTTACAAAGGTTGCAATGCGTGCGCTGTTATCGGGGTGTCCCGCCGGCTTCATACCCCAGTAGCATACAACAGCCGCCTTAAGTCCCAGCTCATCCAGTCTGTCAAGTTCAGCCAATGTTATAGTCTCGTTGGTTCCGTCGGTTGGTGCCCACTGAATAACATTGACGCCCGCTTTTGCCGCATCTTCCGCGTCGTTTAGGTCAAAATGATATGCATAAACCGGTTCAAAGGGCTTGCCGTCCACCATGTACACACCATCTTTTGTAAGGTTTTTCGGGCGGTCAATTCTGCATATCTTTTTCTTTTCGGTCTGTATGATGGTACCTTCTTTTTTATAGGTAATGGTTAAAACATAATTAGCCTTTTTTGCCATACCAGTAATATCAATTACAAGCTTTGTTTCGTCACCGTCAATGGCAATATTCGAACCCTTGGCATAAGTCATAACCCCACGCTTGATTGTATAATCGTAGGTATAACTGCCACCCGAATAAAGCTTATGTAATTTCGAAGTTACTGTAGCATAATCGTAGTCTTCATTGTAAAATACCTGATCTGTTTCAACCGCGAAATACTTTTCAGGTCCGTTTTTTACTACAAGACTTACATCATCAAGATATATTTCCGAGCCTGCTGCAGATACCTGGGGCACAATTCTGAAATCCTCAACCCCCGATACGGCACGGAAAGTACCTGTAATCTTTGTCCATTCCGAGGCAGAGCCAAGCTTACCCGAGTAGTAATTGCCTACAACCTTGCCACCGCCCCATTCTTCAATAACAACCTCAAAATCATTGTTACCCGCGGTTCCTTTGTACCAAAAGGAAAGGGTATATTCACATTCGCTCATCCAGTCATAAAGATAGCGTTGTACGCAGTATATTCTCTCTCCACCGTTTGTAACAAGCTTTGCGGCATATTTTCCCGAGTGCACATTTTCCGGTTCGTCCTCCGCGCTGACAAGAGAAATTTCCTTACCCTCTTCTCTGGTGCCAAAGCCCAGCCAATTATCATCTGTTATTTCCTCTTCAAATCCGCCGTTTTTTATAATATCATCATTTATCTGTATCCCTTCATCTGCCGCCAATACTGCTATGGCAGAAAATACAGTCACAGTTGTCATTATTATACAGATAAGTGTTGCCAAAAGTCTTTTTTTCATTTTGGGTCACCTTTCCTCTTTTCTTTCTACATGGCATTATACAACACGCCCGACTGCAATGTCAATAATTCTTTCATGCCTATTGCAGCGGCAGGCTTTGGTTATACGTTTTTTTGCGATAAACTGACGGAGAACACCCGACATAGGTTTTGAAAAATCTGCTGAATGAATAAATGATAAATTTATTAACTAAAATTGCTATTTTGACTTATTCAATAAATTACTATAATTATAGCAAAACTTACAATATAAATCAAGGAGGATGTGTGAAGATGTTAAGCTTATCAAAAATGCAGAACTTTGAATCCCGGTCAATTTCTGCTGAAAATTTTAATGGTGAAAAAGGCAGGGGTGGAATGGCAGAGCACGGAACAGGAGAAAATTATGCAAGGGATTTGGGGAAAGGATGGAAAATCTCCCCTTCTGTTGTAGTACCGGCAGGTGAAACCTTTACACTTGCTGATATAGATGGCACCGGCATCATAAAACATATATGGATTACTGACAGCTGCCCCAAAAACAGAATGCTTGTTATCAGAATGTATTGGGACGGAAGTGACACTCCCTCTGTTGAAGTGCCTCTGGGTGATTTTTTTGCATCTGCTGAACATCAGAATTATGCACAACTTACGTCTCTACCGGTTTGTGTAAATCCAAAAAGAGGATTTAATTGCTATTGGGATATGCCCTTTTACAAAAAGTGCAGAATAACCATTGAAAATCTTTTCACAACAGATGTTACGGTCTATTATCAGATTGATTATCTTTTAGGCGATGTACCTGAGGGTCACGGGTATTTCCACGCCCAGTTCAGAAGGACAAATCCTCTTCCGTATAAAGAGAATTATACAATTTTAGATAATGTGGAAGGTAATGGTCACTATGTAGGAACCTATTTGTTCTGGGGCGTAAATAATACCGGTTGGTGGGGTGAAGGTGAAATTAAGTTCTATCTTGACGGGGATAAAGACTACCCAACCATTTGCGGAACAGGAACGGAGGATTATTTCTGTGGCTCATGGAGTTTCGATATTGGCGGAGAATATCAGGAATTCTGCACGCCTTACGCAGGTCTCGCCAAGGTAATACGTCCGGACGGGTTGTATAACTCACAGCAGAGATTCTCGCTTTACAGATGGCATATAACCGATCCCATCTACTTTAAAAAAGACATAAGGGTAACAATCCAGGCCTTGGGCTGGAGAACCGGCAGGCGTTATTTGCCGCTTCAGGACGATATTTCTTCTGTTGCATTCTGGTATCAGGACAGTATATGCAAAAGCTTTCCAAAATTCCCTTCGGCAGATGAATTAGAAATAATATAATATTTCTGCGTACAATGTCATTTTAACTTTCAACAAAAAACCCGGCATGTGCCGGGTTTTTTGTTTATAACAAGTTTATTTTACTCTTTTTTATTATTCTCAGCAGCACAAGTCCTGTTACCAGCCCCGCTACTCCCTGTATTCCATTTAAAGGTACATTTACAAGCGAGGGAGTAAATCCGTATAATATGCTTTCAAACACAAGATAGCCGCCCACCATAACAAGCTCTGCCGCTATTCCGCTTAGCATCTCACCTTTTACCTTGTGCCCGGTTCCCATATGCGCTATCAGCGCCATTAATCCTTTTATAACAAAGGTTGCCGGTGCATATACCGCAAACCCTGCAAAAACATCTGCCATTGCCGAGCCTATTGCCGCTGCAAGAAAACCGTAAACAGGCGATAATATCCATCCCGCAAGCAAAACAAAGCAATCCCCCAGGTTTATGTAACCTTTAAAGGGCATAGGAACTTTTATAAACATTGTGGTCGCACAAATAAGTGCTGCAAGCATTGCTGCCATTACTACCTTTTTTGTTTTCATACTAAAGACCCCTTTACAAATTGATGTACTTATATTATAATAAATCTGATTATATCTCAATTACCAGAAAAGGAGTTTTTTATATAACCAGATGAAGTACACAATAGACCCCTCTGTAAAACAAAGTGCATATATTCAGCTTTACCGCCAGATAAGGGCCGATATTACCGCTAATGTTTATAAATTCGGTGATCGGCTGCCTTCAAAACGGCTTTTGGCAGAGGAAACCGGAACAAGCGTAATAACTGTTGAGCACGCCTATGATATACTGTGTGACGAAGGCTATGCCGAGGCCCGTCAGCGAAGCGGCTTCTTTGTTACTTACCGCAGGGCAGACTTTATGCCCACTTCCGAACACGAAACCACACTTCCGGCTTTCTCTTATCACCATCAGGATGAGTTTCCATTTTCGGTTTTCTCCAAAACCATGCGTAATGTTATAGCCAAATACGGCGAACGTATTCTTATAAAATCACCAAACCACGGCGTTGCCGAGCTTAGAACAGCAATATCCGAATACCTTGCTCGGGCAAGGGGCATCTCGGTATCCCCTTCACAGATTATAATAGGCTCGGGAGCCGAGTATCTTTACGGTTTGGTTGTTCAGCTTCTCGGAACAGGGCGTCTGTATGCCCTTGAAAGTCCGTCATACAAAAAAATACATTCGGTGTACAGTGCTTTTGGCGCAAAGTGCGATTTTCTTAAAATGGGTTCTGACGGCATTTTAAGTTCCGAGCTCTCCCGCACCCGTGCGACTGTTTTGCACGTGACCCCTTTTCACAGCTTTCCCAGCGGTGTTACCGCAAGTGCTTCAAAACGAAATCAGTACATAAAATGGGCACAGGAGCGAGGCGGAATAATTGTTGAAGACGATTTTGACTCCGAGTTTACCGTTTCCACCAAAAACGAGGATACGGTTTTCTCTCTCGACCCCGAGCAAAGTGTTATTTACATAAACACCTTTACAAAAACCATTGCCCCGTCCATGCGAATAGGTTATATGCTTTTGCCTAAATGCCTTATTGCCGACTTTGAAGAAAAAACAGGCTTTTACTCGTGCACAGTTCCTGTATTTGAGCAGTATGTTCTTGCAGAGTTTATAAACAACGGCGATTTTGAACGACACATAAACCGCGTGCGCAGAAAACGTCGACTTAATGTTAAAGAAAAGTTTACATTAAAGAATATGTAAACTATTGAAAAAATTTTTTTCCTTTGGTATAATATTTTTATATTTTTTCCAATGCTACAATTAGTAACGATTTTAAAGGAGAGAAGCTATATGGAAATACAATTACAGGAACTTATTGACCAGATAAAAAAAGACGGAGTGGAAGCGGCACAAACCGAGGCAGAAGCCATAATTAACTCTGCCAAAGCCGAGGCAGAAAAAATCGTTGCCGACGCACAGGCACAGGCAGATAAAATTCTTGCAACTGCAAAAGCAGAAAATGAAAAGCTTGTAAAGTCAAGCGAGGATGCCATCCGTCAGGCAGGCAGAAATCTACTTATCTCCTTCAGGGAAAGTGTTTCCCGCCAGCTCCGCGCAATTATCAGCGAAAATGTAACTGCGGTATATTCATCCGATGCATTTGCACAGATTATTGCAAGCGCAGTACAGGCATGGGCAGGCAATACTGCTGCCGAAGAAGCTCAGGTAATATTAAACAGCAATGATTTAAAGACGCTCGAAGAAACTCTTCTTGCCGCACTTAAAGATAAAATGCTTTCAGGTGTTACCCTTAAAGCCAACGATAATTTTGACGGCGGCTTCCGTATTGCGGTAAAAGACGGCAGCGCATATTACGACTTCTCTGCCGAAGCGGTTACAGATATGCTGGCAAACTATCTCAGTCCCTATGTTACAGGACTTCTGAAAGAGGTTGAATAGTTATGGCTGAATATTATTTCATATCACAGCTACCGTCACTGGACAGTATCAGCGAAAACACCCCGCTCCCAATTACCGAGGAACGTTTTCTCGAGCTTTGCGACAGATTTTTAGGCAGAAAAATGAAGGCAGAAATTCAAAGCCTTACCCTTATGCCACCCAAAACCCCTGAAAAAACAAGTTCAGAGCTGATTGAAGCATGGAACGAGGGAGAACGCAATCTGCGTTTTGCTTTAGCGGCGGTCCGTGCCGACAAGATGAAAAAAAAGTTTGATATGCAAAACACA
This sequence comes from Clostridia bacterium, assembly GCA_045592225.1. Classification (GTDB taxonomy): domain Bacteria; phylum Bacillota; class Clostridia; order UMGS1883; family UMGS1540; genus JAZNUH01. The sequence continues at coordinate 5,994 of JAZNUH010000115.1, read as the reverse complement.
TCCCTGTCTGCCGAGCTTATAAAAACTGCCCGCACGGCAGTGGAAACAGAAAGTCCCATGGAGGCGGAAAAATTTCTCAATAACTACCGACTTACATTTTTAGAAACCCTCCGCCCGATGGACACCTTTTCAGATGATTTTGTATTTTATTACGGACTTAAATTAAAGCTTATTTTACGTATAAGACAGTTTGATACACAAAGCGGTGAAACCGCATATAAAAATATTTATAACTCCATTTTAAATGGAGATAATTTGGAGGCTGCACAATGACCAAAAACACAGGCAAAGTTTTAAGCATAAACGGAAACCTTGTTTCAGTTGAATTTGACGGCAACGTTTCCATGAACGAAATATGTTATGTTAAGGTTGACGATACCGCACTTAAAAGTGAGGTTATCCGTATCCGCGGTAATGTTGCACAGGTACAGGTTTATGAAATGACCGGCGGCATCAAATGCGGAGATGAGGTGGAATTTTCCGGTGATATGCTGTCCGCACAGTTAGGTCCCGGTCTGCTGGGTCAGGTATATGACGGACTGCAAAATCCCCTGCCCATACTGGCAGAGCAGGCTGGCTGGTTTTTAGAACGAGGCATTTATGCCGACGGACTCAATGCGGAGAGAAAATGGGAATTTACACCCACATCCAATGTAGGTGATACTCTGCGTGCCGGCGAATACATCGGTACTGTTCCCGAAGGACCCTTTACACACAAGATATTTGTTCCCTTTTATCTGCTTGGAAATTATACTTTAAAATCTATAGCCGATAAGGGCGAATATACAATAAACGAAACTATTGCAGTTATAACAGACGAAAGGGGACGTGAAATTCCCCTGACCATGTCCTTTAAATGGCCTGTTAAACGTGCGGTGAAATGTTATAGTGAAAGACTTGCTCCCGTTGAAACCATGGAAACAAAGGTGCGACTTATCGACTCCTTCTTCCCTGTTGCAAAGGGTGGTACCTACTGTACTCCCGGACCCTTCGGAGCGGGCAAAACTGTTTTGCAGCACACCACATCAAAGTATGCGGATGTTGATATAGTAATTATTGCCGCCTGTGGTGAACGTGCAGGTGAGGTTGTTGAAACTCTTACCGAGTTTCCTGAGCTGACCGACCCCAAAACAGGCCGTTCACTTATGGAACGTACCATTATTATATGTAACACATCATCTATGCCGGTTGCTTCCCGTGAGGCATCGGTTTACACCTCGGTAACCCTTGCCGAATACTACAGACAGATGGGACTTAACGTTCTTCTTCTGGCAGACTCCACATCCCGCTGGGCACAGGCTCTGCGTGAGATGTCGGGAAGACTTGAAGAAATTCCCGGCGAGGAAGCCTTCCCCGCATATCTTGAGTCCTACATTGCAGCATTTTATGAGAGAGCAGGTTATGTACGATTGCCCGACGGCAGTACAGGCTCTGTTACAATCGGCGGAACAGTATCTCCCGCAGGCGGTAACTTTGAAGAACCTGTAACCCAGGCAACCTTAAAGGTTGTAGGCGCTTTCCACGGTCTTTCCAGAGAGCGCTCGGATGCAAGAAAATATCCTGCCATAGACCCGCTTATTTCCTGGTCAAAATACAAGAGTGTAATTGATGCCGAAAAGCTCGCCTTTTGCAAGAACATTATACGCCACGGCGACGAAATAGGCTCTATGATGAAGGTTGTCGGCGAAGAGGGTACAAGCCTTGCCGACTATGTAACCTACTTAAAGGAAGAAATGATAGACGCGGTTTATCTGCAGCAAAACTCCTTTGATTTAATTGATGCAAACTGCTCTACAGCTCGCCAGCGCTATGTTACAGACAAGCTTGTTTATGTGCTGGGCAGTGAATATCAGCTCACAGACAAGGACGATGCCCGCAGCTTTATAAACCGAATGAGACAGAAGTTTATTGACTGGAATTATACAGAATTTGAAAGTGACGCATTTAAAAAGGCAGAACTTGAAATTGATGAACTGTACCGCGAAGGTGCGGGAAAACTCAGTCATGAGGCAGAGCTTTTATTAAAGGGTGGTGAGTAAGAATGAATAAAGTATTTAATAAAATTGAATCCATCACCGGTAACGTTATTACCGTAAGAGCCACAGATGTAAGATACAACGAGCTGGCGCAGATTAACACCCGCTTCGGCAAATCCCTTGCCGAGGTTAACAAAATTGAAGGTGACATTGTATCCTTGCAGGTGTTTGCAGGCGGTCAGGGTGTTTCCACAGGTGACGAAGTAAAATTTTTAGGTCACGAAATGCGCGTTTCCTTCAGCGAAGATTTGCTCGGCAGAATTTTTAACGGCTCGGGTGAGCCCAGAGATAAGGGGCCGGCACTTACCGATAATTTAAATCCTATCGGCGGACCTTCGGTAAACCCCACAAAGCGTATTCTTGCCAACCGTATGATGAGAACAAACATACCCATGATTGATATGTTTAATACTTTGGTAGTTTCCCAGAAGCTGCCTATATTCTCCATATCAGGTGAGCCTTACAATCAACTGCTTGCACGTATTGCCATGCAGGCAGAGGCAGATGTAATAGTGCTTGGCGGCATGGGTCTTAAATACGATGATTTTCTTTATTTTAAAGATGAGCTTTCAAAGGGTGGTGCCTTAAGCAAAACAGTTATGTTTATTCACACCGCCTCCGACCCCACAGTTGAGTGTATGATGATTCCCGACATGGTACTGGCAGTTGCCGAGCAGTTTGCTCTGCAAAACAAAGATGTTCTGGTACTTCTTACCGATATGACCAACTTTGCCGATGCCATGAAGGAAATTGCAATCACTCAGGAACAGGTACCCTCTAACCGCGGTTACCCCGGCGACCTTTATTCTCAGCTTGCATCCCGCTACGAAAAGGCTGTTGACTTTGCCGACTCAGGCTCGGTTACAGTACTGGCTGTTACTACAATGCCCGGTGATGACGTAACACACCCTGTTCCCGATAATACAGGCTATATTACAGAAGGACAGTATTACCTCAAAGGCGGACGTATTGAGCCATTCGGTTCGCTTTCCCGACTTAAACAGAATGTAAACGGAAAGACCCGCAAAGACCACCGTGCACTTATGGATGCTATGATTCGTCTTTATTCATCCTACAAGGAAACCCTTGAAAAGAAAAACATGGGCTTTGCCATGAACCGCTGGGATGAAAAGCTTCTTAAGTACGGTGTGCTTTTCGAAAACAAGCTTATGGATTTATCAGTTAATCTGTCACTTGAAGATGCACTTAACCTCGGTTGGGAAATTTTAGCCGATTGCTTCCAAAAGGACGAAACCGGCATAAAATCCGACCTTACTGATGAGTTCTGGCCAAAAGGCTAAGGAGGGCAATAATTTTGGCAAAAATCAAGCTAACCAAAAACGAGTTAAAAAATCAAAAAGATGCTCTCAAAATGTACCGGAGATATTTGCCTACACTTACTCTTAAAAAACAACAGCTTCAGGCAGAAATACGTACCATTGATGCAAAAGCCAAAGCGGTGCGCAAGGAAAGAGAACAGCTTGAAGCAGGCTTTAATTCATGGATTGCCGTTTTCAGCGAAAAAGAAGTTTTTCCCGATGGGATAATTACTGTAAGTAACATCCGCAAAGGCGAAGGAAACATTGCAGGTGTTACCATTCCCGTTTTTGAAGGAGCAGATTTTTCCCGTGGTGACTATGATTTATACGAAACTCCCCTTTGGGTGGATATAGCCGCCAACCATATGGAAAAGGCTATGGCACTTGACCTTGAGGCGGAGGTGCTGGATGAACAGGTAAGACTTCTGGAAAAGGAGCTTATGGCAACAACCCAGAGGGTAAACCTGTTTGAAAAGGTAAAAATCCCCGAAACACAGGAGAACATCCGCAAAATATCGGTTTATATGGCAGATCAGCAGGTAAGTGCCGTTGTGCGTTCTAAAATTTCAAAACGCAAAATTGCACTTCGCAATGCTGCGGCTTCCGGAGAGGAGGTCTATGCATTATGATTGTGCCTATGAAAAAGGTTTCTCTCATTATTCTGGGAGATAAGAAAAATGAAGCTCTTAAAAAGCTTCATCGTCTCGGACTTGTTCATATTGAAATAAGTGAAGGCTCGGGCGAAAAGCTCTCGCAGCTTAAAGAGCAGATTAATCTGCTGCAAAACAGTATCTTCATTTTAAACGAGGTGGCAGACAAAAACACTCCCCAAAAAGACATTCCCTGTGATAAGGCTTTGTCAATTGCCGCTGATATTGCAGCTCTTACAGAAGAGAAAAAGACTTGTCAGGCAGAGCTTGCCACCATCAGCGCAGAGCTTGAGCGACTTAAAAGCTGGGGTGATATTGACCCCGGTAAAATCAGCGCCCTTGCAGAAAAAGGAATTGAAATTTCCCTTTACGAAATGCCCGAAAAACAGTATACAGCGCTTGGCGACAGTATAAAAACCCTGTGTGTAAGCCGTGGTAAGACAGTAAAGTTTATTGCCATCAAAACCGGTGCAGACGGCGAGGAGGAAATTATAAATTCCATCAGCGGTTATCAGTTTGATATACCTCACATCTCCTCGGCACAAATGCGACAGAGGGCAGATGAAATAAACTGCCGGATTAAAAGTATTGATGAAAAAATTCTTTCCTGTGCAGATTATATTGACAGTATGAAAAAGGCTGTATGCAGCCTTGAAAAAGAAACTGAATTTGAGGTTTATTCCACAGGCATGTCAAATCAGGACCTGTCAGATATAAAAACCGTTGCATACTTTACAGGGTATATTGAGGAGGAAAATGTTGACCGACTCAATAAAGCCGCACAGGATAACAGCTGGGGACTTCTTATAGAAGACCCTTGTGAGGAGGATAACGTACCCACAAAGCTTAAAAATAATAAGTTTGTAAGTCTTATCTATCCGCTGACCGACTTTTTGGGAACAGTTCCCGGGTATTTTGAGTATGACATTTCCTCCTGGTTTTTGTCCTTCATACTTATATTCTTCGGAATAATTTTCGGAGACGGCGGATACGGGTTGCTAATTTGTTCGGTTGTGGCAATACCCATTATAAAAGCGCTTAAATCAAAAAATGCGGTTTCGCCCACCTTTTTGCTGATAGGACTTTTCGGTCTGTCAACCATTTTATGGGGTACGCTTACCTGTACATGGTTTGGTCTTACCCCCGAACAGTTACCCGGATGGCTTAAGGCATTGTCGGTGCCGGTAATTTCAAACGTGTATGCAGACAAAATATGGTATCCGTTCTGGACACAGGGTCAGGCAGGACTTACCACCGCACAGAATTTGCAGATACTCTGCTTTACTCTGGCACTGGTTCAGTTGACAGTGGCGCACATAAAATGCTCGGCACGAAACAAGAAATCGCTCAAAGTGCTTGGTGACATAGGTGCAATATTACAGCTTATAGGTATTTATTATATAGTATTAAGCCTTGTTGTAAATGCCGAGGTCTTCAGCTTTGGACTTGTAATCGGCGGCATCCCTGTCGGCACCACCGCAATAATACTTGTAGGTATTGGCTTTTGTATGAGTTTTATATTCTCAAACTATGAGGGAAGCATTATAAAATCCATACTTTCAAGTCTTACCAACATTGTTTCGGTTTTGCTTGGCGTGGTAAACGTATTCTCGGATATTGTTTCGTATATACGTCTATGGGCAGTAGGTCTTGCCGGTGCGGCAATCTCGGCAACGGTTAACCAGCTCGCCGGACCGTTACTTGGCAATTTTATGTTTATGATATTTGCTATCATAATTTTAATATTTGGTCACGGACTTAATATGATACTCAATATTCTGTCGGTAATTGTTCACGGCATAAGACTTAACACCCTGGAGTTCTCCTCACATCTGGATATGTCGTGGAGCGGACACAAATTTAAACCATTTGAAGAATAAATTTATTATAAAGGAGAGTCATTATGAATTTAGGATTATTAGGAACAGCAATGGCAATGGGTATTGCCGCAATAGGTTCAGCGCTCGGTATTGGTATAGCAGGTCAGGC
>JAZNUH010000114.1:0-2624 GCA_045592225.1 Clostridia bacterium | reverse complement strand
AGACCCCTTGTAGACTACGAGGTTGATAGGCTGCGTATGTAAGCACAGTGATGTGTTCAGTTAAGCAGTACTAATAGGTCGAGGGCTTGACCTCTTTACTTGGTTCTTCTTCACTCATTGTTCAGTTTTGAGGGTGCATTTTCAGTTTTCCCTGTACGCACCTTTAGCTCAGTTGGTAGAGCACCTGACTCTTAATCAGGGTGTCCAGGGTTCGAGTCCCTGAAGGTGTACCATTATTGGCCCGTTGGTCAAGTGGCCTAAGACTCCGGCCTCTCACGCCGGCAACACGGGTTCGAATCCCGTACGGGTCACCAGATCACAACATCATAAGCTTTTAGCTTTTGATATATATGAATGTATGTGTGATGAGCACATATAGTCGGTGTCTATAACATTGAGGTCCCACCCGTTCCCATCCCGAACACGGTAGTTAAGCTCAATCGTGCCGAAAATACTTGGTGGGCAGCCGCCTGGGAAGATAGGTCGTCGCCGACATTTTTTTCATTGGGGAATACCCCGGTGATTTGCCTTAATAGCTCAGTCGGTAGAGCACGCGGCTGTTAACCGCGGTGTCACAGGTTCGAGTCCTGTTTGAGGCGCCAAAACAAAGAAACCATCCATTCGGATGGTTTTTTTGTTTTTTATGGCACCCCATACAGGCCTCTCACTCTGTTCCACCGGGAGTTAACAGCCGCGTTTGCGGCTGTTATCTGGCTCACCGTTCCCCGCGTCCTGCGGACGATGAAGGGGGACGGTGAGCAGGAAGAAACACAGAGCAATGGACGCCGCCCCAAGGCGTTCAGTGCGACAATGTTTCTGATCGGTCACAGGTTCGAGTCTTGCGCACATGCTTACCTTTACAAAAATTATAGGTAAAACAAATTATATAAGTATTAATAAGTTTTGTACCAAAACAGGCAAAAGCCAAGCTTTTGTCGGAAAGTGCTTCGCACATTATAAATAATTTTATTACACTTAACGGACATCATCAGATGTCCTTTATTTTTTTTCTTGGTGCCTCTCACAGTCCTCTCACCGGTGCCACCGGGAGTTCACCGCCGCGTCGGCTGTTATCTGGCTCATACACTCCCGCTGCCTGTGGAAGATTCCCCCACGGTGTGGGGGAAATGTCACGCTGTGACAAAGGGGGACGGGCCCGTCAGGCATAAAGGGAGTGAATGAGCAGGAAGAAACACAGAGCAGTGCGAAGCGCTCCAAGCGAGCAATGCGTCAATGTTTCTGATCGGTCACAGGTTCGAGTCCTGTTTGAGGCGCCAAAAAATAGCGAAGCGAATGCTTCGCTATTTTTTTATCCAAGCCGACAGGATTGGTATATCATCACCGTAGGTGTATATCATCAAAGGCGGTGAGTCGCCTTTGTATCTCATCACACCTTCAGGTGTGTATTTCTGTCGGCTTGATGATATACAAAACTTCGTTTTGATGATATGCAATTTCTACGAAATTGATGATATACAAATCCTTCGGATTTGATAATATTTTTAATAGTTTGAATTTCGTTACATAGAGACATACAACATAAATCCGAATCCATCTGTTTACAATGATGTGTTCGGATTTGTTGTTTTTATATGACCAAAAGTATACTCTCGTGGAATTGCTGCGGGAGTGTTTTTGTTGGTAGCGAACATTAGCAACGAGAATATCTTGTTATCATTTTCTGTTGATTCTGATTCAAGTTTTCTAAACGAAAAACTCAAAGTGGTTATCCTATAAAGTTTTCAATTCAAAGTGAACAAAAAAAACCATCACCTTTACTATTTAAATACAGTGAAAAGGCAATAGAAAACAGAAGAAACGCTATGAGTCTTTTTAACCACTTTTCAGTACTTCTCTTGCAGTAGCTTTCAGTGGTGATTTAGCTGATTGGTATGAATCACCGTGATATGCTGTGGTTTTTTGACAGTTCGGCAAACATTGCACCGCCGATAGCGAACACGGCACCTAAAACCTGTAAAGGTAACATAATTTCTTTTAAAAATATAACTGAAAAGATTACCGCTGACAATGGCTCGAAATATCCGCATATGGCAACAGTCTGCACTTTCAGTTTGCCTATTGAGGAAAAATACAAGTAACAGCCTATGCCTGTGTTAAGTAAACCAAGCGTTAATATCGGAAATATGCTTGATGTTGAGATTTCCATAGAATATCCTTGTTTTAAACCAACAAATAAAGCAACAGTCAGAAAAGCTATGGTAAGCTGTAATGTTGAGTTTTCAAGACCGACAATGTTCTTTGCTTTTTTGTTGCAGATGACCATAAACGCATACATAACAGCAGAAAGCAGTCCGCAGATGATACCGAACGCATCACCTTTACCATTGAAAGAATTTGTATTTATAAGTACTACACCGACAATTACTGCAAGAAAGCCGACAGCTTTATTTGCAGTAATTTTTTCTTTAAATAACAGCGGGGATAAAGCCATTACAATAACCGGACCGCAATAGTACAAAAGAGATGCTATGCTTACACCGATTCGTGCATAAGCTTCATAAAGGAACATCCAACTTGCGCCCATTGCAATACCGGATACAGCAAGAAAAACGAGTTGCTTTTTATGCTTATGAAAAGTAGGTTTACCTCCTGTTATAAAAAAC
>JAZNUH010000113.1:0-3734 GCA_045592225.1 Clostridia bacterium | reverse complement strand
TTAAAGCACGATATGGATGCGGTTATGCTGGCAAACTATGCACACGAGCATGCTCCCTTTGCCATAAAAGCTCTTAAATCAGGCAAACACGTGTTATCCGAAGTTCTCCCCTGCCAGACAATGAAAGAGGCGGTAGAGCTTGTTGAAGCGGTTGAAGAATCAGGCAAAATATATGCTTACGGTGAAAACTACTGTTACATGGATGCACCTTACGAAATGAGAAGACTTTATAAATCGGGTGAATTGGGAGAATTTGAATATGGTGAGGGTGAATATATTCACAATTGTATGCCCTCCTGGCACGGTCTTACATACGGTGAAGAAAACCATTGGCGCAATAATATGTACTCGACATTTTACTGCACACATTCATTAGGTCCCCTGATTCACATAACAGGTTTAAGACCTGTTTCTGTTGTAGGCTTTGAAGGCACCATGAACAGACGTAATCTCGAAAAAGGTTCTAAAGCCGGTGCGTACGGCATTGAAATGGTTACACTTGAAAACGGCGGTGTTATAAAAAGTATTCACGGCGGTCTTTACAAAAATTCCATTTGGTACTGCGTATACGGTTCAAAGGGTACAGCAGAAAGCTCCCGCGAGCTTGCAGATGATGGCGGTTTTAATAAAATATACACACGAATTGATGAATATGAAAATGCTCACGATACCTGTGAAGTAAAGAGATACAAGCCTGAAGATGAAAACTCTGAACTTGCTAAAAATGCAGGTCACGGCGGTTCTGACTTCTATTCAAAATATCACTTTATTGAAAAAATCAAAGGAAACCCAGAAGCTGATATTATAGATGTTTACGAAGCCCTTGATATGTTCCTGCCCGGCATGTTTGCATACCGTTCTATATTAAACGGTAATATCCCTATGGATATACCAAATCTTCGCAACAAAGAAGAGCGTGACAAGTGGAGAAACGATACATCCTCTACTGACCCTAAGGTTGCAGGAGATATGCTCCTCCCCACCTTCTCAAAAGGAACTCCCGAAATTGACCCTGCTATATACGAACATATGAAGGAACTTTGGGAAAAGGTAGTAGAAGAACGTAAAGAATATGAAAAGAAACAACTTGAAGAAAGGAAAAATAAAAATGAAAAATAAGCTTTTAGCAATTTTACTGGTTGTAATTTTGACAGTTTTGTCCTTTGTTACTGTAGGTGCAGCAGACAAGGTTTATGTCCCAAGAGAGCCTGTTGGTGAAAAAAATCTGCTTGTAAACGGCGGATTTGAAGAAGTTGACGAAAATGGGATTCCGACAAACTGGGAAGCTTTTTCCGGTTGGGAAGCTGAATTTGCTACACTACATACAAATGATGCCCACACAGGCAATAACTCAGTTAAAATTGAAACATATAACGGCGGAAATCCATGGGTAAGACAGATTATACCCAATATCATGGGCGGTGCCACATATCAGATTTCCTTCTGGTACAAGGGCGAAGTACGCGGAAGCAGTGGATTTTCAGTTAAGTTTGAAGGCTATAACGGGCACAACATGCGTACCGACAACGGTGTTTTACAACAGGATATTGCACCCGCACTTAAAACTGCAACCGAATGGACACGTGTTGTATTTGATGTAAAAGTACCCGACAACTGCACCCTTCTTACAATTTACCCCCGTTGTTATTCAAACAGCGGAACAATGTATGTGGATGATTTAGAATTATATATGGTAGAAATCCCTGCTTTGTTCACCCTTGACACAGATCAGGTGTTTTACTATTCAGATTTAAATACAGGTATGGCAACTGTAAATTTAAACCAGTTTTCAGAGGATGAGGGCTATACTGTTGATTTTAAAATTAGTGACGGAACCAAAACACTAACAGAACAGAGCGATGTGGCTTTTAAAGACAAGGCATCAAAATTTATTTTCCCTGTAAGAATTATGGCTGAAAAGAAAAAGGAATATACTCTTACAGCCACAGCCAAAAATGCTGACGGAAGCGTAAATATGGTTTTAAACCAGCCCATCTACAAATATGACCGTCCAAAAATGCTTACAAAAGACGGAAACTTTATTGTTGACGGCAAGCCTTTTTATCCGGGTATCATCTATCATCCGGGCGATGTAAGCACTTATGACGAAGCGGCATCGGTAGGACTTAACGTAGTTCAGGTTACAGGCAGAGAAACTGTAGAAGCAACATTACAAATGCTTGATAGTCTACAGACACAGGGGATTAAAGCGGCTTTTGTTCTCTACCACGGTATGCATGCGGCAGGAGACCCCATAAATGTCGAGCAAAACAAGGAGCTTGTCCCCGCCATCAAAGACCATCCTGCAATATTCTGCTGGATGACAATGGACGAACCTCTTGGTCATTACAAGGATATTGAAGAACTCCACAACATTCTCCGCACAGGCTACAAGCTTATACGCGATGTAGATGATGTGCATCCTATTTATCACTGCGAATCAAGTCCCGATCATTACGGTATGGCACTTAAATATGTAGACGCAATAGGTCTTGACCCATATCCTGCAGGTAACGGATATGAATACCTTGTTGCCGACAGAACTGCATCGGCAGAAGAAGTTGCAGAAAAGTTTGGCAAAGGAATAATGCAGGTATTACAGGTATTTACTTTCATGAATTCAAAACCCACACCCGATCAGGTGCATTCTATGATGTATCAGTCTATTTTGGGCGGTGCAGAGGGTAACGGTGTTTACCCCTGGGTTATGGATAACCCCATAGTTGATCCTAACCCCTTAAACGAAGGAGAATTCTGGCCGGTTTTTGAATCCTTCAGGGCAAAGGAATATGATAAAGTATGGGCGCACTACGGCAAACATTTTAATACACATACATTTAACAGTATACGAACAGATGACGCATGGGTTGATGTATGGGTAGACGGACTAAATATTTATGCTGTGGTTATTAATCGACAGGCTAAAGAGCAGACAATAAGTATTCCTCTTATCAGTGATAACGGGCTTGAAAAAATTGCACTTTATTCTGTTACACCCATAAATAATGAAAAGGAAATAAACATTGAAAAAACCAACGATGAAATCCTGGTAACAATAGATGCAGGCTGTGCACAGCTTTTCCAGATTAACGCAGAAAAGCCTGTAAGCACAGGTATGCTCAATAAATTTAATGATATATCCGATTACGGTTGGGCGGAAAAATCAATAGACTTTTTAAATGGCATTGGTGTTGTAAACTCTAAAGGTAACTTCAAGTTTGCTCCTTCCGAAAACATTACCCGCGGCGATTTTGCTATGTTCCTTGTAAAGGCTCTCGGACTTGATACAAAGCTTACATTTACAGATAATTTTTCTGACGTATCCGCAGATGCAGAATATGCAGCTGCAGTTGCCGCAGGCAAAAAAGCAGGTATCCTGATGGGTACAGGAGATAACAAATTCAACCCCGAAGCACCTATAACAAGACAGGACCTCATGACAATATGTTCCCGTGCAATGAAATATGTTCGTCTTGTTGCTGATGCAGATATGACTCTTCTTGATTCGTTCTCGGATAAAGATCTTATTGCTGAATATGCCGCATCCAGCATTGCAGCAATGGTACGTGACGGTATTGTGCTCGGTAATTCAGATGGTACTATAAACCCACTTGGCAATACCACGAGAGCTGAAGCTGCTGTAATAATGGAAAGACTTTATAACTGGAATAAAGGTTGATTTATGGCACAAAAAAACAGGGTGTGAATTCACACCCTGTTTTTTTGTATCTTAA
>JAZNUH010000112.1:0-2832 GCA_045592225.1 Clostridia bacterium | reverse complement strand
CCCCGCAAAGTCCACAGGCTTTGTGGGGAAGAGGAGAAGCAAGGGAGTGGTAAGGTTTGAGCGATAGCGCAAAACCTGTGAACGGACTTTGCTTTGACGTTGTACAGCTTCGGGTAACCCCTACGGGTTCAGTTTGTCCGTTCTGCATCCATTTTCCCTATCCCTTATGCAAATTGAAAATTGAAAATGACGACAGTAAACAGTGCCTCCCTCATCAGGGGGAGCCGGTTTAGTGATGAGGTGTAGGGGAGGGCCTATGTGCCCTCCCGACTTGCTCTCCCGAAAAATTACGGCAGGAGCAAACCCCTGCCCTACGATATTTCTTTACTGTGACGAGGCAGGGGAGGATTGTTTGTAAAACAAAAAAGAATACGCCCGGGCGTTTTCTTTCATTAACTTTCAATTTTCCATTTTCCATTTTCAATTAATTCCCCATTACAACAAACAAAACAACACACCTTACGGTGTGCTGCTCTGTGAAAAAAAGAAAAGATTTGAAAATGAAAAAAATTCAAAGAGTGGGGGTCTGTAACCGATTTTACCACCGATTACAGCTTTATTATAATTGCGAAATATGAACAATTTATGATGAATATGTAAAAATAGTGTAAAAGCCAAAAAAATAATTAAAGCAGGGTTGAACAATTTGACCAAAAGTTATCGATTATCTTTAGTAAAAATTTAAAATATTATTCAAAAAATACTTGCATTATATGTGTAATTATGTTATAATCCTTTTGTTGTTTATGGTGAATGTGCACAAATATGTTGATAATACGCGGTTTTTTGGCATATTTTGTACAAAATAATATAAACTGCAAAAAAATTCAAACAAGGTAGGTGGGCTTAATTGACCAGAAAGCACAATAGATGGGGCTGGGTGTTCGTGTCACCGTACATATTTGCACTGTTGGCATTTACCCTTATTCCCCTCGTAGCGTCAATTTATTTCTCATTATGTAGGTACGACATGTTCGATCCTCCCAAGTTCGTTGGACTCAAAAACTACAAGTACATTATTTTTGAGTATGACAGAACCTGGGTTGCGTTCAGAAACACTTGGCTGTTCGGTATATTACACTTGTCAATTGATACTTCAGTTGCTTGTGTTCTTGCCGTAATGCTCAATCAGAAAATTAAAGGTATTGGTTTCTTCCGCGTAGTTTACTTTATGCCTGTATTAACACCTTTAACAGCTGTTGCCCTGGTTTGGTCACTTATGTACCAGCCTACAAACGGTATTTTAAATACTCTGTTTGGTTATATAGGCCTTGGACCATTCCAGTATACATACAGTAAAAACTATGTTGAAATTATTCTGAGTATCGTTGCAACAACCGTTTGGAAGGGTGTTGGTTCCACAACCATTTACCTCATAGCGGGTCTGCAGGCCATCAGCACAGACGTTATGGAAGCTGCTGAAATCGACGGTGCAAACGGACTTCAGAAGTTCTTCAGAATTACAATCCCCCTGCTTTCACCCACACTGTTCTTCCTGCTCATTACAGGTGCTGCAGGATGTCTGCAGGTATTCGAACAGTTCTTCCTCATGCTGCAGAACACAGGTGCAGAAGCATACGTTGTTAACGGACTTATTTACGACTTCGTATGGAGTGCAGAAGGTAAGATTGGTCAGGGTGCTGCTTTAGGTTGGGTATCCTTCGTATTTATAGCTATCCTTACCATCGTTCAGAAAGTCGGAGAAAAGAGGTGGGTACACTATGAGTAATACTAATGTAGAAGCAAAAGAAGTAAAAAGAAGTAAAAAAGTATGGAAAAAGAGAAGAAATCCTCTTGGTATAGTTGCCCTTATTGTTGTAGCAATAATCTTTGTTTTCCCCTTCATTTGGGCGCTTGGTATTTCACTTCTTAAAGAATCAAGATTTGTATATGATTATACAAAGTTTTTAAGACCTCCCTTTGCATGGGAAAACTATGTTATAGTATTTAAAGAAGCAAACTTTATCCGCTATACATGGAACACACTGCTCATCGTTGGACTTGGCCTTATCGGTAACCTTGCATCCAACTCGTTTATCGCGTTTGGTTTTTCAAGATACCAGACAAAGGGTCTCGGTGCACTGTTTATGGTTGGTTTGTGCACAATGTTCCTGCCCGGTACAGTTATGGCCATTCCTATGTATGTTATCTGGAACGAGCTGGGATTCATTGATACATATGTTCCCCTCATTCTGCCTGCATACTTTGGCGGTATTATGAACATATTCTTTATAAGACAGGCATTTATGAGTCTGCCCAGCGCGCTTTACGAAGCAGCACTGATTGACGGCGCACATCCCTTCCGTATATACGCTACAATCTATATTCCGCTTGCAAAGCCCATCCTGGCAACACTGGCTCTGCGTGGATTTATGGGTGGTTGGTCAGACCTGTTCGGACCCCTCATTTACATCAACTCGCCTGAAAAGAATACTATCTCCCTTGGTCTGCGTTACGTTTCTCAGAAATACGCTGATAAGGGTAACATAGTTATGGCGGCAGCTATTATTGCTATCGTACCTGTACTTGTCCTGTACGCATTCGTGCAGAAGACATTCGTTGAAGGTATGGCATCGGCTGCTATCAAAGGTTAATAAAAAGCTTACCTGTAAAACCTGCGGTTTTAAACCGCAGGTTTTTTTGTGTGGGATGTGAAAATTGCGGCAATAAACAGTACCTCCCCGACCAGCCCCGTCAGATTGTCAAGCCAAGTGCAACACTTTTGTTAATAAACTCAATTGGCGATAAATATCCCAAGCATTTACGAGGTCTGTTGTTTATTAAAGAAACAACAGAATCCAATTGTTCTTGCGGTAGATTACGGAAATCTGT
>JAZNUH010000111.1:0-2314 GCA_045592225.1 Clostridia bacterium | reverse complement strand
CCGACCTTGAGATATGCTTTTTAAGACTATTCAGCAGAATAGGGCAGAAGCGCAACGTGACGTGCTCTCTTTATAGCGAGAGTCAGCTTACGCTGGTGCATAGCACATGTGCCTGTAATACGTCTGGGCAAAATCTTTGCTCTTTCAGAAATAAAACGGCGGAGACGTGCTGTATCCTTGTAATCTATATGGTCCATTTTGTCAACACAAAAAGCACATGCTTTTCTTTTAGCCTTGCGGCTACGAAAAGTCTTATCATTCTTTTCTCTTTCCATTATAAACAAACTCCTTTCAAAAAAAGTAAATTACATTTTAGAAGGGCAAATCGTCGTCTGTGGTATCGGGGCCGAAATCCTGCATCATTGCGGGTTCGGAATTTGAAGGCTGTGAAAAGCCCATATCGGACGAAGCCGAATCCTTTTTACCCTCAACGAAGTGTGCTTCGTTTACCATTACCTCTGTTACCCAGTGGCGTTTACCTTCCTGGTCATCCCAAGTACGTGTCTGGATAGTACCGTCAATTGAGATGAGATTTCCTTTTGCGAAATAACGTGAGATGAAATCTGCGGTATTTCTGAACGCGACGCAGTTGATAAAATCACTTTGTCTTTCTTCTCCGGCGCGCGCATAATTGCGTGTTACAGCCACGGTAAAATTCAAAACTGAAATACCGTTTGCTGTGGAACGAAGCTCCGGATCCTTTGTCAGTCTTCCCACTAAAATTGCTTTGTTAAGCATACTGGAAAACCTCCTTAATCTTCCTGGCGAACGATGATTGTACGCAGAACGCCTTCAGTGATTCCGTATACACGGTCGAGTTCCTTGGGGAAATCGGGGTTGCTTTTGAAGTTCACCAGAACATAGTAACCTTCTGTTTTGTAATTGATGGGGTAAGCAAGACGTCTTTTGCCCCAAACATCTACTTCACCTAATTCGCCGTTAGCAGCGATAAGTGATGTGAACTTTTCCTGCAATGCTGTAATTTCTTCTTCAGAAAGAGCAGCGTCGAGAACGAAAATTGTCTCGTAGTTGTTGATAATTTCCTGCATATCTGTACACCTCCCTTTGGACTTATGACCCCATATTTCAGGGGTAAGGATTAATTGTGTGTCATACTTTCAAAACACACAGAGATATTATAATAAAGTTTACCTTTTTTGTCAAGAAAAATTTTCAAATTCAGACTTTTTCATTCAAAAATGCAGCCATTTCATTGATAAGCTTTTGTATTTTACTGTTAAAGTCTGTATGGCTTTCTATAATTTTAAAGGTGGGGTGGGAGCTCCACGCAAAGGAAAGCTGCTCATCTATGAATGCCGCCTGCTCCGGAGTTTCGGTGCGGGTGGAGTTATTGCCCAGCGTGTAAAACTGCTCTGCACCGCGGGCGGCAGTGGTAAGGTGGAAAACCGCATCGTAGCTGTCAAGCAGCTGTTTTTCGGTGAGCGATGCCATATTCAGCATAGCCGAAAAATCTTCGGGGGTCATATATGCCTTGTTATCCATAGTGCCACGGTCGTATATGATTATTACCCTGTCACCCGACAGTTTTTCTGCCGCTTCGTAGAAAAGCTTTTCCTTTTCAAGCTGAAGGCGCAGCTGTATAAACTGATATTCGAGTACCGATGGCATGGTCCAGGGTGCAACCCCTCCCGAGATAAGCTCGGTAGCGGTTTCGGGCACAAACAAAAGCGAATAGCCAAGACGTGTAAAAACCTGCTTTATCTGCGCCATTGCGGTTGTTTTGCCCGCACAGGGGCCGCCTGTTATAACAATACGGGTTATTGTTTTCATAGCTCCTCCGGTTTTAAAATCATTTAAGCTCATATTTGCCGACTATATTTCCGTATCTTGATGTTCCGTTATAGAGAACAGACAGGCGTGAGGGCTTTGCAGAAAGTGAAAGCTTTGTGGTTATTTCATCATCCGCAGAGTCTGCATTTACTTTAAGACTTGTAACCTTTATAAGCTTGCCGTCGGCATCATATTCTGCCATTATCAGAAGTCCGTCAAAGCCGTCGCGGGGGTCAAATCCGGACATTTTAACGGTGAGAACATCCTTGTTAAAAAGCTGTGAAGCGCTTGTTACTTCCGAACTGTTTTTGATTACAGCAAGGTCGGGAATGTAAAGGTCTGGTGCAAAGCCCGGGATTTCCACACCTGTTTTGGGACTCTTGCTGAAATCCATATTGAGTATATAGCTGTCTGCAATGTCAGTGGGTTTAAGCTGAAGAGTGTATTTGCCCGACTCATCTGCAGTTGCACTTGCAAATTCCGAATAACCGCCTGCGCCCTTTGCCGATAAATCAATTTTACC
>JAZNUH010000110.1:0-5832 GCA_045592225.1 Clostridia bacterium | reverse complement strand
GAGGTGATAAAATGAAAAATATATTTGATTTAACGGGTAAGGTTGCAATAGTTGCAGGTGGAAGCGGAGGACTTGGCAAGGGAATGGCAACAGGTCTTGCCGATGCCGGTGCAACTGTTATTATTGCGGGCAGAAACAAGGAAAAACTTGCGGCTGCGGTGGATGAAATAATTGCTGCAACAGGTGGAAAGGTTTTTGGAATACCGCTTGATATTACCTCTGCGAAATCTTCGGCAGAATTTGTTTCGGAGGTTGCGGATAGGTTCGGGCATATAGATATTCTCGTCAACAGCGCAGGGATAAACATACGCAGACCTGCACTTGAGTTTGAAGAGGCTGACTGGGACAAGGTGTGCGACACACAGCTTAAGTATGTTTTCTTTATGACACAGGCGGTTGCCAGACACATGGTTGAAAACAAAATAAAGGGCAGAATTATAAATATCGGTTCGCTTTCAAGTATGATAGGTCTTAAAAATATGGTTGCTTACTGTGCGTCAAAGGGTGCCATTGTTCAGGTTACAAAGGCACTTGCAAATGAGTGGGCACCCTACGGAATAACTGTCAATGCAATTTGTCCCGGCTATTTTATGACCGAGCTTACAAAACCCTTGCTTTCTGACCCTGAGGTTATGAAAAAGTACTGCGAAAAAATCCCTGTGGGTCGTACAGGTGTACCTGATGACCTGGCATCAACCGTTGTATATCTTGCGTCGGATGCGTCTGGTTATGTAACGGGACAGGAGCTTTATGTAGATGGCGGCTGGCTTGTAAACTGACATATTTTAAAACCACTCTTATGAGTGGTTTTTTTGTCTCAAAATATTGAAAACAGCGGCGTTTTATATTATAATATCACTATCAGATATAAAAGGAGATATAGAAATGGAAGGTTTTTACGAACACATTGTGAAAAAAACAAAAACTGCAAAGGAAGGAATGTATACTGCAGGTATTATATTGGCGGCGATTGCTATAATATTTTTTGTCGCTCCTGTGATTGGAAATATGATAGGTTTTCCCTTTGCGTCGGCACTTATCCAGGTTTTAACCATATATGGTGTGTATTATTTTGTAACTGCACTTAATACCGAATATGAATATGCGCTTACAGGCAGTGAACTTGATGTGGATTGCATCACAGCAAAGCGCAAGAGAAAAAGATTGGTAAGCGTGGACTGTAAAAAGTTTGAGATAGTGGCACCTGTAAATGAGGGCGATTATATGTCAGAATACAGTATGTACAAGGTTTTGGATTATGCAGGCAATAAAATGAGTCAGAACTGTTACTTTGCTGCGTATGAACAAAATGGCATTAAAACCTGCCTTATGTTTGAGCCTACAGAGGCTATGCTGCGCGGTATAAAAAAATATATTCCCGACAAGGTGATAATTGATGAAAGCATATAACTGTATGAAGGCGGTAAGCTGTGAGCAGATGCGCCGCATTGATGCCGCTGCAATAAATATAGGCATTCCCGGTATTGTGCTTATGGAAAATGCGGCCATAAGTGTTGTGAATAAGGTTATGGAATATTCGCCCGACAGTGTTCTTGTTATGTGTGGCAAGGGTCAGAACGGGGGCGATGGTTTTGCTGTTGCCAGACATCTTGTGAATAAAGGCAAGAGTGTAAATGTGGTTATGCTGTGCAGTGATGCAGACATAAAGGGAGACGCAAAAGTCAACCTTGAAGCTATAAAAAATATGGGCGTGCATATTACACCATTTTCACAGTTTGAAGGTGAAAAGTACGACCTCATTATTGATGCCCTGCTTGGAACAGGTATAAGGGGCAAGGTGGAGGGTGACTATGCGGATGCAATAAGTTATATTAATAATAGCGGTTCGACGGTAGTTTCGGTTGATATTCCATCGGGCATAAACGGAGACAACGGGGAAGTGTGCGGCGTTGCAGTAAAGGCACAAGAAACGGTTACCTTTGCCTTTTATAAAACCGGTCTTGTGTCGGATTTGTCTGCAGACTATGTAGGCAGAGTAACAGTTGCAGATATATCAATTCCGCAGAACCTGCCCAAAGTGAAGGGGATTAATACGCAGGTTATAACTAACGAGATTGTCAAGGTAGCTTTTCCACCCAAAAGCAGATGTGCGCATAAAGGGAATATGGGCAGAGTATATGTTGCAGGAGGCAGTACAGGTATGGCAGGTGCTGTGTGTATGGCAGCAAGCGCAGCCGAACGAAGCGGTGCAGGTCTTGTAACCTGCATTGTTCCTGAAAATATAGTGGACATTGTTATGAATAAGATTACGGGGGCAATGTGTAAACCCATAAATGAAAACGTTGATTTTACTATAGCAGATGCACTTTTGATTGGAAACGGAATGGGAACAAGCGATGAAACACGCAAATATGTTCTCAAGGCACTTGATGAGTGCAAAAAAACACTTGTGATAGATGCTGACGGTCTTAACGTTTTAAAGGGCGCAGATGAACTTAAAAATACAAAGGCCGATGTTATAATTACTCCGCATATTGGTGAAATGTCACGTCTTACAGGCATATCATCAAAGGAAATAGTAAAGGATAAGCTGAATATTGCGCAGGATTTTGCGGCGCGAAGCGGAGCAGTAGTTGTGCTTAAAGGCGCAAATACTGTTGTAGCCACACCGGAGGGGCAGACATATATTAATAACAGAGGTACTCCGGCAATGGCAAAGGGCGGCAGCGGGGACATACTTGCAGGACTTATTGCCGGTATAGCCGCCAAGGGCACATGTCCGTCTGTTGCAGCATGTGCCGGAGTATACCTTCATGCAGTGGCAGGAGAGCTTGCAGAAAAACTGTCGGGAGAGTATGCTGTTATTCCTGCTGAAATAATAAAGTGTATATCCAGAGCGATATTAAGTTTATAAAAAAATAGAAAAAATACCATTTGTATGTATGGACTTTTGTTAAATTGTGCAAAATACAGTTGCAGGCCTACATACAAAACGGCGGACGGATGGCAGAAAATACATTTGACTGCAAGGGGATAAAGATATTATAATATTTGTATAAGTAGTATATAGTTTTTTTAATATCAGGATATTCCTTGTCAAAGTCCCATCTGCTGAAACTTCCCAAAAATATACGAATGGGGGATTGGTCGTTTTGTCCGAACAGAAAAAAATTCTGGTTTGCCTGCCCGATACGCTGCTTGACGAGGTGGATGCACTTGTAAAAAAAGAAGGTGTTCGCAGAAGCAGTTTGGTGAGGGAAGCATTACAACTTTATATTAAAGAGAAAAAACGCGAAGAAATACAGAGGCAGCTTAAAGAAGGTTATGCCCGTATGGGAGAAATTAATCTGGAAATTGCAGAAATGTGTTTTGCGGCAGATTGTATGCAAAACCAAAGTTATGAGGAAAAATTAGCGGAGTGTGAGTAATGTGAATGTAAGACGAGGCGATATCTACTACGCGGATTTAAGTCCGGTTGTAGGCTCGGAGCAGGGCGGGGTAAGGCCTGTTTTAGTGGTCCAGAACGATGTGGGCAACAAATACAGTCCTACTATTATCGCTGCTGCAATTACAAGTCAGATAAACAAGGCGAAGATGCCTACACACATTGAAATTGAAGCCGTGGATTACGGACTTCAGAAGGATTCGGTAATACTGCTCGAGCAGGTACGAACAATTGATAAGCGAAGACTTAAAGAAAAAATCGGACATCTGGATGATGAGCTTATGGAAAGAGTAAATGATGCTATTGGCATCAGCTTTGGAATTTACGAAAGTTAGAGAGGGTTTATTTATGCGAAAGATTAAGTTTGGGGTAATACTGGCAGGAGTTGTTCTGGCGGCGACATTTTTTATTGCGGCAGACAGCAACAGTGACAGCCTTATTACAAAAGGATATGTGGACAATGTGCTTATGCCGCAGGTGGAGGCTATGGCAGGCGCGGGAGAGAAGTATGCAATAGTCAACCTTTCAAAGGGTGATATGCTTGTTTGTGACGCGGGCTGTGAGTTTATTATCCGAATGGGTTCGGGTAAAATTATGGCAACCTCCAAGGGCGGAATATGCGATGTAACAAGCGGTACTGACCTTGCAAACGGAAGTGTTGCGCCGTCAAATCATCATCTTATTGTCCCGCTGAGTGACGGAAGAGGAATGGTGGCAAACACCGACATGATTATTATGATTAAAGGCAAATATGAAATTCAGTAAAATATACAAAGGAAGATGAAAATGGGTTTAAGTGTTGTTAGTGTATCCTTGCAAAAGCTCCGTAAAATCAAGGGAGTAAGCAGGGCACAGTTTGCAAAAGAAATAGGCGAAAGTGAAAATACTGTAATTAATGTTGAAGCCGGCTATACCGAAGCCAGTGAAGAGTTTATGAAGAAGGTAGCCGATTATTTTGATATATCGGTAGAATATTTATCGGGACAGATAGACGGCTCTACGGCCGTCTCTTTGTCCGATTTTTTTGAAGAAACTTATGTTTATAAGGAGTCTGATTTTTGCGAAGGCGAGTTGCATGAGGAACGTGCCGTGGGCAGAATAAAAGTGGCACTTTACAATAACCGTGACAGGCGTCTAGCAATGCGTGTTGAAACCAATGATATGAAAAACTCCAGAATTCAGGAGGATGATATCGTAGTTATAAAGGTACAGAACACGGCATCGGATAATGACATAGTTGTCGTAAGACACGAGGGCAAAATACTTATACGAAGATTTGCACGTCGTGGTGACACAATACATCTGTTTGCAGACCCTATGGGTCGCAAAATACCGGCCATTACATACAAGGTTTCGGATGAAAGCTATGAGATTATAGGCAAGGTTATGGCTTGTGCCATAAGCTTTTAGCTATTCAAATAAACGCGAAATACAATCGGCAACAAGTCGTGCACAGTTTAGCGCCTCTTCGGTTGAGTTTCCGTTTGAGCCTATCTCAAGAAGGAGCGCGCCGTGAGATGCGTGTCCGTTAAAGCGTTCTGTACGCAGGTGCAGCGGACGGGCAAGGGATGGGTATGCGTCATTCATAATCTGCTGAAGATTAAGACCAAGCTTTAAATTATGTATCCAGTCGGGATGCTGCAGACCGCCGTTATCCGTACCCACAACAATAAGTGCCTGTGCACAGGGAGTTTTGCTTTCGGGCATGTGGGTTTTAAGGTATTTGCCGTCACTGTCGGCAATAGCATCGCGGTGTATATCCAAAACAAGTGCAATTGAGGGATTGGCTGCTATGTTTTTTTGGATGGTGGCAAGCGAACGGTCATAAGAACCGCTGTATGACGGATAATCGTGACAGGTGGTGTCGTGAATTACATTTATGCCCTTTTGACGCAAAGCATCTGCAATTTCTTTCCCGATGTTCACCATGTTGTAATTCGGGTCCTCGCTCCTGTAAGGGTCGCTCGGTGTGTATGCATATTTTTCCGAAGGGGTGTATGCCTCGGAGGTGTGCGTGTGGTATATTAGAACGGAACGGTCTTTGGTAAAACGTACAGGGGTTGACAAAAGAGTATCTATATCAAATGAATATGAGGTGTCATTTTGTACATAAATTCCCTGTGATGGGGTGTACCTTTCGGCAGGTGCGGTTGTAACGGTAAATTTTTCGGATGTGTTTTCGGGTACAGGTGTATTTTGTGGCTTTGCATTTGTAAAAGAAGTATCGTAAATGGGTAGAATGGTTGATGCAATTTCCAGAGGAGAAGGAAAGCTTGTACTGTCGGTGACAGAAAGTATGGCAGACGGACAGGTGATAGCCGGAAAGGGAGTATAAAATGCAGGTGCGGTCAGAAAACCCAGTATAAATAACAATACCACGCCTGACTGCAAGGATTTTGCTCCGGTGTTAATTACATACATTCGTA
>JAZNUH010000109.1:0-2131 GCA_045592225.1 Clostridia bacterium | reverse complement strand
TGGCGGACTGCCTTTTGAAATTTCACGTCAGACAAGCCGCGAAGAACAGTTCGAGGGCTGGATGCCCGTTGGTGTTTTAGGGCATGTTACAAGCTCAAATGATGCAATGCTCCCGTTTTTCAGTTCTGTGGAAGGACTTTTGACAGGAAATATAAATGTTATTAAAACGGCATCAGGAGCGCACAAGGTCGCAATGAAGATGATTGAAAAGCTTTGTGCAGAAGATGAGAGCTTATGCCCGTATTTTTATGTGTTCCCTCTCTCGTCAAGGGATAAGGAACTTTTAACCGGTCTTTTCGGCTTGTGTAATACAGTTGCTGTATGGGGGTCTGATGGTGCTGTTTCCGGAGTCAGAGAGCTTGCACCAAAAGGCGTCAATATCGTTGAATGGGGTAACAGAATAAGCTTTAGTTACTTTACGGAAAAAGGTTGCACAAAAGAAAGGCTGACAGGACTTGCTCACGATGTATGTGTAAACGATCAGCAAGCATGCAGTGCACCTCAGATTGTGTACTATGAAACAGATTCAAGAGAAAAGCTTCTGCGTTTTGCAGATGAGTTTTATAACGAGCTGCAAAAAGTATCGGATATATATCCTCTCCATCCTATGACAGAACCTGAAAAGGCTGAACTTACGGCGCAAACTAAAATGTGCTATCTTGAAGAAATTATGGGAGATGCAAAACTCTTAAGCGGAAACGGTTGCCGTATTTTTGTAAAGTTTGATAATGAACTTTGTGCATCACCTCTTTATCGCACGGTTATTGTTAAAGGAATTAAAAGATGTGAGCTGGTCGGTGTGCTGCGACCATTCCGTTCATATCTTCAGAGCGTTGGTCTTGCATGCGACACCGATGAAATTGTTCCGCTTACAAACCTTTTGCTTGCCGGCGGTGTTAATCGTATAACAGAACCGGGACTTATGATGGGTGGATACACAGGCGAACCTCACGATGGTGTTTATGCTATGACACGCTATCTTAAAAGAGTAAGTTTTATAAATCACGGATTGCCTGCAGGAAGTATGTCCCTTAGCGAAATGAGTAACAAGATGCATAAACCTTTTGATAATGGTACTCCGTTACTTAAAAAAGACGAATTTCCTGCTGAAAGAGAAATTGAAAATGAGGGTTATCTTGTTTTGAAAAGCGGCGGCAGCAGCGGAAAAGCAAAATATGCACTTCACACATATGCTGATGCCGAAGTTACATATAAAGAAACCGGTCGTTTTATTATAGCGGCCGGTGTTAATCCTAAAAAAGATATCTGTATGAATTTGTTTTACTCAGGCGAATTGTACGGAGGCTTTATAAGCATATATGAAGCACTGAAAAGCGCTGAGATAATACAACTTCCCATGACTGCAGTTATGGATATGGAACATGTTGCAAACGAAATAGTGGAAAGCAAAGTAAATGTGCTGATGGGAATGCCTACTTACCTTTTGAGACTGTTTTCCGAGCAGGAAGAAACGCTTAAGAATTACGGTGGTATTGACCTTATACTCTATGGCGGAGAGCATTTTGATCCTGCACAGGCAGAATATATTAAAAAGACATTTAATGTAAAAAGAATTGCATCCATCACATATGGCTGCAATGAAATCGGCTCTATGGGGTATGCATGCGAGTATTGCGAGGGAAGTATTCACCACGTTGCTCCAAGCAAATACCTTGAAATACTAAAGCTCGATAAAGATGAGCCGGCAGAAGATGGTGAGGTTGGCAGACTTGTTTGGACACCCACCAACCAGGAAAATACACCCATCAAACGATACGAAATAGGTGACCTTGGAAGATTTATAAAAGAACCGTGTAAATGTGGAAGACTTTCACCGAGATTTGAACTTTTGGGAAGATTTGGCGATATTTTTAAATTTGCAACTAATTATGTAAATTATCAAACCATCAAATCCGTATTTGCGGAAAAAATGAATTATAACGGATGGTTGCAGGTTATTTTATCCTATGACAAATTAAGTGTAATGACAATTTGCGTTGAACCTGATTTTGCTGATTCCGAATCTAATGCCCTTGAAATTCTTAAAAATAATTATCCTGAAATCAATGAGTGCTTAACAGATAAAACAGGCATTGTAAACATTGTAAAACAAGATAAGGACAGCTTTGAA
>JAZNUH010000108.1:0-2296 GCA_045592225.1 Clostridia bacterium | reverse complement strand
ACGACTTAGGTCGCGTAGTTATACCCAAGGAAATACGCCGCACCATGCGAATCCGTGAGGGAGACCCGCTTGAAATCTATACCGACCGTGACGGCGAGGTAATTTTCAAAAAATACTCCCCTATCGGTGAGCTGGGTGATTTTGCCGTTCAGTATGCAGAAACTCTTGCTAAGACAGCAGGCTTTCCTGTTTGTATAACCGACAAGGACAGCGTTATTGCCGTATCGGGTATGCCTAAAAAGGATTTACACGACAAACGCATCAGCGGTGAAATTGAAAAGGTTATGTCTGACAAAACGACCTTTATGCGCAAAGCCGGTGATTCTGAAAAGGTTTCGGTGGTTGACGGCATTGACAAATACTATGCAGGCGTGGTTGTACCCATCATTTCCGAAGGTGATTCTATCGGCTCGGTTGTTGTTGTTGCCGACGAAGCCACCGGCTATATGGGCGAGGTTGAAACCAAGCTTGCACAGTCAGCCGCAGGTTTTCTCGGCAGACAGATGGAAGAATAAAGCCATATAAAATATGCAACAGATCATACTGTTGCATATTTTTCTTTAATTTGGAAATAACTATAAATATGCTTGAATATTTAATAAAAAAACTTAATGGATTCTTTTCATCAAAAGCTGCTTTTGACCCTAACGAAGAAATTACCCGGACCGAGGCCACCCTCATCTCAAGAAATCTGGAAAAAAACCTCAAAAAGCTGGACATGGTTTTTGACGGCAGCAGTGATATTATTGTCCGCCGCTTTACAGTAGGCAGAGACAGGCGTTCTGCCGCCATTATCTGTGCTGACGGTCTGGTAAACTTTGCCATGGTGTCCGAAAGTATTATCCGCCCTCTCTTATATGATGACTTTAACCGTGACGACCACGCCCCCGAAAGCATAGAGGATATAAAAAGGGAATACATTGCCGCCAATGAGGTGAAGGATGCAGAAACTCTCGGAGATGTAATAAATGCAGTATTGTCGGGTGATACTGTGCTTATTGTTGACGGCTTTTGCGGTGGGCTTATTATAAACTCAAAGGGCTTTTCTGTACGCAGTATACAGGATCCGCAAACAGAAACAGTAATCCGTGGCCCGAGAGAGGGATTTATTGAAAATATCCGTACAAACACATCCCTTATCCGCCGGCGCATAAAAGACCCTGCCCTGACCATCAAAAACTTTACTGTAGGCAGAAAAACACGCACAAATGTTTCTGTTCTTTATATGCGCAACATTGCCGAACCTGGTCTTGTAAATGAAGTGATTTCACGCATAACCTCACTTGATACAGATGCCATTTTAGAATCCGGATATGTTGAACAGCTTATAGGCGAGGCAGGCTCACCAATATTTCCCACCATAGGCAATACAGAAAAGCCTGATGTTGCTGCAGGCAGACTTTTAGAGGGGCGTGTTGCCGTATTGGTTGACGGCTCGCCCTATGCTTTAACCATGCCCATGTACTTCATTGAAAGCTTTCAGACCTCCGAAGACTACTATATAGCACCCATTTTTGCCACACTTTTAAGATGGATACGTTTCGCCGCCTTTCTCATAAGCATTTTTACCCTGCCTGTGTATGTTGTGCTTACAACCTTTCATCAGGAGCTTATTCCAACCTCTCTGCTTTTCAGCATGGCAGCCAGTGCCGCGGGTACACCATTCCCTGCTGTAGTCGAGGCTCTTATAATGATTTTAACCTTTGAGCTTCTAAAGGAATCGGGTGTACGTCTTCCCCGACCCGCAGGACAGGCTGTAAGTATGGTTGGCGCTATCATCATAGGAGAAACCGCCATCTCCGCCGGAATTGTATCGGCGCCCATTGCCATTGCCGTAGCAATCACTGCGGTAGCCACATTTGCCGTGCCCTCACAGTCCAATGTATCATCACTTGTCCGGATTATTCTGATAATTCTCTCTGGGATACTCGGAGGCTTTGGTGTTATTGCAGGAACGCTTGCACTTTTTATTCATCTTTCGTCGCTCCGTTCCTTCGGCGTTCCTTATCTCACCCCGTTTTCTCCCTTCAGAGGCAGCGATATAAAGGACTCACTGATACGCTTTCCTCTTGGTTCTCTGCTAACCCGCCCCTTCAATATATCCGCACGCAATCCAAGGCGTGCTGCTTATAAACCGGCATACAAAGCCGACATGGATAAGGAGGATTAATTTATGAAAAAAATTTGTTGCACGCTTTTAATTTTTCCTCTTTTATTCTTATCCGGTTGCTATCAGCGGCGCGAAATCAATACTCTGCCCATTGTAATGGGCTTTGGTATTGATGCAGCAGAGAAC
>JAZNUH010000107.1:0-3624 GCA_045592225.1 Clostridia bacterium | reverse complement strand
AATAAGCTTGGTGTTAATATGGCACTTGAGGCGGCGGAAATTTCCGAAGAAAACGGACGGCTTGCCCTGGTGTATAAATCCCACGATGACTTACTGGCTTACAAGGGTCTTGCAGGTGGCGAGCTTACTGACCTTAAAGAGCTTGTAGGCAGTCTGGCAGGCGTGGATGCAGAGGTTATATTAACAGAGGTGGAAAAGATTGCTGTGCAGACAGACGATAATCTTTTGGCACTCAGTAAAAAATTAGAAGAATAATTTGGAGGAATGAAAAATGGCAAGAGGCGGATTTCCCATGGGTGGAGCAAATATGAACAATATGCTTAAACAGGCACAGAAAATGCAGCAGGACATGATGCGTGCACAGGAAGAGCTTGAAGCAAAAACAGTTGAAGCGTCTTCAGGTGGTGGTGCAGTAACTGCGGTTGCAAGCGGTAAAAAAGAGCTTGTTTCCATTAAAATTAATCCCGAGGTTGTGGATGCTGATGATGTTGAAATGCTCGAAGATTTAATTTTAGCGGCTGTTAACGAAGCCATGCGTAAGTCAGAAGAAATGGCAGCACAGGAAATGGGCAAAATAACAGGCGGTATGAAATTACCGGGACTCTTTTAAAGGCAGGTAATAAAAATGTACGCACCTCCACTGGCTAAATTAATTGAAGAATTTGAAAAGATGCCCGGTATAGGACGTAAATCAGCAAGTAGGCTTGCCTTTTATGTTATGTCTTTATCAGAGGACAGGGTAAACACACTTGCAAGCGCAATAACCGAGGCTAAACAGCGGATTGGTCTTTGCTCTGTGTGCCAGAATCTTACAGACACAGACCCTTGTTCAGTTTGCGCAGATGTAAAGAGAGATAAAAGCATAATTTGTGTTGTTGAAAGTCCCAAGGACGTAATAGCCATGGAAAAGACAAAGGAATTTTCAGGCTTATATCATGTTCTGCACGGTGTTATTTCTCCTATTGACGGCATAGGTCCTGAGGAGATTAAAATTAAAGAACTTATAACACGCATTGCAAATGATGGCGTTAAAGAAATAATTATGGCTACAAATCCCAGCGTGGAAGGGGAAGCAACGGCAATGTACATAGCCAAGCTTGCACGACCCTTTGGTGTAAAAATTACGCGAATTGCCCGTGGCATTCCTGTTGGCGGTGATTTAGAGTGTACCGATGAAGTTACTCTTGCAAGAGCACTGGAGGGCAGGCGTGAAATTTAACAAAAAATGAATAAAAAAATGCGGCAGGGAAATACTCTTTACTGATACCAATAAGTAAGGAGATGAAACCGTGATAGATAATATTGCATTGGTTTTAGTTATCATTGGTGCGCTGAACTGGGGTTCAATCGGACTGTTCGGTATTGACCTTGTCGGAACAATTTTCGGCGGTCAGTTATCCATGATAAGCAGAATAATTTATGCTTTGGTGGGTATAGCAGGACTTTGGAGTATTACAATACTGTTTAAGGAAAAACTCCCTGTTAAAGAATGATAGCATATCAGTCCGCAGACAAACATAACTGCGGACTGATAAATACATAAAATTCGTTGTAACAATATTGTAACAAAAAAACTCTTGACAAATTTAAAAAATGCGATTATAATATTATTTGCGCATTGCGATATGGCGGCATGGCTCAGTTGGCTAGAGCAAACGGTTCATACCCGTTAGGTCGCTGGTTCAAGTCCAGCTGCCGCTACCACAATGGCCCCTTGGTCAAGCGGTTAAGACATCGCCCTTTCACGGCGGTAACACGAGTTCGATTCTCGTAGGGGTCACCAGAAAAAAGACATTATTCGACAGAATAATGTCTTTTTTTCAGCTAAATTCGCCTTACGGCGAGCTAAATGTGCTAACGCACGCTAAATTACTTCGCAGCTAAGTTGACCTTCGGTCAACTAATGACGAATTTAATTTAGCTGTTTCGTTAGAAACAATTTAGCTATTGCGAAACAATAATTTCGCTTTGCACGGAAGTGCAAAATTTAGCTTTACATTAATGCATCTATTATGTACTCGAAAGCCGCATAAAAAAATAAAAAAATTTTAAAAAAAGTGTTGACAAAGAAAAAATAATCTGCTATTATAAAAATGTAATCAGTACAGAGTTGTACTTATTACATATTTGAATAACGAGAGAAGGTGCGATATGGACAGTGCAAGGATATTATCGGAGCACAATGTAAAGCCCTCGATTATCAGAGTTATGATTTATGACTTTCTTCGGGGAACCAAATCTCATCCTACGGTAGACGAGATTTATCAGCATCTTCACCCGACTGCACCCACACTTTCAAAGACGACAGTGTATAATTCAGTCAAGCTCTTTGTTGCAAACGGTCTTATAAAGGCTCTGTCTATCGACGGCACTCAAATAAGATACGACGCAGACATGGGGCATCACGGCCACTTTCGGTGTGAAGAGTGCTCAAAGGTATATGATTTCACTATTCATCAGGACTCTGAATCGGGACTTGACGGATTTGATATCTTTACCAGAGAAATTTTCTACAGCGGATGCTGTAAAACATGTTTAAACGAAAACACAAAAAATTAATTATTAAAAAGGAGATTTAAGTTATGAAGAAATTTGTATGTTCAGTATGCGGTTATGTTCACGAAGGAGATTCTGCTCCTGAAAAGTGCCCCCAGTGCGGAGTTCCTGCTGAAAAGTTCAACGAGCAGACAGGTGAAAGAAGCTGGGCTGCAGAACACGTTGTAGGTGTTGCAAAGGGTGTTAGCGAAGATATCATCATGGACCTTCGTGCAAACTTTGAAGGCGAATGCTGTGAAGTTGGTATGTACCTCGCAATGGCTAGAGTAGCTCACAGAGAAGGTTATCCCGAAATCGGTCTTTACTGGGAAAAGGCTGCTTACGAAGAAGCAGAACACGCTGCTAAATTTGCAGAACTTCTCGGCGAAGTTGTAACAGATTCCACAAAGAAGAACCTCGAAATGAGAGTTGATGCTGAAAACGGCGCAACAGCAGGTAAGTTTGACCTTGCAAAGCGTGCAAAGCAGCAGAATCTGGATGCTATCCACGATACAGTTCATGAAATGGCTCGCGACGAAGCTCGTCACGGTAAAGCATTTGAAGGTCTTCTTAATAGATACTTCGGTTAATTCTGGAGGCGATAATTATGAGAGAAAATTATACTGTATGTAACTGTAAACAGGTAAGTTATGCAGATATTGCAAACGCAATGGATGCACATGAGAAGTTTACTGATGTACTTACCGCTTTCGAAGATGTTCAGAAAGTAACACATTGTTCTACCGGCTGCGGCGGATGTCACCAGAAGGTACTGGATATTATATCCGAATTAATGAGCGGCGTAGAAGCATAAATGCTATATACAAGACCCGATATTTTATCGGGTCTTGTTTTTGTTTGCAGAAAATGTTATAATATATGCACTAACAAGGAGGCGAACAACTGTGAGAAAAATTAAATTTA
Organism: Clostridia bacterium; assembly: GCA_045592225.1. Taxonomy (GTDB): domain Bacteria; phylum Bacillota; class Clostridia; order UMGS1883; family UMGS1540; genus JAZNUH01. Next base: position 165 of record JAZNUH010000107.1, on the reverse strand, counting down.
TAAGTCTTTTCCTGGTGTTTATTCTATTTACGGTTAATTTTGTTGTTGCTGCAGAGGGTGATGACTTTTTATCCGGATATGAATGTTTTGAAAAGCTTTCAGATTATGAAGCAACCGACCTCTTAAGCGGAGCGAAAAACGGTGAAAGTGAAGAAAGCTTTGTTT
>JAZNUH010000106.1:0-20316 GCA_045592225.1 Clostridia bacterium | reverse complement strand
CCGAAATATTAGGCTTGGGCAGGTAGTACAGGCTGTCATAAATATTAAATGCAGAGTAATTATAGCTGCCGTCCTTTGATTCATAATAGGTTGTGTCGGTGGTTGCAGATGCAAGCTGACCCATTATAAAGCGGGAGGAGTACATATCCTTATCTGTATAATGGCTGCGGATAATTGCCGCACCTGCCGCCACAAAGGGTGCCGCCATGGAGGTACCGCTCCACTTTGCATAGCGGTTGCCGGGAAGAGCCGAGTAAATATCCTTACCCGGTGCAGTCATTTCGTACTCGCAGTTTTCATTGGGTGTATAGTCCCAGTTAGAGAATGATGCAAGGTTGCCGTTTTTATCTGTTGCCATAACGCCAAGTACATAAGGATATCCTGCAGGGTAAACATCTGCTGTTTTTGGATAAAGGTCAGGGTCAGCATCATTTGTCGGAATGCCGTCATTACCTGCTGATGCTACAAGTACACAATCGGAGAATGCATCTTCGAGTGCAGTTTCTACAAGGTAGGACTGGCTTTCGCCACCAAAGGACATATTTATAACATCTGCGCCCATCATATGAGCGTAGTTTATTGCCTTTGCAATATGGGAGGATGCAAGGATACCTGTAGACTGTCCTGCCTTGATTGCCATAATTTTTGCGCCGTAGGCAAGACCAATACCCCCCTCGCCGTTTGAGGTCATACCAATAATACCTGCAACGTGGGTGCCGTGGCCGTGGTCGTCCATGGGGTTGCCGGCTTTTTTGCCTGTGGCAGTGGTGTCAACACCGTAGATATCGTCTATATAGCCGTTGCCGTCATCGTCAACGCCTTCTGTACCCTCCTGCTCGGCAGAGTTTACCCACATATTTGCCGCCAGGTCCTCGTGGGTGTAGTCAACACCCGTATCAATTACAGCTACAACTGTGCCGCTGCCGGGTGCGTAGCTGTGCTTATATTCGTCTTCCCACCAGAATTCGTCCTTGCCGTCCTTTTTCTTGTAAAGGTGCTTGCCGTGGGGCCAGTCACGGTCCTTGTCAAATTCCCTGGGCATACCGTTATAATCAGGAGTGTATATGTATTCAGGCTCTGCAAAGCTTACGCCGTCAATTGCGGTTACCTTTTCTATAACTGCATATACATCATCTGCCGTGTATGCTCTGTACCAGGTTTCGTTTTTGTCACCGATTGCAAGGGCGTTGCCCTCTTCATCTGTGAATACAGGGTGTACACGGGTTATGCCTGCGGCGGTTACAGCTTCACCTATATCGGCTATATCTGTACCGTCGGCAAGTGCAAACAGAACAATATTTTCAACAATACTGTCCTCTGCATCCACCTCTGTTTCAGGCATCTGCTCTTCCTGACAGAGCAGCATTGCCTCATCCTCTGCATACACTGCAGGCGCCAGGGTAAATACCAGCGTAAATGCCAACAGTAAGCTTAAAAGCTTTTTCATAAATGTCATCTCCTTGTTAGTTTTATATAAAGATTTTATTTTATCTCATTCTTACCACAACTGTTGCAAGCTGTGCGCGTGTGGCACTGCTTTTGGGGGATATGTACCCGGGGGCAGTACCCTGAATTATTTTATTTTGAGTCGCCCAGCACAAGGCATTCACGGCGTAGTCGCTTACCGTGTTTTTATCTTCAAAGCCGTCCAGAGTCTGTGATGTATCGGGTGAGCCTGCATACCTGTACAGTACGGTCATTGCCTGCTCCCTTGTTATAAGCAGGTGGGGTGAAAATTCTGTTTCTGTTACCCCCTTTATGTATCCCATTTCATACGCCCAGCATACGGGGAAGTAAAACCAGTCTGCTCCTGTTACATCGTCAAAGGGGGATTGCACCGACGGCACGGGTTTTTCTGCCATATTCCACAGTATTGTGGCAAACTCGGCGCGGGTCATTTGCTTGTCGGGTAAAAAGCTGCCGTCATCATATCCGCTGACAATGCCTGCTTCCGCCGCTTTTTCAATATATTCCTGCGCCCAGTGACCCTCTGTGTCGGTAAAGCCTTTGGGCACCGGCTCCGGTTTTTCTACAGGGTGAATAAGTGAGGCGGAAGTGGTGTTTGACGGGCGGGCGGGTTTTTTGCTTTCTTCCTTTTTATCCTCTTGCTCGTCCTGTCCGTCATCAAAGGCGTTTTCAATGTTAAGCTTATATTCCACAGCTGCTCCGCCCTCTGCCCTCAGCTCGCAAACCACAAGGTCAAAGCCGGGGCTTTTATCGGGCAGAGTAAAAACAAAGGTTACCGCCCTTCCGGTTTTTTGTGTCTGCTCCATTGCCGCCGCGGATATTATTGCGCTTGTTCTCTCCCCTTCGGCTTTCGGGTTTGTGTCGGTAAGCATTCCCTTCAGCGCCTCACCTGCGACAACACGGGTGCATTTCACCACGCTGTCATCATAAAAAAGCTCAAGCTGAAGTGATACAATACCCGGGTTTTGCACAAGGGTTACCGTTACGCTGTACTCCTCCGCAGCCTTATCGGGTGCAGGAATGCTCACATCAAGCTGTGCCGCCGATGCCGCACAAACAGGCAAAACAAACGCCATACAGGTTATCAGTAAAAAAATGGCTATTTTCCTCATATTCATCCTCTGCTTTGTGTTTACTGTATATCTCTTGCTATCGTCACGTATAGCACATGCTATACCGCAGATATTATATGACATTCTGTCATATTTGTCAAGGGAAATTATGACATAATGTCATTTGGGGTGATATTATGAAAAATAATTTAAAAAAGCTGAGAAAAGAAAAGGGTTACACACAGATAGCACTGCAGATGAAAACAGGAATAGAGCAGGCTCTGCTTTCAAAATTTGAAACCGGGGAGCGTGTTCCCCCAACCGAAACCCTTTTAAGACTTGCCGAGTTTTACGACGTAAGTATTGACTATATACTGTGCCGGACAGAAAAGGCGGAGGTGAATAAATAATAAACGGAAAATTAAAAAAGGGAAACCTTTCGGTTTCCCTTTCATAATTTTGCATTTTGCATCCAGAATTTTCTCTCCCTCTGTCTTTTGCCTTGCAAAATCCACCTCCATTTAAATCCTCCCACCATCTGCGATGGTCCCCCCTCCTTTAGGCAAGGAGGGCATGTCGGGGAGGCTTTGTGTCTGCCCTACAAAAAAAGGGAAACCTTTCGGTTTCCCTTCCATAATTTTGCATTTTCTCTTTTTTCCATTTTCAACTTCCATCCCCGCCTGTTTGGTTTGTACGATTTTTCGGGAGGGCACATAGGCCCTCCCCTACATCTTTTCACTATTCACTAACCCACCTCATCCGTCAGCTTACGCTGACACCCCCTCAAGGGGAAGGCTATGTGTCTGCCTTACAAAAAAGGGAAGCCTTTCGGTTTCCCTTCCATAATTTTGCATTTAGCATTTAGCATTTTGCATTCTTTTACATCCCGTCTTAGAACTCAAAAAACTTCTCAAGATAAGAGTCTAAATCGGAAATCTTTATTCTTTCCTGTTCCATTGTGTCACGGTTACGAACTGTTACACTTTCATCTTCAGCTGTATCAAAGTCAACTGTAATACAGAGAGGTGTACCAATTTCGTCCTGACGGCGGTATCTCTTACCTATGCTGCCCGCTTCGTCATATTCACACATATACTTTTTAGCAAGCTTTGTGTAAACCTCGCCTGCCTGTTCGGAAAGCTTTTTGGACAGGGGCAGAACTGCAACCTTTATAGGTGCAAGTGCGGGATGCAGGCGGAGAACAACACGTGTATCCCCTTCGCCTACTTCTTCTTCGTCGTAAGCATCACACAAAAATGCAAGAGCAACACGGTCTGCACCGAGAGAGGGCTCTACGCAGTAGGGGATGTACTTTTCGTTTGTCATGGGGTCGAGATATTCCATAGATTCGCCCGAATGCTCCATATGCTGACGAAGGTCAAAGTTTGTTCTGTCAGCAATACCCCACAGCTCGCCCCAACCGAAGGGGAACATAAACTCGATGTCTGTGGTTGCGTTGCTGTAATGGGACAGCTCTTCGGGGTCATGGTCACGCATTTTTATGTTTTCTTCCTTGATACCAAGGTTTAACAGCCAGTTTTTGCAGTAGTCCTTCCAGTATGTGAACCATTCAAGGTCTGTTCCGGGTGCACAGAAGAATTCAAGCTCCATCTGTTCAAATTCACGTGTTCTGAAGGTGAAGTTTCCGGGTGTGATTTCGTTTCTGAAGGATTTACCAACCTGTGCAATACCAAAAGGTACTTTTTTACGGGTTGTACGCTGAACGTTTTTAAAGTTTACAAATATACCCTGTGCAGTTTCGGGGCGGAGGAACAGCTCTGCGGAGCTGTCTTCTGTAACGCCCTGGAAGGTTTTGAACATAAGATTAAACTTACGTATATCGGTAAAGTTGTGCTTGCCGCAGGTGGGACAGGGAACTTCGTTTTCCTTAATAAATGCCATCATCTTATCGTTGCTCCAGCCGTCAACTGTTTCCACCTGACCCTTTTCTGCCAGAAAATCTTCGATAAGCTTATCTGCACGGAAACGTGCCTTACATTCCTTACAATCCATAAGAGGGTCGGAGAAGCCGCCAACGTGACCCGATGCAACCCATGTTTTGGGGTTCATAAGAATAGCTGCGTCCAGACCTACGTTGTAGGGAGATTCCTGAACAAACTTTTTCCACCATGCACGTTTTACGTTATTTTTAAATTCTACGCCAAGGGGGCCGTAATCCCATGTGTTTGCCAGACCGCCGTAAATTTCCGAGCCTGAGTACACATAACCTCTGCCCTTACAGAGCGCAACAATTTTTTCCATTGTTTTTTCTGTGTTTTTCATTTTTTTATCTCCTTTACAGGTTATTAGTTACAAGACTTTCCGCCGTTTCGCCGCTGAAAACCCTGTCAATCACTTCATTTATCTTGTTTTTGTCCACCGCATTTACCTTTTGGAGTATCATATCGGGTGTACGCACCTCGTCATAAAGCAGAGCGCTTTTGCCCATAAGATTCATTCTCGAGCTGACACTTTCCATACTCATTGTAAAGCTGCCTGTCAGCTGATGGAGTGCCCTTTCAAGCTCGTAGTCGGTAACACCCTTCTGACGCATGAGTGCAACCTCATTGTAAATCATTTCTCTTACTCTGTCAACATTCTGGGGCGAAAGACCTGCGTACACAAAGAATACGCCTGCGTTTTTAAGGCTTTCCGCCGCCGAATATACCGAGTAGGCAAGTCCCGCCGATTCTCTTATATTCTGAAAGAGCCTTGAGCTCATTCCGTTACCGAAAATATTATTTAAAACCGAGAGTGCATATACGCTGTCATCATTCTGGGGTATTCCGCCGTAGGCTATGCAAAGATGTGCCTGTTCGATGTCCTTTTCCTTGCAGGATTTACCCGGGGTAAACTCAACAACGCCGTAGTCGGTGTAGCTGTCCCCTGCCGGCACGTCGCCAAAATATTTTTCCATAAGGTTGAAAACCGCTTCGGGTTCTATGTTGCCCGCAACAGATATTACCGTATTGCCTGCGTTATAGTACTTTTTATGAAAGGCGACAATGTCCTCTCTCGTAAAAGCCGAAACCCTCTCCCTTGTGCCCGATACCGATGCGCCAAGACTGCCCTTCCACACGGTTTCGCTCATTTTGTCAAGGGCGAGGTCCTCGGGCGAGTCCTCGTACATACTTATTTCTTCAAGTATTACACCGCGTTCAAGCTCAATATCCTCGGGTGCAAACAGGGAGTTTTTGTACATATCCGATAAAATTTCGGTTATATTTTCAAGGTAGCAATCCACCGCATTTGCATAGTAGCAGGTGCATTCACGGGAGGTAAATGCGTTTAAGTAGCCGCCTATAAAGTCGGTTTGCTCGGCTATCTGCCGTGCGGTGCGGTTTTTTGTCCCTTTAAAAAGCATATGCTCAATAAAGTGGCTTAAACCGTTTTGGAGCCGGCTCTCTGTACGGGAACCGACTCCAACCCACACCCCTACCGAAACTGTTTTCACGTAGGGGATTTTTTCGCATATCACTCTAAGTCCACAGGTCAGAGTTTTATTTATATACATTCTATTCCTCTATAACTCTTGCTAAATTGATTCTGCCCATCTTGTCAATTTCGATTACGCGAACCTTGATTTCGTCACCGATGTTAACAACGTCCTCAACCTTGGCAATTCTCTTTTTGTCAAGCTTGGAGATGTGAACAAGACCGTCTTTTCCGGGCAGAAATTCTACAAATGCGCCGAAGGTCATAATTCTTACTACCTTACCTGTAAATTCCTGACCTACCTCAACATCGCTTACAATACCGCGGATGATGTTCATTGCCTTCTGTCCTGCTTCTGCATCAACAGTTGCGATGAATACCTTACCGTCATCTTCAATGTCAATCTTAACACCTGTATCAGCAATAATCTTCTGAATAACCTTACCGCCTGTACCGATAACATCACGGATTTTGTCGGGGTCAATGCTCATTGTCATAATCTTGGGAGCGTATGCAGAAAGCTCTGCTCTGGGCTCGCTGATGCAGGGGAGCATGATTTCATCTAAAATCATATTTCTTGCAATTCTTGTCTGTTCAAATGCTTTCTTTATAATTTCGGTTGTAAGACCGTCAATTTTAATATCAACCTGAATAGCTGTGATACCCTTCTTTGTACCTGCAACCTTAAAGTCCATATCGCCGAAGAAGTCTTCAAGACCCTGAATGTCAACCATTGTTATGAAACGGTCGCCTTCTGTGATAAGACCGCAGGAGATACCTGCAACAGGTGCCTTAATGGGAACACCTGCATCCATAAGTGCCAGTGTGCTGCCGCAAACAGAACCCTGTGATGTGGAACCGTTGGAGCTTAATACTTCGGATACAAGTCTGATTGTGTAGGGGAACTCGTCCACAGAGGGAATAACAGGTTCGAGTGCTCTTTCAGCAAGTGCACCGTGACCGATTTCACGACGTCCGGGACCTCTTGATGGGCGTGTTTCGCCAACGCTGTAAGAGGGGAAGTTATAATGGTGCATGTATCTCTTGTTTTCTTCCTGGTCGATACCGTCAAGAAGCTGTTCTTCACTTGTTGCGCCAAGTGTTGCTGTTGTGAGAACCTGTGTCTGTCCTCTTGTGAACAGACCCGAGCCGTGTACTCTGGGAAGGAGGCCAACCTCTGCAGCCAGGGGACGAACTTCGTTAAGTCCTCTGCCGTCAACACGCTTGCCTTCGTCCAGTATCCAGCGGCGTACTGTGTATTTCTGAAGCTTGTACATAGCCGCATCAATCATAGCGGGTGTTACATCTTCGTTTCCTTCGTAATGAGCATAAACTGCTTCATAAACGGGCTTTAATCTTTCGTCACGGATTCTCTTGTCATCTGTGTCAAGAGCGGCTTTAATCTGTTCGCCTGCCAGAGCCTTGATTTCTTCAAAGAAGGCTTCTTCCACAACAACCTCTGCGTATGTGGACTTGGGCTTGCCGATTTCTGCAACTATGCCGTTTATAAATTCGCATACCTTTTTGATTTCTTCGTGTGCAGCGAGGATGGCTTCGAGCATTGTGTCATCATCTACTTCGTTTGCACCCGCTTCAATCATATTAACTTTATTAAGTGTACCTGCAACTGTAAGCTGGAGGTCGCTCTTTTCTCTCTGTTCAGCGTTGGGGTTAACAATGATTTCACCGTCAACAAGACCTACCTGCACACCTGCAATAGGACCTGCGAAGGGAATGTTTGAAATGGAGATTGCTGCAGATGCACCAATCATAGCCGCAACTTCGGGTGAGTTGTCCTGGTCCACTGACATAACAGTTGTGATAACTGTTACAGCGTTTCTCAAATCCGAGGGGAACAGGGGACGGATGGGACGGTCAATAACACGGGATGTAAGTATTGCCTTTTCGGAAGGACGTCCCTCTCTCTTTAAAAAGCTGCCGGGGATTTTTCCTACCGAGTAAAGCTTTTCTTCATAGTCTACAGACAGGGGGAAGAAGTCAATTCCCTCTGCGGGCTTTTCAGCCATTGTTGCTGTTGCAAGTACAACTGTGTCGCCGTATCTTACAAGTACAGCGCCGCTTGCCAGCTGTGCCAGCTTGCCGGTTTCGATTATAAGAGGTCTGCCCGACAGTGTTGTTTCAAAAATTCTTTCCATGATAATTTCTCCTTTAAATTTTTTTAACCGCCGGTACTTAGCACTTATATCCGCCTTTTTCCGCAGAAAAAAACAGGTATAAACGCTAAAATGCCGGCAGAATAGTATAGAGGACTACGTCAAAACACCTGTTTTGACGTAGTCCTTATTTTACTACTTTCTAAGACCGAGCTTAGCTATGAGTTCACGGTATCTTTCGATATCTTCCTTCATGAGATAGTTCAAAAGACCACGTCTCTGACCAACCATCATAAGAAGACCGCGTCTTGAATGGTGATCCTTTTTATGAACCTTCAGATGTTCGTTTAAGTGATTGATTCTGTTTGTGAGAATAGCAATCTGAACTTCGGGAGATCCTGTATCCGATTCGTGTCTCTTATAAGTGTTGATGATGTCTGTCTTAACGTCTTTTAACATATCTTTCACCTCCTGAAAAATTTTATTCATCCCCAAGAGCAACGTAAATGGTCGGTGATTCCGAAAAACCTTGCCCAAGGTTATGCCAGAATATTTTAACATACAAAGCAGTAGTTGTCAAATACTTTTTTAAAAAAATTGGGGGAATGTTAAAATGACCCAGAGCACAAAAAGGCAAATTCTTTATAAAAGATACTGCAAATCAAATATTTTGTGCATTTTATTGTTAATAGGTCGAAACTCCACCGAGTGGGCTTTCTTTTTTTATGCCTTTTTGTTACGCACGAACCTCACCCGCAATATACCTCGTATAATTGCGGGTATTATATAGGGGTCCCCAAAAGTCACAAGACTTTTAGGGGAAGAGGAAAAGCAAGGAAGCGGAAAGGTTTTGTGCGATAGCAGAAAACCTGTGAACGGACTTTGCTTTGACGACGTGTGTTCTGAGCCATTTTCCCTATTCCCTAAGATAGTTGTTAAAATGACTCAGAGCACAAAAAGGCAAATTCTTTATAAAAGATACTGTAAATCAAATATTTTGTGCGTTTGATTGTTAATAGGTCGAAACCCCAATTTGATTGTCTTATGACAAAATATCTTATATTTTTGTATTGAAATTATCCCTTTCTACTGTTATAATACATTTTAGGTTATTTTATGTATAGGAAGGTTTTATTTTATGAAACAGAAAATTTTTGCACTCATCCTTCTTTCCGCGCTGATTTTGGGACTTGGTATGCCTGTTTCAGCCAACGTTTCGGCAGAGGATATTATGAGCTCACTTCAGGTTGAGCTTGCCATTCCCGACGCACCTGTGGAATACGGCAAGTCCTTTACCGTTACCGCCACAATAGGCAACGTATCCCTGTACGTTGTGGGTGCATCCCAGTGGACTGTAAACGAAACTCCCACCCCCGGCTATTACGATTCAATGTACGACCTTTATGTGGGCAAGCAGACACAGTTTACATACACCCCCCACTTTTACAAGGGTATGCTGCCTGCGGTTACCGTACATTTTGACATTGCCTACGGCGGAATTTTAAAAAGATTTACAAAGGATGTTGCCCTTGCGGTATACGAGGACCAGTTCTTTGACAAAATAAACAGAGAAAAAGCGGTTTCTCTCGTTTCCGACGTTAAAATAGAGGCAACCTTGCTCCGCGATACAAAAACCTTTAAATACTCCAGCCTGTCGGCGCCCATCGGCTCGCTCAAGGCCTGGGACAAGGTTATCTACCGCGACCACGCGGGCACAGATTCGGCTCTTGTTGAGCTTTCGGACGGCAGCCAGGTGTGGGTGCCCTATTCGGCGGTAAGTATTTCCCGTAAAAATTACACGGTGTATTCCGACCACGAGGCGCAGACCAAAGAGGATTTTGTAAATCTTATGGGATATGAGAGCAAGACAGGTTACCTTGTATGGGTAAACCTTGAAAGACAGAAGGTCAACATATTTATGGGCAGCAAAGGAAACTGGAAGCTTATAAACACCTTCTCCTGCGCATCGGGTGCCAATATAACCCCCACTCCCATGGGTGAATACACCTACTGCGCAAGGGACAATGCCTGGGTAAAGCCCGATTATGTGGTTCGCCCCATTCTCTATATTAATATGTACCGCGGCATTGCATTCCATTCCCGCCTTTATTCCCCCTATAACAGCAGCGTGCTTGTTGACAGCACAATGGGCACACCTGTTTCCCACGGTTGCATCCGTATGATGGACGAGGGCGTGTACTGGATGGAATATTACCTTCCCTTTGATACAAAGGTTGTAGTGTATTAAGAAAGGAAAATTATTATGAAAAAACTTATAGCAATTATTACTCTGCTGGCACTTTGCCTGTGTCTTTGCTCGTGCAGTACACCCGCCCCCGAGGAGGACACGGTTTCTGCAGATTTACAGTCGGCAAAATATGTGAATATTATTAAAAGCGGCACCTTTTATATGGAAGCCACCATTTCGGGTGATGACGGCAGCAGTCAGCTTAAAATGGCGAAGGATGGCGACCTTATGGGCATGAGTGCCACTATGCCCGACGGCACACAGGCGGGTCTTGTTTCCAAAGACGGAAAGAATTATATTATTGACCACACCAACAAGCTTGTAATGATAACCTCGGCAGAGGTTGCGGCATCGGCAAGCAAAATGCCCGCCGAAACCCTTGACACCGAAGGTCTTACCCACGTTAAAAGCGACAAGGGCTCCTTCCTCGGCAAAACCCTGCCTTACGATGAGTACAAATCGGCATCGGGCGCGGTTACAAGGTTTTATATGGACGGCACAACCCTTGCAGGTATTGAGGCGGTAAACGGCGAAAGCACAGATATTTACGAAATCACCACCCTTTCCGAAAAGGTTCCTCTGGCACTTTTCGAGCTGCCTGCGGATTATCCGTCCTTTGACTTATCCTCCGAGGAATAGAACTTTACAAAAGCACAGAAAGGAAATTTACATGTCAGGTTTTTTTGGTTTATTCAATTATTCGGCTCCGGGTCGGGGCGTTTCAAAGGATGCGCGACAGAAAAGAGATGTCTTTATTTTTCTTGAGGTTTTGTGGCGCAGAATTTGGCAGATGTTCACACTAAGCCTTGAGTTTTCTCTGTTTGCCATCCCCTGCTTTATAGCATACCTGGGTCTTTCAATGGCTGTAATGTCCATAGGTCTTCAGCATGTGACAACCAACGGACTTTATGTTATATATGCCGCGGTGGCAATGGCGCTGACACTCACCGCATTTCTTGGTGCAGGCCCTGCATCCATGGGCAGAGCGATGGTTTTGCGCTGCTATTCAAGAGAAACCCATGCATTTATATGGGGCGACTTTATAGACGGGGTTAAGGACTATATCGGCAGAAGCCTTCTGATATTTTTAATTGATGCGGTTGTTGCTTTTATAGCTTCTTTCAATATCATCTTCTGCTTTGCCGAAACACAGACAATGCTGCCCGAGGTATTTTTAATCGCATCGGGAATGCTTACAATTATTGTTATACTGCTGTGGTTTATAATGCACCCCTACCTGCATGTTTTAACGGTGACACACAAAATGTCCTTTGCAGACACATATAAAACAGCTTTCAGCCTTGCCTTTGTAAAGCTGCCGCAGAATATTATTGTTACAGTAATTTCGCTGGCCCTGTTTATGACATTTATTCACCTTACACTTACGACAGGTCTTGCGTTTATACTGCTCTTCCCCCTGCTTTTGTTCTCGGTTTGCGGTTTTATTACCCACTTTAATGCAACAAGAACAATGGACAGATATTTTGGAGAAGAAAAGGAAGCAAATAACGACGAATCCATATTTACAGACTAACTGAAAGGCGGTTTTTACCGCCTTTTTTGATTGTTTTATGCAATTTATACAAAAAAATTTTCGTCAAAATGTTACTTTCGTATATCTTTGATATTGCAAAAACCCATATTTGGTGGTATTATAATAACTGTACCACAACCAATACACAAAACTTTTTTTCATTTTCCCTCCTTTTAAACAGCTCGTCTCACCAACGGGCTGTTTTGTTTTGCAAAAATATATTCACTTGCATTTTATCCCCTTATGTGCTATAATTAATTCTGTATGACATAAAATAAACATTTTTAAGAAAAGAGGCATTATGTTATGAAAAAATTAGTAAGCATTATTCTGGCATTATGTATTCTGCTGACCCTGTCCCCTGCAGTGCTTGCGGCATCAGGCTCGGGCACATACGGCAGTCTTACATGGACTGTTGAAGGCTCTACCCTGACCATTAAGCCTACCGACACTTCACCTGTAAGTATGCCCAACTACTGCTACAATGCACCCTGGCACGCATACAACAGAGTTATAACAAATATTGTTCTTGCTCCCGGTGTGGGAAGCATAGGCTCAAGTGCTTTTGAGTTATTTTCAAAGCTTGAAACTGTTTCATTCAGCGAGGACATTTCATACATAAGCGGAAATGCATTTTATAACTGTACTTCGCTTACCGATATTGATTTGCCCGAAAATCTCGGCTACATTTACTACGATGCATTCAGAGGCTGTACTTCACTCACAAGTGTAGACCTGCCCCGCGGCGCGTGGCTTTTACCCGGTGCTTTTTCTGAATGTACCTCTCTCACCGCTGTTAACGCTCACCCCGAAAGTGAAACCTATTCATCGGTTGACGGCGTACTGTTCAGCAAGGATAAATCCACACTTCACATTTACCCTGCGGGCAAACCGGCAAAAACCTATACAGTACCCAACACTGTTACAGCCCTGAACGAATCTGCTTTTTACAACTGCGAAAACCTGTCTACTGTTATCCTCCCCTCGGGACTTACAGAAATAGGCGACTATGCTTTCTGCTTATGCTCATCACTTTCAAGCATATCCCTGCCCAACAGTCTGGAAACAATAGGCTCGGGCGCCTTCAGCAACTCGGGACTGGTTTCTATTGTAATTCCTGACAGTGTAACCGAAGCAGGTGACTTTACCGACTGTGTAAACCTTAAAAGCGTAACCCTTCCTGAAGGCATTGAATATTTGCCCAGCTTCTGGGGTTGTGTATCTCTCACCGAAATTGACATTCCCTCCTCGGTAGTAGATATTTACAACAACACATTTATGAACTGCCACTCCCTCGAAAGCATCAACATTCCCGAAGGAGTTGAATACATAGGCGATTATGCGTTTTACGGCTGTTCTTCTCTTACCAGCATACGCATTCCCGCTTCCGCAACACAAATTATAACACTTTGTATTTTTGCCAACTGTCCCTCTCTCAAGAGCATTACAGTAGCATCGGGCAACACCGAATACTGCTCGGTAGACGGTGTTATGTTCAACAAGGAAAAGACCACTCTTATAGCTTATCCTGCGGCAAAAACAACAAAGAATTACACAATCCCCTCGACAGTAGAAAGCATATCCATGGCATCTTTCGGCTACTGTTCAAACCTTGAAAAGGTTACAATTCCTGCAGCTACAAATTTTATAAATGCGTATGCCTTTGAATATGCAACCTCTATAAAGAGCTTTGTGGTTGACAGCAAAAACGAAAACTACTGTGCAATAGACGGTGTTCTGTTCTGGAAAGACAAAACGGGTATTGTGGCTTACCCTGCCGCTAAAGCAGGTACAAGCTATTCTGTTCCCGAGGGTACCGAATTTATTGAATATCTGGCATTTTCGGGCAGCAAGCTTACAACCATTAATCTCCCTGAATCATTTGCACAGTTTGAAATGGACTGTATAAGCGGTGCATCAAAGCTTGCCACCGTTAATGTAGATGCAAACAACCCCAATTACTCATCTGTTGACGGTGTTGTTTTCTCAAAGAACAAAACATCCCTGATTGCTTACCCCCAGGGTAAGACACAGACCTCCTACACAGTTCCCAAAGGCGTTGAAATAATTTACGGATGGGCTTTTTGTCAGGCGCCCGCACTTCGCGAGCTTATTCTTCCCGAAGGTGTTACAAGCATCTCCGAAAACGCTTTATCAGAATGCCCGAAACTTGCAGTGCTGCATCTGCCCTCCACAATTACAGATATTGAACCCTTCGCCGTTTCATACTGCGACAGTTTAACCGATGTATATTACGCAGGCAACTCCGACGGCTGGAATAACATAAGAATTGACTACGGCAACGAACAGGTTGTTGACGCAACTATTCACTATGTAATGGGTCAGCTTACCAATACCGACTGCACAAAGCAGGGCTCTGTTTACCGCTTCAACATCCATTGTGAGCAGGAAATGACAGACCAGCTTATCGCCGTTGCAACCTATGACAGCAATGGCAATATGACAGGAATTTCTCTCGTACCCTGTGACGGCAGCTGGTCATACAACGCTGATGTTCCCGTAACTGCAAACGCAGTAAGCGCAAAGGTGTTTGTGTGGAGTGGCAATAACACTTCACCTCTCTCGGCACCCGAACCCATTGATTTATAATATAAAAATGCAAAATGCAAAGTGCAAAATTATCGAAAGGAAACCTACGGGTTTCCTTTTTTTAATTGAAAATTGAAAGTTGAAAATTGAAAATTACACCTCATCCACCGCCGACGCGGTCCCCATTCCCCTCAAGGGGAAGGCACCCGGAAGGTGCAGAAAAATGAGTTCGTTTATACCAAAAGATTTTAAATCTCAAATCCGAAAGGATTTGTCCCCTATAACAAAGACCCTTGTAATACCTGCTTGCACAGGTTTCTTATGAATGTCTTAAACAATAAGTTTTATCTTTTGCGGTCTGTGCCATTTTTCCAGCCGTCACAAAGGCGCAGAAAAATGGATGCAGAATAAACGAACACAACCCTTGGGCGGAGCCGTCGTCAGTACAAAGGTACGGCGACGGTTGTGTTCGTTTATAGTTTGTCGACATAAAAAGAAATCCGCCTGAGCGGATTTCTTCGTAATCTTATTAAGTTACATGCATTCTTGTGTTTGCGCTATATGTTTTTCTCCGTCGACAAACGGTCTGCGCCATTTTTCCAGCCGTCACTCTGTAATTCCGTAGCCCATTACATTATCCAATGTTCGCGTTCTGCGGGCAACCTTTCCCCCGTTTGTATTCCCCTCAATAGTATAAAGATTTTTACCGTCAAAGGATTCCACAATACCAACGTGGTCATAGATATTCCCACCGTCCTGCCAGTTAAAATACACCAGGTCACCCGGACGGGGTGTATATCCGCTGTCGCGGCTTTTGTACCTGCCCATACTGTCCATGGCGGTAAGCCCCTGATACACCGAGGTCTGACTGGGCAGGCTTATCCCAGCCTGCCTTGCCGCATAATTTACAAAATCACCGCACCAGGGCTGCGCCCTGTAGCCGTTATACTTGTTGGCACCGCTTACACCTCCCACAGTGCCCACCTCTGCCGCCGCGGCATCCAGCAGGGACATACCTCCGCCGGTGGCGGCGGGAGGTGCCGCCGCCCTTCTTACTCTGTCCCTGTTCCGGTCAAAAAGCTCAAGCTTTTTTGCCTTTACCTTTTGCGCCGCCATATCGGTAATATAATTGCTTTTGTCCACCCTGAGCAGGCTTTCAAGAAATGCTCTCGCATAATCGCCGTTTTTACCCATTTTTATTGCCCCCGTTTTCATCCTCTTTTGCCTTGTCCTCTTCAGTTTTTTTGGTTTGCTTGGACTTGGTCGAGGTGCTCTTGCTTGCCTCTTCATCCTTTTCCTCGCGCTCCTGCTTTGCCCTCTGGCTTTCAAGCATCTGGTCTATGCCAAGCAGATAAGCCTCGTATTTACTCTTAAGGTCAAGCAGTTCCTTTTCGTTTGCCTGTTCAATTTCCATAAGCGCCTTGGAATTTTCAAAATCCACATCCGCCTTGTACTTGTAGCTTTCATTGTCAAGCTGTGCAAGACGTGTATTTGCGGTAAACTCATCAATTCTCGCCATTACATCAGCATCCACCCTGCCTGCAGGCAGACCCGTGATAAGTGAATCTCCGTTAGACACAAAGCCCGTTGTACGTATTCTTTCAATGGTGTCATAAAGCTGCTGACTGCGTGCAGCTGCCGCCGCCTGTTCCTTGTCGGCTGTAAGCAGCTGGTTATTGTAGTTTCTCTGTTCCCTGTCGGCGTATCTTGCATAGTTTTCACCGTCCAGACCCAAAAGAGCGTTTAAGTATGCGTAATCGGCATCCTCCTCGTCCTTAAACCTCTGATATGCCATATCACTGTACTCGGGCACAAGCTCCTGTGCCGCCCTTTGTGTGTAGAGCGCATTTAAAGAACTGTTTAAAATCCCCTGTGAATTGAGCTGCTGCTGCACCTTTTCCATTGCCGACTTCTGCGCCGCTTCCAGGGCGGCATCGTTTTCGGGGTCGTAGCTGAATCTTCTGCCTTCAATATCGGACAGCTTTTTTTCTATTTTGCCGGCATAGGGACTTTTATAGCCCGTATCGGCAAGAGAATCTATGTAACTGTTTTTCGCATAGAGTGTACCGCCGATGTTTATAAAATTGCCGTCGGCAGGGTTGTAGCTTCTGCCGTTTACCGTAAGCTGCTTTGACACACCGTCATCCAGCCAGCCCACGCTGTTCCCCCTTTTTGTCAGCTCATTTCTCACTCCCGAAAATCCGTTGCCGGCGGTAACCCCTGCCGCACCCAGCATATTGTTTATACTGTCTGCCGACTGGGCATAGTAGCTGCCGTCCTCGCCCAGAGTAAGACCTGCGTTGCCTATGTTTTTCACCTTTCCTGTAGCATCTGTTACAAGTACACCGCCGCTTTTCTGGTCATAATCCACCTTGTAGCCGTAGTTTTCGAGGTAATCTCTAACCTTTATTGCCATAATATTATATCTCCTTCCTTATTGCTTGTGCAGGAATGTAAAACAAAGCGCAGAGCGCCTGTAGGCTGAACTATCAACGTCTTGTAATCTTCCAATCTTTGAGAAACAAACTTAATATGTGGAAATCTGCAAATTTGCAGATTTCTTATTTTTTGCCTACAGGCTCTAAACCAACTTCACCCCCGCCGTACTTTTGTACTGCCGGGGGTTTACCCCTTCGGGTTCAGTTGGTTTATTCTGCATCTTTTTTTACCTTCCTATCTATTATTCTATCTTTTCTATTATTCCGTTTTTTACCGTGACCGTTTTGCCATCATCAGCGGTAAAGCTGCCGCTTGCCGCAGTCTTGCCGCCCGAATATATCTTTACCTTCTGCGCGTCAATGCTTTTTATGTTGGCGCTGTCCATGTGCTCTAAAAGGTATGCCAGATTTTTCTGCAGATTTATAATTGCATCCTCCATTTTAGCCACGTCACCGCCAAAGCCTGCAACATTAACTCCTATTGATACTACCGCCATTACCAGCTGCCTCCTCTCGTGCGGACATACCTTTCAACTGCGTGTATTTTGCATTTGCCCTCGCCGTAAAGCCTGAGCTGAATCCACTCTGCGCGGTGGCAAAGCCGTGGCGGAAGCTCCACCCTCATTATATTGCCTGTCACCCTGCCGGTTATGTCCTGCTCCTCTCCGCGGTTGTTTACAAGCCTTACGCCAAGCCTTGCACCCTCCTCCTTTTCAAAGCGGATGTAAAGCCTTTTCCAGTTTTGTATGCTGCCCGGTGCACCCGATGAAAAGTGTTTGCTGTGCCAGTACCATTCCACCGGCTCACCCTCACCCTCCATTTTGTAAATACCTGTGTCTGTTGCTCCGTAAAGCATATCATTTACCACCGCAAAGCACTTTATAAAGATGTTGTCCCGCTTGTACCACATGCCTGTTTCGGTGTCAAATACCAAAAGCACACCACCCTCATTTTGCTTTATGCTCAGCCAGTACCTGTTTTTGTAGCATGCGGCACAGGCACTTTCAGGGTCTTTTATGCCGTCAAGATATTTCTGCACAGGCAAACCCACATTTTTGGGCAGACTTCCTCCGCCGTAGCTGTACACCGCGCCGTCACCCAGAAAGTACAGGGTGCCGCCCACTTCCACTATGGTTTTGTGGGAAACACAACCAATACTGCCCGAAAGCCGCGTGGTCTGATAACCCACCAAAGGGTCGGTGCCGTATATCTCAAAAATACTGTGGGGCTTGAAAAACAAAAGCCTTTCGGCATAGGATGCTATACCGCTGCAGCACTCGTCATCAGCCGTTTCAAATTCGAATGTTACGCTGTCTGTGGCGCTTGTCCATTTGTTTGGATTTCGCAAGCCGCTGCCCTGCAGATAGCTTGCATTTCGGCTTGCCGCATACAGCCTGTTTGCGTGGGATATTATAAAATTACTCTGTGGAAAACCGTTGTCTGCACTTATGTCATCAAACTCGCCTTCAAGTGTGCAAACTGCGGCGCGGTTGGTGTTTTTGCCTGCCACAAGAATGTTTTTGTCCACAAAGAACACCCCGTCCATATAATCCGAAAAATAAGTGCCCATGCTTACAAGATTGTGCCACTGCCCATCCTTTAAATACCACCAGCTGCTGCCCGCCACAAAGGCAAGGTGCTCCTCTGTCTGCTCCTGTTCAAGGTCACTGCCGCCGGGCACATCCTTTTTAAGCAGCAGCCTGCCTATGTATCTTACACCGCCGGCTATGTTTGTGCCTGCGGTGTCAACCGTTTCTCTCGGCGGTGCGCTGCATATTGCGGGATATCCGCGGCTGTCGATATTTTGCATATCTGTCGCGGTGCTCTCCTTTATAAGCTGCGGCTCCACCGCCGTATTAAGCCCCTCAAACACCGATATCACAGGCGCCTGCTTTTGCGCCATGTCCGATAAATAGGGTTTCATAAACTCATCTCCTTTTTACTATTTTACTGTTGTCGCAGATTTTAAGGTCCTCCATTTCGCCCGGAGTGTATCTGCCCTTTATTTTTGGCTTTAATATTGTCATCGGCGGACGTGACATAATCCCATAGCGCACCGCCTCGGGTGCGTGGGTAATCTCGTGGGGCGAATCTGCCGCGTCCTCGGGACGTGCCCTGTCATGAGTCAGGGCAGGCAAAGTGCGTATAATGTTCACACAATGGTCGCATATTTTTAGCCTGCCCTCTTTAAGATACTCACGCAGCACGCGCCACCCCTCAACCCTTCGGTTGTCGGCACGTACCAGACCCACAAGACCCTGCTCCGCCATTATCTCCATTCCCGATTTACCCGTGTCCTGTCGCCTGTTCCAAAGGTCGGGGCTTGCGGCGGTGTAGGAGATATTTTCATTCTCGGATGTCAGGCGGACAATCTCCCTTGCCGCCTCGGACAGGGTAAGTCCCTTTTTGTAAAACTCACGGTACAGGGTGCACACCCCCTCGCTGTCCACACTCCACCAGTAGCAGGCGGTCATATCAAGTCCGTAGTCAAGACTGCGGAATTTTTTCTGCCACGTGGGTGGCAGGTAGCCCTGTACAATGTGCTTTTCCCTTGAAAATTCAGGGAAGTACTGTCCCTCAAAAATGTCCCAGTCGCCATATAGCAACGCCTTTTTTTCTTTGTCGGGCAACGCCTTAAGCCTTTTTATATAGTCGGGGTCACTACTCATAAGAAAGGGGTTCTCCTGCACCTTTGCCGAAATGAAAATCCTTGTTCTGCCCGTCCCGTCGGTGTACTCCTGCCCCGGCGGTGACGGATGTATAAACCTTTCCTTAACCCAGTTATGCCCTGCAGAGCCGGGGTTTGTAGAGCTTTTAACCTGCTTGGGAAAATTGTTCACCCCTCTTATTCGGCTTTGCATGTATGTGTACTGGTACTCGGAAAAGTGGGTAAGCTCATCAAAGCGGATTATGTCATATTCGGCTGACTGATAGTGTATAACGTCGCTGTCACAGGTGATAAAGCCAAACTCGGTGACCGAGCCGTTTTTAAACACCATTTTGTGCTTTGACGAATTGTATTTGTAAAGCCGCGCAGGTATAATTTCAAGGGCGGTCATAATAAGCGAGCGCTCCAGCTCGGGAAAGGAGGTACGCAGAATAAGCTGCTTTATGCCCGGGTATTTCATTGCCGTTAAAAAGCTGTCCACCACCTGACCGAAGGATTTGCCTCCCCCCGCCGCACCGCCGTATAAAACCTCGTCCTGCGCGGCATCAATAAATTGTTTTTGTTTTTCTGTAATGTTAATATTGTAATCTATTATTATCTCTCCCTCCGTCTTTTGCATGCTTTAAAGCAGCATTTATGCACCAAAGATGCTTTTTATGCCGTAAGACATGGCGCTCTCCATGAATTGAATCTCACAGAGATTCATTTTGGAAAAAACCGCATGCGGTTTTCTTCATCAATTTCCCATTTTCAACTTTCAATTTTCCATTAAAAAAGGAAACCCGTAGGTTTCCTTTCTCTAATTTTAAA
>JAZNUH010000105.1:0-18249 GCA_045592225.1 Clostridia bacterium | reverse complement strand
AAGGGAAATGCGCTGACGGAACCTGAAATTTCTGCAACCGACATCGGCTTTGATACAGAGTCTAAGGAAATTATTCTGACGGATGATGTCATCTGCACGGGAAGAACGGTAAGGGCTGCACTTTCTGCACTTCTTAAAATGGGAAGGGCGGAAAAGATAAAGCTTGCAGCAATTGTTGACCGCGGACACAGGGAGCTTCCCATCCGTCCCGATTTTGTGGGGAAAAACATTCCCACATCAAAGTCTGAGCTTATAAAGGTTCTCCTTTCCGAAATCGACGGAAAAGATTCAATTGAATTATACGAAAAATAAAAGGGTGTGCATTCGGCGGTACTTATTAGGGAGAAGCCGGTTTTGGCTTGTTATTTTCCGCTGATAGTGCGCAAAAAAACGCAGACATACGCCAGTATGACTGCGTTTTTTAACTTCTCTAAGGCGAAAAATTCCTAACCCAAAACTGCGAATGCGATAAAAATTTTCTTAAGCCCATAAAGGGCGTGAAAATTTTTGAGAAAAAACAACAGAATCGATGTCGTTGTTTTTTCTCATGCACCACAAAATTCTCGATTTTGAGTGCAGGACTATGAGAAAAAACTGTGCCCATCGAGGGCAAGTTTTTTGTTCGGAAATTTTCACGGCATATTAAGATGCCTAAGAAAATTTCCTTCGCATAGGAAAAAAGCCGAAGGAATCCTTGACGGATATGTGAAAAGAGCCTTTTGCTCTTGAACAAAAAACTCCAACTCGATGTTGGAGTTTTTTAATTATTGCAAGGCTTTTTGACACAGTAATGTGCCAAAATCGTGGATTTTGGGCGATTTATCCCTAACAAGCACCGCCGTTACTCAGAGGAGGGGTTTTTAATAAAAGTTATTCCTTACAAAACCTCTTCCACCTTGGTATTGAAACTGCGTAGAAAACAATTGCGGTAACGCACACAACCACCCAGGAGAGGGTAACGGTTGTCCAGCCAAAGCGTTCGGAAAGCCAGCCAAAGCCGTAGTTTGAAATTGCACAGCCTATGTAGGCAATACCGTTAAGTGCGCCCGACACTGTGGAAACGCGACCAAACCTTTCAAAGTGCAGGGGCATAAGGTTTATGGCAAAATAGTTTGCCGCAAACATTGACGAGGTAACCACCGACAGAAGTGCCGATGCCAGAAGGGGAGGCATTTTGCCGATAAACAGCATTGAAACGAGGGGAGGCAGAGCAATTGAGAAAAAGAGAATACTGCCAACCATTTCGTTTTTGATGTGTTTTTTGAATATGTATGCCGCGGCATACGCCCCTGTAAGATTTACAACGGGGAGTAATGTGGTAAACAACACCGAAACCGAGGGAGCAAGATTGTAAACCTCTGTAATCATTGTGGGCACCCAGGTGGTAACACCATCCTTAAGCATACCGTGTATTGCAACCGATACCGAGGTAAATACAAGACCCGATACCCAGAAAAGACGGAGCATATTTTGTTTTTTGCCGCCAACTTCTTCTGCTTGTATTTCCTCATCCTCACGTTTTTCACGTATTATCTGACTTTTAACCGAAAGAGAAACGACAATAAAGGCAATAAGTACTAAAGTAAGCAGAATACCTGCAAAAACAAACACACCTCTCCAATCAAAATACTTCATAATTGCAACCGAGGTAAGATATGTACCCAAGGTGCCAAGCGGAATGGCGGTGGAAATATTCACATACGCCTTGTGGCACTGGTCCTCGTGGAGTATTTGTGAAAAGATTATGAGAATGGGCGGCCACATCATAGCCTGTGCAAAGCCGTTTATTGCCCATATAACTGTCATAAGCGGCGGCGAGGTTACAAAGGACATTAAAAAGTTTGCCGAGGCGGTCATTATAAGTCCTGCAGGCAGCATTTTAAAGGGGGAAATACGATCACCCAAAGCACCGTTTATAACCTGTCCTACGCCATAGCATATAAAAAAGCAAAAGCTTATTGTTCCGCCCTGTGTTTTTGAAAGCACGCCCTCGGATATTATTCCGGCAAGTGCCGCCGAGAAGTTGTGCCGTCCGAAATAACAGCAGCAATAGAGTACCCAGCACATAAGAAAGAGCAGGGTACCTGTTTTTTTGTTTGTCAGGTGACGGTATTTCATTTTATCCTCCGTAGGTTGTAAAAACATCTGTGTTTGAATTTGATATAGAAACAGGCACAGACGTGCCGAGAGCGTCGGTCAGAATTTCGGCAAGAAGGCGTTTTGCAAAGCATTCACTTGCAAAGTGACCCACTTCGATTATATCAAGGCCTTCCTGCGCGGCGTCGCGCACGCCATTGTATTTAAGGTCGCCTGTAATATACACATCGGCATTTGCGTTTATGGCATCTTCTGTAAGGCTTCCTCCGCCGCCCGAGCATATTGCAACGCGGCTTACCGGACGGTGTACATCACCTGTGTGGCGGACAAAGTTGAGCGAAAAAATTTCGCATACAGCAGCTACTAAAGAACGAAGGGGCATGGGTTGGGGTAATGTGCCCACTCTGCCTATACCGCCGCCCTCTGCATATTCGTGCAGGGGAACAATGTCCGAAAGCTTTAAAAAGCCTGCAATCAAATCGTTAAGTCCGCCCTCTGCAGCATCAAGATTTGTGTGGGAGGCATAAACTGCAATATTATTTTGAATAAGAAAGAGCAAAAGCCTTCCCTCGGGTGTTGCGTCGGTAATCCTTTTTATGGGACTGAACATAATGGGGTGGTGGCTTACAATAAGATTTGCACCACAGCTTACCGCCTCAATTGCTACCTCTATATCAACGTCAAGAGTGGTGAGTATGCCTGTTACTTCGGAATTTTTGTCACCAAGTAAAAGACCTACATTATCATAATCCTCTGCAAGAGAGAGGGGCGCATATTTTTCAAGCACAGTACAAACTTCAAAAATCTTCATAAGTTATACCTCCGTTTTTGTGCCGCGTGAGGGCAGGTTTAAAATTTTACTGATAAATTCGTTATTGTCCTTTGCAGCGATAAGTCTTGTTATTATACTTTCGGTAACATCTGCCGCAGGGTGGTTGTTAAATGCACGGCGAATGGACCATACCGCCTCAAGCTCGCGTTGACCAAGCAGCTTTTCTTCTTTTCTGGTGCCCGACTTATAAATGTCAATGGCGGGGAAAATACGGCGCTCGCTGAGTTTTCTGTCAAGGTGGATTTCCATGTTTCCTGTGCCCTTGAATTCCTCGAAAATCATATCATCCATACGGCTGCCTGTTTCGATAAGAGCAGTGGCTAAAATGGTAAGACTGCCACCGCCTTCAATATTACGCGCCGCGCCGAAAAATCGTTTGGGTTTATGCAGCGCACCCGGGTCGAGACCGCCGGACAGGGTTTTGCCGGTGGGAGGAATGGTGAGGTTATATGCCCTTGAAAGTCTTGTTATGGAGTCTAGCAGAATCACAACATCCTTTTTGTGTTCTACAAGTCTTTGTGCGCGCTCCAGAACAATCTCGGCAACCTTTATATGATGCTCGGGTTGTTCGTCAAAGGTGGAGTACACAACCTCGCCGTCAATACTTCTTTGCATATCGGTTACTTCTTCGGGACGCTCGTCTATGAGCAGAACAATAAGCTTTACATCCTTATTGTTTTTTGTAATGCTCTGGGCAATCTGTTTAAGTATTGTGGTTTTGCCCGCCTTGGGCGGCGCAACTATAAGACCGCGCTGACCAAAGCCCAGAGGGGAGATAAGGTCTAAAAGACGCATTGAAAAATCACTTTGTCCGGGGCCGAGAAGTATGCGCTTGTCAGGGTATATGGGCACAAGAGTTTCAAAGGGACGGCGGCGGATGGATACATCCACACCGTCATCATTTACCGTGTCCACATAAATAAGAGCCTGAAATTTATCCCCTTCCTTATGGTATTTTGCTTTGCCGCAGATATGGTCACCTGTTTTAAGGTTAAATCTCCTTATCTGGGTGGGGGACACATAAACATCCTTTGTGCCGCTTAAGTAGTTATTACTGCGCAGAAAACCAAAGCCATCGGGCAGAATTTCAAGTATTCCGTCAACGTCGGCAGCGGTATTATCGGGTGTTTTTTTCTCGGGTTCTTCGGGGCTTTCCTTTGGAATTTGTGAAACAAGCAAATCCAAAAGCTCCTGTTTTTTATATTTTGAAATGGATTTTATTCCCTTTTCCTTTGCAAATTGCTGCAGCTGTGCCAGTGATGCAGACTTTAACGCATTAACGTCCATATAATCACTCCGTATAAATAAATTAGTGGAATTTGTGGGGTTTATCTTTGGAAAATCATGAAAAAATAAATTGAATAATATATATGATACAATACTAAAATTTTATCACAATAAAAGCAAAAAATCAAGACCCTTAATTATGGTAAAAATTAAATAAGGAAGGGGAGGGCAGGCGGCTTTTTTTGTTGATTTAGCCAAAAGTTAAAAAAGTTTGCAAATCTATTGCATTTTTGAAAAAAAAGGAGTATTATAACTACGTATGTGAACATTTGTGACGCATATAATGTAAGAAGAACACCAGCTGATGTGCCGCAAGGCAGAATGGAGAGATAAGTTTAATGGAAACAGTTGTATTTATTTTCAGCGTAATAGTGCAGATTATTTCCTTTTTATTCGGAACATATTATTTTATTGTTTCACTCTTTGCATGGGTAAACAAAAAAGAAAAACCATATATAATGAATAAAACTCATACCTATGCACTTGTTGTTGCAGCGCATAACGAGGAAGCGGTTATAGGTAATATGGTGGAAAGTCTGCAAAAGCTCCGCTATCCCAGAGAGAGCTTTGATATATTTGTAATTGCAGATAACTGTACCGACAAAACGGCGCAGATTGCAAGAGAAGCAGGCGCACTTGTTTATGAAAGAACAAATGACAAGGAACGTGGCAAGGGCTTTGCGCTTGAATGGATGTTTGACATTATTTTCGGTCTTGAAAAGCACTATGATTCCATTGCTGTTTTTGATGCCGACAATGTAGTTGACGAAAACTTCCTTGTTGAAATGAACAAAAAGCAGAATCAGGGCTACAAGGTTGTACAGGGTTACATTGACAGTAAAAATCCCTTCGATTCGTGGATTACATCATCATACACAGTTGCTTTCTGGTGTGTAAACAAAATATTCCAGCTTGCAAGATACAATATGGGTCTTTCCTGTCAGCTTTGCGGTACAGGCTTTGTAATTGATACACAGATACTTAAGGATATCGGCTGGCAGGCAACCTGTCTTACCGAGGATATGGAATTTACAATGCGCCTTGTGCTCAATGATATAAGTGTTTCCTGGGCGCACGATGCAATAGTGTACGACGAAAAGCCGCTTACACTTTCACAGTCATGGAAGCAGCGTACAAGATGGATGCAGGGTCATGCCGATGTTGCAAGCCGTTTTGTAGCACCCCTTTTCAAAAAGGCGGTAAAGGAAAAGAAATGGTCACCTGTTGACTGTATACTTTATCTGCTTCAGCCTTTAAGAATTATTATAATGGGTCTTATAACTGTTATGATGTGGTTACAGACAGCATACCCCAACGGTGATTTTGGTTTCTTCCAGATAAGCTACCTGTTCCCAACCGAAATATGGTTTATCTATGTAGCCTTTGAGTTTGCATACACACCCCTTATTATATGGCTTGAAAAACAGCAGTTCTCGCTGAGACTTATATTTGTGTATATAACCTATTCCATTTATTCGCTGACATGGGTGCCCATTACCATTATGGGTATACTTAAAAAGAATCAGAAGGAATGGTTCCATACACAGCATACAAGAACAATTAAAATTGATGATTTTAACAAGGTATCGTAAAAATGAGTGTAAAAGAAGAATTTGTTGAACTGTACAGGGAAAAAATAAAACGCGAGGGCGCGGATAAGCTGCTTGATTATCTTTTGTCACCTTCAAGTGATTTCTTTACTGCACCTGCATCTACAAGATTTCACTCAAGCTATGAGGGCGGTCTTGCCGAGCACAGCCTGAATGTATATCATTGCCTGTGCGACTATGCAGAGAGAGAAAGAGTGCGTGAGCTTTACGGATTGGAATTTTCCGAAGAATCACTTGCAATAGTTGCCCTTTTGCACGACCTTTGCAAGGTTAACTGCTACAAAAAAAGCATGCGTAACGTAAAGGATGCAAACGGCGTGTGGCAGCAGGTACCATATTACGAATTTTCTGATGATTTGCCCTATGGTCACGGTGAAAAATCGGTGTACATAATTACCGGATTTATGCGCCTTACCAGGGAAGAGGCATTTGCAATCCGTTATCACATGGGTTTTTCGGGTACAGAGGATGCGCGAAATGTTGGTGCAGCATTTGAAAAATATCCCCTTGCGGCAATGATGCATATTGCCGATATGGAAGCTACATATTTTGTTGAAAGAGATTAAAGAATGGGACATATTCACATTTGTGGGTATGTCCTTTTTGTAAAAAAATTATCGATTTACTAAAAAGCACTTGAAAAATTTAAAACAGGGAGTATAATAAAGAAAATATTATTTGAGAGGTATTAATTATGGAACTTAGCGGACTTAAAATTAACTTTCTCGGCGACAGTATTACATACGGCGCAGGAGTAAGCGGACCCGATAAAATATTCCACGCAATACTCAAAAGGGAAACAGGCATTGCCGAGGTGAGAAATTACGGTATAGGCTCTACAAGATACGCAGTACAAAAGGGTACCGACTACAGACCCAAGGACACGTGGGCGGACACACTTTCTTTTTGCGAGCGTTTTGATGAGATGGATAACGATGCGGATATGGTTGTTGTTTTCGGCGGCACAAACGATTACGGCCATGGTGATGCACCTTTGGGATGTATGGGCGACAGAACACCCGATACTTTTTACGGTGCCTGCCACTATCTGTACAGTGGTCTTATAACAAAGTACCCCGGCAAGCCCATAGTTATAATAACACCCACTCATCGTATTAATGAAACAAGTAATGTTGCCGAAAGACCCGTTGCCTTCGGTACACTTAAAGAGTATGTTGACATTATAAGAGAGGTGGCAGAGTTTTATTCCCTGCCTGTATTTGACCTGTTTAAAATAAGCGGACTTCAGCCCGAAGTACCGGTAATACGTGAAACATATATGCCCGACGGCTTGCATCCCAACGATAAGGGACACGAGATAATAGCAGACAAGCTTAAAAAGTTTTTGCAGGCGCTTTAATTGAAGTGATTACTAAAATAAACAGGATACAAAAAAGACATACATCCGGCGGATGTGTGTCTTTTTTGTGCGAAGAAATATGACCTATACAAAATGCACACCAAAAACAACGAAAACAAAAAAATATAATTTTTAAACATTAACTGTAAATGGGAATTATGGTAATCTGAAGACGAGAAAAAAAGAAGGTTTTTTAAAAAGACGTGCAATTATTAAACCGGACTTAAAAAATCGATAAATTTTTTTAAAAAAACTATTGACAATTTTTCAGGGGGGGGGGTTATAATACACTGTACATAATCCAAAATGATTTTTAGGCTATTTATACAGTGACAGCAATTTGGGGTAAAAATTGGGCAATATGTGTGCACATTTAGCCGTTGACAGTGTACTATCAGTATAATATAATATATAAGGTATAATAGGGTGGAAAAAATTTTTTTAATCACGGTTTAAAAATATATATATACAAGGAGGAAGAAAAAATGAAAAGAGTATTAGCAGTGGTGTTAACAGTAGCTATGCTGCTCGCATGCATGTTTGTTATGCCTGCTATGGCAGACGCTCTTGCACAGACAGTTGATCTTGCTATTGTTAACCCGTCCTTTGAGCTTGACGAACCCGGCAAAACAATAACCGGCTGGACAAAGGGTTACGAAGAAGCCGAAGGCGCAGTTACATGGGATGTAAAACTTGGCACCGGTGTAACCGATGGCGAAAAAATGATAGGTGTTGCATCCGGCAACGGCGGTAACAAATGGCTGAGCCAGGAAATTGCAATCCCTGCAACTGTTGCACCTTATATGGACAAATATGTATGGACGTTCAGAAATGACAATACATATTGTACATATCTTAAAGTTACTCTGTATGCTGAAGGTGCAGACCCTGTTGAGATGGCTTTTAATGATTTTGATAAAAGAGCAGCCGCAGTACACGAGTCTGCTATTGATATAACATCAGCTATGACAGCACTTGAAAACCCCACAAAGGTTAAAATTGAGATTGCAGCACATAATAACGGAGGTACTTTCGATAGTTTACGACTTTTTGGTACAATACCCCAGGCAACAGAAGAGGAATCTCTTGTTCCCAACAGCAGCTTTGAAAATGTAACAGAAGGCGTAGTTGATAACTGGGTATTTGCAAATGTTGGCGAAGAAACTGTTCTGGTAAGCGATGCAGAAAAAGCTTATATTGGAACAAACAGCATTAAGCTGCCCGGCACAACAATGTCACGCGCAGATATTACTCTGTCCGACCTTGAGGCAGGCAGGGCATACCTGCTCCAGCTGAAATACAAGCAGCTTGGAAACGATGCATTTGTTACAGTAGAATCCCAGACAGATTATGAAAAGCTTGTTGAAACAGGAATTGGCGCGGCAACAGGCACAACTGATGAAGATCTTAAATGGGGCACATTCAAAACAATATTTGTTCTCGACGAGACAGATGTAGATGGTGTTATGCTCAGACTGAGAAACGGTGGAGACGAAAACCCCGTATGCTACGACCAGATTGTTGTTCGCAAGCTTACAAATTATAATCCCGAAAACCTTATCCTGAACGGTGACTTTGAAGTAAGCTACGGCAGTGAACAGACAAACTTTGCAGTATGGAAAAATGAAAACACAGCTTGCCAGGCTACCAGTGTTGAAACTGCAAACGGATATATAGCAAATATGCCCGGCTCAACATCCTCGCTTATACAGTCTGTAAAAACACCGTTTTATTCTGCAGAGCTTAATAAAAACTATAATTATGTTCTCACATACAGAATGAACTATAACAACGGCGGATTCCCCGGAATATGGGTTCGCGTAAGATTTGAAGACGGCACAAGTGTTGAACAGACAGTATCGGTTGTTCGTAGCGCGGCTGACCTTACAGATGTAAAAACACAAAACGTAGCTACACTGTGGCAGTGGAATGATATGACATACGATCTTTCCTGGTTGGCACAATCATCCAAGTCGCCCATACAGTACATTGATGTAAGACTTATAAGCGGTGGTAGCGGCTGTCAGTATGATGATATTGTTCTTAAGGCTACAGTTCCCGAAGCAGATTCTGAAGTCGACCCCGATGCTCCCGGACCCGGTGACGAAGAGGAAGAAGAGGATTATGAACTCATTCCCGAAGAGGGCAACCTGCTTTTGAACGGCAGCTTTGAAGTTGGTACTGTTGACAGTAAGAAAATTCCCGGCTGGGAGCAGACCGGTGCTGAAAACAAATACATAATAAAGGATCATCCCTCTTACATAGACAATACCGACGGTGGTAAGCAGGGCATTTATGTTGACCTTGCAAGCGGACTTGGTGATGCAGGGCTTAAGCAGACAGCTACCATAGACACAGAGGCAGCCTGGTATGTAAATTACCAGGATTATTCCTACGAGCTTTCATACTCGGCTTACGCGGCAGGCAGCATTTACAGAGGCTATGTAAATGTAATAATGACCGATGCAAACGGCAAGAGCTACACACGCTCATATAATCCCGCACCCACAACAGTATGGGCAGTTAACAAGGTTAATATAGACTTAACCTCGCAGACACTTGATGTAGGCGGCCCCGTTGCTTCAATCGAGGTTCAGCTGATTGCAAGCTCCACTATGTATGAAATGCGCTGGGACGGTATTAAACTGGCACCCGTTCCCGTAACCGGGGTTTATAACCTTATTCAGAACGAAAGCTTTGAAAAGGATGCTGCAAACTCAACCGAAATTACCTACTGGACACAGGCAAGAGAAGATTACAGTTTTGCAGTTGAAGAACACGCTGTATACTCTGCCAAAGCAGGTGACGGCGGTAAAAAGACAGCGGCTATAACCTTCCCCGACACTGCCGAGAATGGTGCTGAAGCGGCAATTAAGCAGACAGTTACAATTGACACACAGGCAGACTGGTATGTAAACTACGAGGATTATTCCTATGAGCTCTCATATAAAGCATATGCGGCGGGCAGTGTTATCCGTGGCTATGTTAATGTAACACTTAAAGATGCAAGCGGAAAAACATTAACAGTAAAATATGCGCCCGGTGCATCTACTGTATGGGCAATGAACGATATTACTATCGACCTTACATCACAGGTAAAGGGTCTTGGTAATGCGGTTTCGTCCATTGAAATTGAGTTGGTTGCTACATATAGCCCCTACGGCAACGGAATGAAATACGATGCTGTAAAGCTTGTTCCTGTATATGAAAAGGCAATGGAAAGCATTGCGGTAAACGGCAGCTTTGAAACTCTTACAGAAGAAGGAACACTTGAAGGGTGGAGAGTTGTGAACACTACCCTTGAAGAATCATTGATAGAGGATGCAAACGAAGCACATACAGGTGACAAATACTTGAGATTTGAAGCTGTGGAAAATATGCTTGCGACAGCAACATACGAAGTGGAATACGGCAAAACATATATGGTTGAAGTATTCTACAAGGCAACCGAGGCAAACTCGGCACGTATTCAGTTGATTGACAGTGCGGGACGTACACATGTATTTCAGGATACAAGACCCGAAAAGCCTGATGTATGGACACCTGCAAGAGCAATGATTACCATAGGCAAGGCTACACCTGCACCTACATTCAGACTTTATCTTGCAAACATGAATGAGGAAGCAATTGTATGCTTTGACAGCGTTAAGCTTTACTGCCTGGGCGACTTTGACGGTAATATGGTATTAAACGGTGACTTTGAAGCTGACAATGCAAGAAACAGCGAATGGGAAAACATTACAAACTGGTTTGGCGGCAACGCTGTAAAGCTTGAAACAGGCACAGCACATTCGGGCAATGCATCCTATGCTATCCGCCAGCAGAATAATGTTTACGGACACATTATGCTGAATATGGACGACAGTGCGGCAACAGAAGAAGGAGAAAAGTTCAAGCTGACCTTCTGGATAAATGATTCCGGCCTTAATGCTGAAAAAATGCCCTGGGTACGCTTGTTCCCCTTCAGAATGAATGCTGACACATCCATCTCTGCAAAGGGCGACGCAATTGTAATAAATCCCGTAATTGAGGCTAAGGACACCTGGACAAAGTGCGAGGCGATTGTTGAGCTTCCTGCTGATGTTAACTATCTTAAGATACAGTTCTTTGCAGGCGAAGGCTGGACAAGATTTGACGATATTGAATTTGTTAAATACGAAACAGGTGTAAGCTTTAAAAATGCAGACGGCAAGATTATAACAGAGCTTACCGAGGCTGTTGACGGAACATACACAGCATATGCCGTTAATGTGGGCGATTTGGAAAATGCAAAGGTATTTGTTGCACAGTACGAGGTGGCAGACGGAGAAGAAAGGCTTGTAAACATAACCTGTAAGACACTGGGCGGAGCAGGTAGCGAAACTCCCTGTGACATTGAGGTGACTGGCGGAGATGAAAACACAGTCGTAAAAGCATATTTGTGGGCAGGAACTATGATTCCGGTAAAAACTGCAGTACTTAAATAGTTTATAAAGGCAGGACGGGACATTTTGTCCCGTCTTGCCAATAGATTAACACGAGGAAAGTATGAAAAGGAAAATTACATCGGTAATTATCAGCTTAATATTGTTTGTATCGTTGCTTGTACCCGTGCAGGCGACTGCCGCTGCATTGAATGAAAACTTTATAGGCTACGGCGGCTTTGAAAGTTCTTACGGCTACAATGCTTACGGAGGATGGGGCGGAAGCTTTGCCTCCATTGATAAAAGCACGTACCGGAGCGGTAGTGGTGCGCTCAGGCTTAATGGCGGTGCGGGAAATCCGTGGGTAGCAAGACAAATTAACAATCTTATCGGCGGTTCAACCATTACCCTTTCATTCTGGTACAAATCCGACCTGCCCGAAAGGACGGGCGACAATGCCAATGCACTTTTTGGTGTAAAATTTGAAGGGTATGTTGATGCTGTGCGTACCGATTATGCGGCAGGTGCTGCAGAAATTCAGGTTACTGCTCAAAGCGTGGGCGAATGGACACAGGCAAAGGTTGATTACACCCTTGACGAGCGTGCAAACATTATTGTATTTTATTTCCGCATGTATAATATGACCGAGGGAACTGTTTATGTGGATGATGCAGAGCTTTGCATGACTGCGTATCCTCCACTGACCTTCGCTGCAAAAAGCGAGCAGGTTTTTTATTACTCGGATACCGAGGAAACACAGGGCTGTGTTACAGTAAGTATGAACGATTTTTATGACGATGCAGACTACACGGCAGATTTTAAATTTATGAGTGGACTTACAGTCCAGCATACTGCGGAGGGTGTGGAATTTAAAAACCACTCGGCAGAATTTACATATCCTTTAGAGCTTTTGAAAACAAAGAAAAAGGAATACAAAATTAAAATTGCAATCAAGAATTCGGCGGGCGAGGTTATAGAAGAGCTTACCGAGTATGCATATAAATATGACAGGCCAAAATCCCTGTCGGCGGACGGAGTGTACACCGACAGAAACGGCAAAGAGGTAAAGCCGGTTATGGCTTACCATACGCCACCCTTTTCTGACACAGAAGCGTGGGAAGCAATGGTTAACGGAGGAATAAATGTTATTCAGTATGTTGTTCCCGCAGATTTAAATCAGGCTTATGATGAGCTTGACAAGCTTTATGAAATGGGATGCTATGCGGCAGTTGTATGCTATCTCGGAATGAAACCGGCAGGCAACGATGCAAATTTTGACCGTGTGTTTAACATCATGTCAAACATAGCCGACCACCCGGCAGTATTTTGCTGGATGACAATGGATGAACCTTACCTGCACAACAAATACGCAGGAGATGATTTGAGAAAATCATATAAGCTACTGCGCAGCCTTAACGATTATACCCCTGTTTATATATGCGAGTGCACAACGGCATATATGGCGGAGTCAGCAAAATATTGTGACATTCTGGCACCCGACCCATATCCGGCAAACCGCAACAGCTACGGTACATTTGTTTCGGTTTTAGTGAACAAGGCAAGTGTGGCGGCGGCAAAACAGAATAAGCTTGTAATGGGCATACTTCAGTGCTGTACTGTTGAAGGCGGCACACCTACTGCACTTCAGGTACATTCAATGATACTGCAAAGCTACCTGTCCGGCGGCAAGGCGCACGGCTGGTATGCGTGGGAGCCCGATTACACCGATATAGATGAGAGCCTGCATAAAAGCCCATACTGGGACGCTTTAATGAAATTCCACCGGCTTGAAGAACAGCTTGTCTACGATTACTACGTAAAGGGTAAATATGAAACATTTAATGTTGACAAGCCGGGGGACATAGAGGCGCAGACCGGTAATATATGGTACGAAACCTTTACCGACGGCGATTATATTTACGGAATTATTCAAAACAGAACAAAAACAGCTATTGAACATACACTTCCCCTGACAAGTGAAAACGGACTTGTTACAGTGGGAGAATATGATTTTGAGTTTATTTATGATGGCGCAGGAAATCCCACATATGAGAAGCTAAACAGCGGCGTGAAAATTCGGCTTGAGGCTTATCAGGCGGTAATGTTTAAAATAACACCGGCTCAAAGGATTGATACAGAGGTGCTCAATGAGGTTAATCTTGCAGTTGACGGAGGCTTTGAAGAGGGCACAGGCTGGACGTATGAAAACATAGACCAGTCTGCGGCGCTTATTACAAACAGTCCGGCACAGGCAAAGAGCGGGAACAACTACATTTCGCTTAAAGGCGTTTCGGGAGTAATATCCACCTTTGAAGGTGAGCCGGGCAAAACCTATATACTTGAAGCCTACTGCAAATCCGACGCGGAGGGTGCCGCAAAGGTGCAATTATATGACAGCCTGGGCAGAGGCGCTTCGGTTATGGCAGAAAGACCCGAAGTATTTAGCGAATGGACACCGGTGCGTGCAATGATAACAGTTGGTGAAAGCATTTCACCTAACGTAAAAATACACCTTGCCAATGTAAGTGCAGATGCGACGGTATGCTTTGACAATGTGATAGTTAAGGAGGCAAAGCACACCGAAGGAAATATGATTTTAAACGGCCACTTTGAGGCTGATGTAGCAGGTGACCGTGAATGGCAGAGCATTACAAACTGGCAGAGCGGAAATGCAATAAAGCTCACATCGGAAAACGGCAATAATATTCTGGCTGTTCGCCAGCAAAACAGAGCGACAGGCGGATTTATGATAAACAACAAAGAGTCATCTGCAGCAGCAGAAGGCGACGAATATGCCGTAAGTTTTAAAATAAAAGACGACTCGGCACAGGAGGGTAAGCTGCCCTGGGTAAGATTGCTTACATACAAAATGCATTCGGATGGCAGTTTGACCGGACTTGACGAACCCATATACATGCCTGTGAATATAGAAGCGGCAAACGTATGGACGTATGTTGAAACGATTATCGCTCTTCCGGCGGGAACAAATTACGTTAAAATTGACATTTCGTCAGGCGCCGGTTGGACATTTTTTGATGATTTTTCTTTTACAAAATACAAAAAATGCTTTGAGGTGCGAAATGCACAGGGAGAAGAAGTAAAAGAACTGCCCATGAATACTGAATACATTGAGGTATCTGTGGTTGATGCTGAAAAGCAAGGCGTACTTTTTGCAGCACAGTACAAGGTGACAGAAAAAGGAGAAAGGCTGGCAGGTATTGTCTGCTCCTCGGATGACACATTGCAGTGCCGACTGCCGGCAGATAAATTTGTAAAAGGACAAACAGTGATAAAAATGTTTTTGTGGGCAGATTTAAAGCCCGTTGATGTGAAGATATTAAAGTAGAATACAAAGGGAGGAAACAAAATGAAAAGAATAATGGGAATACTGCTTGCGCTGGTAATGCTTGTTGCGGTAATGCCCGTATCGGCGGCGAAGCTTTCTGACAATGCGCCCAAGGCCGACGTAAATTACATGACAAACGGCGGATTTGAGGAACTTGCAGAAAACGGTTTTCCTGTTGGCGTTGGAGCATATGCAGGCCTTGGCGCCGGATATGTTAAGACAGAAACAGAAAATGTTCACAGCGGAAACTATGCTGTAAAGGTTACAACCGAATGGGGCAAAAATGCTTTTGCAAGTATTCAGACACCCAACCTTATAGGCGGAAACACTGTTGAACTTTCTTTCTGGTATAAGCTGGATTTGCCTGACAGAACAGGTCAGAACAAGGATGCAAACTTTGGTATTAAATTTGAAGGCTATGTGTACGAGTATGTACGTGCCGATCAATCAGCAGGAGCAGGGGAGTTTACTGTAAGTACAGAAGATAAGGCTGAATGGACGCAGGCTAAAATACGTTACACTCTTGACAAGAGAGCGTCTATGATTGTTACATATTTCAGGCTCTACAGCTGTGATTCGGGCACACTTTATGTTGATGATGCAGAGATTAAGATTGTTGGATTCCCTGATATAAGCTTTAAGGCAAAGACAGACCAGATATTCTACTACACCGACGTACCCCAGAAAGAGGGTTATGCAGAGGTTACGATGGATAAAAACTTTGTAGACGAAGGGTATACCGTTGACTACAAGTTTATGGACGGAGCAACACAGCTGGGCGGACTTTCAAACGTTAAATTTACAAACTATGTTTCCCGCTTTGCATATCCCATGTCATTTATTTCCGAAAAGGAAAAGGAATACCGCATTGAAATTACGGTAAAGGACAATGCAGGAA
Source organism: Clostridia bacterium (assembly GCA_045592225.1). Classification (GTDB taxonomy): domain Bacteria; phylum Bacillota; class Clostridia; order UMGS1883; family UMGS1540; genus JAZNUH01. The sequence continues at coordinate 2,416 of JAZNUH010000105.1, read as the reverse complement.
AGATTGTTGAAACTTTTACACAGTATGTATATAAATATGACAGGCCTAAGGCACTTGATAAACGCGGTGTTTACACAGACAGAAACGGCAAGGTTGTAAGACCTGTTATGAACTACCATATGGCTGGCTTCGAAGATCAGGAAGCATGGAGCGCGGCAATTGCCGCAGGAATAAACGTGGTACAGTATGTTGTACCCGGAGACCCTGCAAAGGCAAAGGCAGACCTTGACTGGCTTTATGAAAACGGCTGCTATGCGGCAGTAGTTTGCTATTTTGGTATGCGTCCCGCAGGTCACGATGCAAATGCGCAGAGTGTACGTAATACAATGTCGGCAATCAAGGACCATCCCGCCATTTTCTGCTGGATGACAATGGACGAACCCTATCTTCATTACCCCGACGGTGATGACGATTTGAGGAAATCATACATTTTGCTCCGCAGCTTTAATGACCACACACCTGTATATATCTGCGAGGTTATGGGCTCTATGTATGACAGCGTAATGAAATACTGTGATATACTGGGGCCCGACCCCTATCCTTCGCAGTACAACAGTTACGGCACATTTGTTCCTACACTTATTGAGCAGGCAAAGATAGAAGCAGCGGAACAAGACAAGCTTGTTATGGGTATTCTCCAGTGCTGTACAGTAGGCACAGGCACCGACCCCAAGGGCACACCCACCGCAGTACAGGTACACTCTATGATTATGCAAAACTACCTTGCGGGTGCAAACGCGCACGGCTGGTACGCATGGATTCCCGATTTTAAAAATATAGACAAGGATTTGCACGAGAGCCCATACTGGGATGCTTTAATGGCATTCCACGAATTAGAAGAAGAGCAGATTTACAAATACTACGTTGATGAAGAATACAAAATGTTCAACGTTGACAAGCCCGGCGACATACAGATGCAGACAGGTGACATATGGTACGAAACCTGGACAGACGGCAAGGATGTTTACGGTGTTGTACAAAATAGACGCACAAACGATATGGTGGCGACAGTTTCGCTGACAAGTGAAAATGAGGCAATAACCATTGGTGATTGCGAAATGTCCGTTGTATATAATGGTGCGGGCAAAGACCCTGTAATAGTGCAGCGTGAAGGTGAATTTGACATATCCTTAGAGCCCTATCAGGCGGTTATGATAAAGATTGATCCCGCAGAAGAAATTGACTTTGCACAGCTTAATGCCGTAACAGGTATGGACGGATATGAATGGGCAGAGGAGGCAATAAACTTCCTTTACGACAGCGGTATTGAAAAAGAGGTTGAAAAGAATTCATTTGCTCCCGGAGATACCATTTCCCGCGGTGATTTTGCTAAATTCCTTGTAAGAACACTGGGTATGTCAGGCAAGATTGCAAGTGGTAATTTTGCGGATGTTGACCCTGATTCGGATTACGCAGCAGAAATTTCAATAGGCAAGGCGCTGCTTATATTAAACGGTGTGGGTGACAATATGTATATGCCTGAAGCTGAAATTTCAAGGCAGGACCTTATGGTAATTGCGGCACGCGGAATGCGTTGTGTAAAGGCTCTGCCTTCAGCAGGCAGTGACCTGACTGCATATCCTGACGGCGCTATGGTTTCGGATTATGCCGTAAAAGATGTGGTTACAATGATAAACACAGGGATTATAAAAGGTAATGAAGACGGAACAATAAATCCGCTGGGCAATACAACACGCGCAGAAGCGGCAGTTATTATGCAGCGTATATATAATTGGCTTAACGCATAACGGAAAGAGGGGAATTTTATGAAACGCAAAATTTTTGCTATTGCTCTTTTAATTGTATTTATGACCGTTTTGTCTGCAGGCGCAGTATCAGCGGCTACACCATTTACTGATATTGCAGGTACAAGCTGTGAAGAGGCAGTAACAGTACTTTCGGCGCTGGGCCTTGTTGAGGGACGTGTGGCTGATATGTTTACACCCTACGCAAATATGACAAGGGGCGAAATGTCCACGGTTCTTATGCGCCTTATAAACCTTGAAAGCGATATGGGCAGCGGTGAGGTTTTCTCGGACGTACCTGCAAGCCACTGGGCATGCGGCAATATTGAAGCGGCATATGGCATGGGCATTGTAAAGGGTATGGGTGATGATACATTCGCACCCGACAAAGAGGTAACATACGCGCAGGCGGTTAAAATGTTTGTATGTGCTCTGGGCTACGAGGTACACGCAGAGGCTATGGGCGGCTACCCCTCGGGTTATATGGCAAAGGCATCACAGCTGGGGTTGCTTAAAGGTGTAAGCGCTGTGGGCGCAGATGCTGATATGACACGCGGTGATATGGCAATACTTATGTACAATATGCTTGAAACACCTGTACTTCGCCAAACTTCATACGGCGAAGGCGCGGCAGGAGTGTATGAGGAAACAGAAGGCAAAACCCTGATTTC
>JAZNUH010000104.1:0-19149 GCA_045592225.1 Clostridia bacterium | reverse complement strand
CAGTCTGTAAGTAAGCAGAATTGCCTGTTCACGTGTTGTATTACCCAAAGGATTTATGTTACCCGCTTCATCTCCAAGCATAACTGTGTTCATATTCATATACTGAACATTTAAAAGTGCCCAGTCTGCAATGCTTGCCTGGTCGGGGAAAACATTGGGATAGCTTTGTGCAACCGTTACCGAGCTGTCTGCTCTTGTAATGCAACGTGCGAGCATTGTGCATATTTCCTGTCTTGTAATGGGTGCCTCGGGAGAAAATGTTGTTTCGCCGGTTCCCTTAACAATACCTGCCGCATAAGCACGCAGTACGCTCTCGTTGTCTGTGTCGGCAAATACATCCTCTGCCGCTACGATTTCTTCTTTTGAAATTTTGTCAAAGGTAAGCATTACCATTTCACAAAATTCTTCACGGGTAATGGGGTTCTGATAATAGCCCTGAATTCTTTCGGGAACTATTCCCATTGCTATTGCCGCATTAACCTCGTCGTTTGCCCAGCCGCTGGGCGCCGCACCAACTGTTATGCTTAAAAGCATAAGTACAGTTAAAACCAAAGCAGTTAATTTTTTCATTTTCATTCTCCTTTGTTTTGTTTATTTTATTTTAACATTTTATCACTCTGCATTCAACGCAAAAATCAATCCTTTGAAGGAAAAATTTTTATAATTGCAAGAATGCAAAGATAAATAACCACCGAAACCACAAATATTCCTGCCATACCGTAAAGCATTATGGGCAGTGTTTTAAGCATAGCCTCAACGTTCATTTTAACCCCTCCTTATAACATTGCAGAAACAAGACCTATAATAAGTCCGCCCGCAATTACCGATGAAATCTGTCCTGCTACGTTTGCACCTACTGCGTGCATAAGCAGAAAGTTCTGATTGTCCTCTTTAAGTCCCATTTTATGAATAACTCGTGCCGACATAGGGAATGCGGAAATACCTGCCGCACCAACCATGGGATTGATTTTTGTTTTTGAGAAAAGGTTTAAGAACTTTGCAAAGAACACACCGCCAACAGTATCAAATACAAATGCCACAAGACCCAGACCCATAATAAGAAGTGTATTCAGGTTTAAAAATGCTGCTGCCTGCATCTTTGTGGAAATTGTGAGACCCAGAAGAAGGGTGATAAGGTTTGCAAGCTCCTTCTGTGCACTTTCGGATAAAAGGTTTAACACTCCGCATTCACGGATAAGGTTACCAAACATAAGGAAGCCGATAAGCGCTACGCTCTTGGGTGCTACAAGACCTGCAATAACTGTAATTGCAATGGGGAAAATTATGCGAACTGTCTTGGAAACACTCTTGGGCGCGTAAGGCATTCTTATCATACGCTCTTTCTTTGTTGTTATAAGTCTTATTACCGGCGGCTGAACTATGGGCACAAGTGCCATATATGAGTATGCCGCAACAACTATTGCGCCTATATAATTGGAGTTAAAGAAGTTTGCTACAAATATGGATGTAGGACCGTCTGCCGCACCGATAATAGCAATGGATGCCGCATCTTTAAGTTCAAAGCCTGCAAGGGATGCAACACTTAAGGTAAAGAATATACCAAACTGTGCCGCCGCACCGAAAAGCAGCATTTTAGGGTTTGAAAGCAGGGGACCGAAGTCAATCATCGCACCGATGCCTATAAAGAGAAGTAAAGGAAAAAGCTCGTTTGCGATACCTGCATTAAACAGTGTGTCAATAACACCTATTTCGTGTCCCTGTGTAACCGCACCCGAAAAAGGCAGGTTTACTAAAATGGCACCAAAGCCCATGGGCAGAAGGAGTGCCGGCTCCATATCCTTTTTAATTGCCAGATAAATAAGCACACCGCCTATAACCCACATTACAATCTGCTGCCACTGAATTGCAAGCAGATTTTCGTATAACACTTCCATAATCTTTCTCCTTATATTTTAGTCGTCATTTCTGTCATCAATTGCCACATAAGGCAGTTTCTTTTCTACACTCTTGTACGCAGGACGTATGATTCTTCCGCCCGCAACAACCTCCTCTATTCTGTGTGCACACCAGCCTGCAATTCTCGCTATTGCAAATATAGGTGTATACACCACCTGAGGAATGCCAAGCATTTCGTAAACAAGACCCGAATACAGGTCAACATTTGCACAGAGAGGCTTGTTTACTCCTTTAATTTCAGCAAAAACCTCGGGGGTAAGCTCTTCTATGAGATTGTAAAGACCGAATATTTTTTCGTATCCCTTTTCCTCTGCAAGCTCCTGTGCCTGTTTTTTAAGCATTACAGCACGGGGGTCGCTCAGCGTATAAACCGCATGACCCATACCATACACAAGTCCCGAATGGTCAAAGGTTTCGCCCCTTAAGGTTTTTCTTATATAATCGCGAACCTGGTCACGGTCTGATATATCACTTATATTTGCCTTGTAATCCTCAATCATAGCGCGTACACGGTTGTTTGCGCCGCCGTGTTTGGGTCCCTTAAGAGAACCTACTGCCGCGGCAATTGCCGAATAGGTGTCGGTTCCGCTTGACGATACAACATGAGCAGTAAATGCCGAGTTGTTACCGCCACCGTGTTCCGCGTGAAGAATGAGTGCTGTATCAAGCACGTCCGCCTCCAGGTCTGTAAACTTATTGTCGGGGCGCATCATATACAGTAAATTCTGCGCCGTGGACAAATCCTTCTGTGGGGTGTGAATAACAAGACTGTGATTTTCAAAGTAATGCGCCTTTGCCTGATATGCATACGCCACCATTGTGGGGAAACGGGCAATAAGCTCAATTGACTGACGTATCATATTTTCAAGTGATGTACTGTCAGGGTCGCTGTCATAGGAATATGCCGCCAGTACACTTCTCGCAAGCTTGTTCATAATGTCCTTACTGGGGGCTTTTAAAATCATATCCTCGGTAAATCCGTCAGGCAATGCTCTGTGCTCGCCGATTACCTCATTAAAGTCTTTAAGCTGCTTTTTGGAAGGCAGATTACCAAACAAAAGAAGGTAACAAACCTCTTCAAAGCCGTGGCGGTTTTCCTTCTGACAGGTTTCAATAATGTCCTTTACGTCTATGCCGCGGTAACGGAGAACACCCTCATCGGGTAATCTGTCGTTATCCTCTATGGTATAACCGTGAACATCACCTATACGGGTAAGACCTACAAGAACACCTGTTCCGTCGGCATTACGCAAGCCCCTTTTTACATTGTACTTTGGGTACATCTGCTGGTCTATGCCATATACCTGACGTGCTATTTCGCACATTTCGTTAAATTTCTTTTTCATTTATCAAACACCTTTCCGTAGTTGTTATTTCATAGCTGTAAATGCTTCGTTGAATACCATTTGTCCAAAGCTTTCCTTGCTTTCGCCCTCAATTAAAAACTGTACCTTTTCAACTCCGTCCAGAGCGCAAAGCGAGTTTACTATGGAGTAAACGGCCAGATATTCCTGGGTGCTGCTGCCTGCGTTGTCTGTAATAAAGCTTGCGGACAGGTTTACAAAGCATATATTTTCCTTGGTGCTGGCATCGATTACTTTTGTTTTTGCACTTACTGTAGGGTAAAGTCCTCCGGCTGCCGGCCCTTTTATAATTTCTTCAACAACAGCCTTTTCAATGGATGTTCCCTCGGTTACCTCTACAACACGTTTTTCACTTTTCAGCTGTGCCTTATTGTCGGCAAAGTAAAGCGAAACCGAATAATTGTTGTTTGACTGCTGGCTGTTTGCCATTATAATATCTTCTTTCCCCAGCGCTTCAAGAGTTCTGCCGCTGTTGGATATACTCTTTATTTCCTTACCCTCAACCAGTATTTTGGTTTTCTGCACACCTTCAATGGAACAAAGTGTGCTTATAAGGGTATATCTGCGAAGCAGCTTGTCAACATCCTCGCCACTGTCAAAGCTTTTGGACATATCTACATAGGCAACAGTACCTTCAAGCTTTACACTTAAAAGCTTTGTATCCTCGGGTATTATGCGTTGAGCACCCACCGCAGTAGGCCCTTCAAGTAACGCGTTTACCACATTTTTCATAAATCCGTCGCCGCCTGTCTGGATAGCGCGTTTTTCGGCCACAAGCTCTGTTTTCTCTGTATTTACAAAATAAAGCTCTGCTTCCTTTGTTTGTCCCGATTTTGTGGAGCAGGCTGTAAACAGCATAAGCACACACAATAATGCGGGTAATATCCTTTTCATATATATTCCCTCCATTCGTCAAATGGAATGCGGTTTAAAGCTCTGTTTCAACAGGCAGTACTATTCTGAACAGGCTGCCCACCTCTTCATAGCTTTCAACCTCTATGTATCCACCGTTGAGTTCAACTGCGCTGAGTGCAATAGACAGTCCCAGCCCTGTGCCGCCTGTTTCCCTCGCACGCGCCTTGTCCACTCTGTAAAAACGGTCAAATATCTTGTCAATTTCCTCTTCCGCCATACCAATTCCGTTATCTGTTATTGTTATAACAACATTCTTATCGTCACGGTAAAGCTCCATGTACACGCGTCCGCAGTTCTGGGTGTACTTGATGCTGTTATCAAGTATGTTATATATAGCCTCCCATATCTTGTCCGCGTCGGTTCTTATAAACACATCATCAACAAACAAGGTCTGTATTTTTATGTGCTTTTTCTTTGCCAGAGGTGTGAGTGCCCTTACAATATCCTCCGCAAGGGTTTTTATGTTGAAGGTTGTAAGCTCAAGCACTTCCTTTTCATCGGCTGACACATCAAGCTTTGTAAGACTTAAAAGCTTGTTTATAATTCTTGTAAGTCTGTCAACCTCGGCGTTCATATCCACAAGAAACTCGTTTATGGTGTTTCTGTCTACATCGGGTGTCTGCAGGATAGAGTCGCATATAAGCTTTATGGAGCTGAGCGGTGTTTTAAGCTCGTGGGATGCATTTGAAACAAACTCCTGACGGCGCACCTCAACATCCTCTATTTTTTCCACCATTTTGTTAAAGGCAGATACAAGCTCGTTTATTTCGTTGTTACCGCTGAGTTCAACAGGCTCTCTGCTGTCATTCTCACTCATTTCCTTAATCTTTGATGTGAGATTGGAAATGGGCGCGGTAAAGGCTCTCGCCATAAGCAGACTGAACACTCCCAGAAGCAGACACACAGCTCCCGATAAAATCAGCAGACTGTTTCGCACATGACTATAATACTCGGTTATGTCATTTGCCTGACTTTTTACATATACACCGCCGATAGTTTCGGCATTTCGTGTAACCGGCACCGCCGCAATGAGATATAAATCCTCGCCCTGCTCCAGCTTATCGGTCACATTTTCACCGCTGAGCGCCATAAGTGCCTGAGGGTCGCTCATTATTTTGCCGTGAAGGTTGCCGCTTTGCGCGTTATCAAAAACCACCTTGGCATCCTTATCAAAATATATTACGCGCGCGTCCTGCTCGGATGCCGCAAGCGCGTTAAGCTGATATCTGTCATCATACCCGTTATCACCCACAAAGCTTGCCGCTATGTTGGCTCGGGTAAGCATATCCATATATCTCTGCTTATAGGTGTAATCCATTACAAAATTAAGAATATATACATCAGCAATTACAAGTGCCAGTATCATAATTACAAAGTATGTGGCTATAAGCTGGGTACGTATTCCTTTAAAGAAATGCTTAATCGTTTTTAAAATAGTATCCAACCCCCCATTTTGTAAGTATGTATGTCGGCTCTGCAGCATTGGGCTCAATCTTTTCACGCAGACGTCTTATATGTACATCAACTGTACGAATGTCACCTGGGTAATCATAACCCCATATAATATCAAGAAGCTGCTCTCTCGAATACACCTTGCCGGGGTTTGACACCATAAGATCCATAAGGTCAAACTCCTTTGAAGTAAGCTCAATCCATCTGCCGTCGATTTTAATTTTGCGGAAGTTATAGTCAAGCTCCGCCTCGCCCATAGAAATAAGAGGACTGCCCTCCTTGCCTACCGGCTGCGCTCTTCGGAGTATTGCCTTTACTCTTGCCTTGAGCTCAAGAATGTTAAACGGCTTTGTAAGGTAATCGTCCGCACCGTATTCAAGACCCAGTATTTTGTCCATATCCTCGGTCTTTGCAGTAAGCATTATAATGGGCACGCGGGAAAACTCCCTTACCTTCTGACATACTGACAATCCGTCAATTTTAGGCAGCATAAGGTCTAAAATAATAAGGTCTATGTTTTTGTCGCGGGCAAGCTTTATTGCTTCCTCGCCGTCGTATGCAGTGACTACCTGATAGCCCTCCTGCTCGAAATTGAATTTTATTCCTTTGACCAGCAATTTTTCATCGTCAACTATTAATATTTTCATTGCCGTATCCTTCCTTATAATATTATTCTTATATTATACACCAGTTTATATATATTTTCAATCATTTTTTACATTTTGCAAATAACTTTCGCGGGCTACAAAACAAGTGCGTACAACACGGTATGACGGCTTTTCACCAAGGCGGTACCGGGTGCTGTGATGCACTGTGGGCATACCCGATTTTTTATACCTGCTTACAAACTCTGTCCACTCCCCGGGTGTAATACCTGTTTTGCCCCCGTACACGCTTTTTTCTGCAATGTCAATATATTCCGCAAGCTTATTATTTTCTGTCACCGTCTGCTTTGCTGATTTTAAGAATATGTCAAAGAGCAGGTCAGCAGACAACCCGCGGTATTTCCATGCAGCAATATTCACGCGGCAAAACTCATCCGAAATTTCTTCGTAAAGAGGTATGTCACAGGGTTGTGTTTTGCAAAATTCCTCGTTAAAATACTTTCGCGCGCCCTCTATGTCACCAAGCATATGCTCACCGCCCCGCGCCGCCTGATAGCAAAGCTTTACAATGTCCTGTGCCTCTGCTGACGGATGCATTTTTATCTGCAGTTCAAGGTGTTTTTCAAAATTCATATCTTTTCCTTTCAAACAGTTACTGCCGCACACAAAAAGTACGGCAGTAATAAATTATTTCATGTATTCTTTTAAAATGGGCACAAGATGTCCCGCAATGGTTTTGTGTCCCGCGCGCAGAGGATGTAAAGGCTCTAAAGGCACCCAACCCTTTGAGCTTATGAACACAACCTTATCCTCTTTTGAATATTCGCTGTTTATAAATTCGCAAAGTCCGTCGTGATGTGCTCCGCAAAATGCGCTGAGACAGAAAATTATAGCCTTTTTATTTATTTTTCGAATTGCGGTTATAAGGTCTTTATAACCCTTCAGATAGTCCTCCAGCTTGCCGCCCGCATCGTTTGCGCCGTGGTTTATAACAACATAATCGGCAGGTTCAAAGTCAATGGGGCTTCTGTCAAAGTTAAAGGGATATGCATCTGCTGCTCTGGGCACTGCGCCTGCACCACCGTTTATAACACCCAGACAGCCGTAACCCATAATTATGGGGCGAAGTCCAAGCTCTTTGGCAGTGAGCCATGCGTATGTAGCAGTAACATCGTCATTATACACCTGATCACTTCTGTTGCCTTCATAAGTCAGATAACCTGTTTCAACCAAATTACCCTGCGTAATGGAGTCACCGATAAATTCAATGGTTTTGCGGTTATCGGGTGCAAGCTCACATATTTCGTCAGCTTCAAAACCCATAAATGCAATACGTCCGTTTAAAGGTGTGTACCATCTGTGCTGTACCTCAACTGTGCTCTTGAAAATAACCTTTACATAATGCGGGCCCTCATCCTCGCAGGCTATGCGGAGATAGCGTGCGAGAGGTGCTTCGTGCATTGCACCACCGTCGGTACTTATCCACAGATGAATTTTCTGTGCCAGGTTAAATTCTATATCAAAGTGCATAACCGCCATTGTGCCCTTAAAAGCAAATTCAAAAGCCGCGCCGGTTGTACAGGTGTCCTTTGTCTTTTTTCTGCCAAGCATCGGGTCATGTCCCCATCTGCCTGTGTATCTTATAAGTTCATTATCCCATCCGTAAAAGTTTCGCATACCTAAATCCTCCAAAAATTTACACTCCTATAATTATACAGTATACAAGGCAAAAAGTAAAGTGTAATTTTGAGTACTCTTTGGGCACAATCGTCAACCCGCCAGCTCATTTTGGGATAGAATGTTTTCAAGTTCACACAAAGCACGGCTTAAAAGCTTTGCCGTCCATCTTTCGGTGTAGCACACCTGGTCGGCAATCTGCGGAATGGTTTTTCCGTTTATATACTTTTGCATAAGCAGGTTTCTGTACAGAGCATCGTCCAGCATATTAATTATTGATATAATTGACATCTGTGCCGAAATCAAGGTATTTATCCTGCGTTCAAGCATTTGCTTAAGCTGCATATAGCGGCACAGATTTATCTCATGCATATTGGTTTTGCCGCTTTGTACCCTGTCCCCGTCCATCCGACCCGTTACCGAGTACAGTCTGTCCTTTACCTCCTGAATTGTCTGGTTTAAGTTTTCAATCTCCCGTTCTATTTTGCCCGCGCGTTCAAGTCTCTCTTTTACCGTCATATCACACCACCATTTCCAGCCACGCTTTAATGCAGCTTTCACAGTCGGAAAATTCATTACACTTAACCTCCGAGCTGCAAAAACCGTGGGCATTAAGCAGCTCCAAAAGATACTTGTCATCTGCCTTGCGTATTTTTTCTTTGTTGGTCATATATACCTCCTTGTTTCTTAAAGTTTATTTTGGTTTCGACCTTTGTTTCTTTTAGTATACTTTATTTGTTTCCTTTTGTCAACATAAAAGTTGCACAAATATACTTTAGAAAACTTATACACTTTGCATGTTGCTTTTAAGATACTTTTGTGATATAATACGCCCATAAAAGGGGTTGAGTATATGGAAATCGGAGAAAAAATACAAGCTCGAAGAAAAGAACTGGGGCTTACACTTCAGGCAGTAGGTGATGCCTGCGGTGTTACAAAAAGCACGGTGCAAAAATGGGAAACAGGGCATATTGCCAATATGCGCAGAGACAGACTTATGTGTCTTGCACAAATTTTAGAGGTTCCCATCGACTTTATTTTAGGCGGTGAACAAAGTCATGCCCATGCTGATGAAATGGAAGAGTACCTCACTCTTTTAAGAGAGCGCCCCGAAATGAAAATGCTTTTTTCGGTAAGTAAAAAAGCATCCAAAGAAGATATTGAAAAGGCAGTAAGAATAATTGAAGCACTTAAGGAGCAGTAAATGAACAATATAATTGTCAGGTGTGTGCCCCTTCCCCATAGTGTTCGGGGTACCACAGTTACCGACGAGGACGGAAACTATAATATTTACATCAATTCACTTTTAAGCTACGAGGCACGTTGTGACGCTTACAGACACGAATTTAATCATCTTAAAAACAACGACTTTTATAATGACGATGAATTATCGGTTATAGAAGAAAGAGCAGACAAAGCTTTAAAGGAACGACCCAATCAAAATTGATTGGGTCGTTTTTCTGTTAATTGTATGCAGTAATTTTAACGCCGCCTGTAAGTCCGTTTCTCGCGGGACTTCTGAACTTCATAAACATATTTCCTCTTGTAGAGGTTATGCGGATTTTTATTTTGTTTTCTCCCTGCTTTATAAAGTCGGTTACATCCACCTCATAGGGTGCCCAGGCTCTTAAGGCTACAAATCTGTCATTTACATAAAGCTGTGCAACATCGCAAGTTTCCATGCTTATAACTACTTTCTTAAAGGGCTTTTCAACAGAATAGTCCATCTCATATATGCCCTCACCCGAATAGTAGGGATAGCCCTGTTCTTCCCAACCGCCTTTGTCAATATTTGCAGGTGTTTTTACAATTTTGTCATCCCTGTCAATTCCAAAATCACCGCTGAGCATTACAAAGGGTACATTTTCTCTGTACTTTCCGTGCATAGCGGTTACACATTCAAGCTCAAGAATGTTTTCGCCCTGCTTTACAAATTTCGTAATATCGGTTTTGCTTTCATAGTCGCTGAATGTGCGGATATTCACATCACATTTTACCTCGTTACCGTTTATAAACAGCTTTTTGATTTTTCTTATAATCGCATGGAGGTATATCCTTTCAGGCATTTTATCCACCGTGAAGAATGTACGTGCCTTGTACTGCTCGTTGTTGCCCAGCGAAAACATGTGATTTATGCCGTGCTGGTCAATCTGACCGTGATACCATTCACAACCGTACCAACACTCACTTTCCTTGTCGTATACCTCAAAGCGTGGTACAAGCTGATTACCCTCTTCGGCGGTAAACTTAAAGCTGTTAATTGTGCTCTCTTCGGAAAGGGCAAGCTTTTCAGCCGGCTCTCTTACAGGAAGTAGGCTGCTTTCTTTATCTCTTAAGGCTACAACCATTTCATAGGGAGTAATGGTCATTGTTGCCCTTCCGCTTGTGCTTATACTGCACTCTTTTTTGTCCTTTGTATCGGTACTGTAAAACTCTATACCCGGCAGAGCATCAACCGTAACCTGTGCATCTTCCTCGCTGTCATTTGAAATAAAGTATACCTCGCACCCTTCATTTGCTCTTTTTGCAATGTAAACCCTCTTGTCGGCTTCAATGTTGAGTGAGGGTGTACCTGCAAGTCCGGCTAAAATCTCACTGTACACGTCTATATCAACAGGTAACGTATCAGGCTTAACAAAGTAAACATCACCATCTTTTTCTACGCTTATTCCCTGCTTTGACATATAGGGCACAAAGCTAAATTCAAGTCCTGTTTCTTCGCCCTTTTCCGCTACATAGGTGGGCAGGTTGTTTACAAATATAACCCTGATACCACTGTCCACAGCCTCTTTTATAAGTCTTGTTGTTTCTTCGTTTGTGTATTCCATTCCCGGCAGAACAAGACAATCATACCTGTAATCACCTATCCGCACCGCTCCGTCTTCTACTCTCATTCTGTCGGCAAAGTTTTCGGAAAGTAGGTCATACTCAATACCCTTGTATAATAGCGCGTTTACACTGTCCTCAAAAAGCTTTTGCAGCCAGTTATCACCGACGTATTTCGCTTCGCCCGCAATGTTAGCCATATTGTAGGCCTGCATCAGGGGAATAAACAGAATAACCTTTCCGGCAGGCTTTGTCTGCGATGAAAGATACTGCAAAGGTGCAATATAATCTGTAAATTTATTAAAGTGCTTGTAAAGGGTATTCTGATACGAGTAAGCGGGACCTTCCCATCTTTCATGGTCAATGGTGTACCACGCACCCATATACTGAATCATATTGGCACCCATTGTGAGTATGCGGTTGGCAACTCTTTTCATATCTCTTAATGTGTAATTCCACTTACAGCAGGTGTAGGTTTCGGACAAAAGTCTGTCCTTTCCCGCAAGCTTTGCCGCACCTGCACCAAGCTTGCCCGCAATATTGAAGTTTGTATTATGAATTTTCGAGTCACAGCCAATTTCGTCAATACCGGGAACATCCATATATGTAAGTTCTGTCTGCATATCGCCCTGAGAAATATATGCACCAATCTCTTCTTCACCACCGAAATGTCCTGTGAATTTAAGATTGTTTTCGCGGCACCATTTTGCAATCTGTCCGCAAAAGCTTCTGTGATACATTTCTTTCATAGTGTTGTAGTAGTCTGTGCGTGCCTTTTCCTCTGCCCTGTTTTGCGGCTCATAAAATATTGCGTGCAGATAGGGCAAAAGGCTGTAACCGTGCATTTTTTCAAACTGCTTTGCAAAATCGGTTGTCCAGGGGCGTACAACATCATTATTAAAATGATAAAGAGTTGTAGGCTCGTCTGTAAATACTCCCACAACCGTTTTGCCAAACTCGTCGCCCACATATTCCTTATATCTTTCGTGGGTAAGCTCAATAAATTTTGCACAAGCCTCTTCACTCAGCATATCAAGGTAGCCGTATGTGGGGTCGGTGTTATAGGATGCACGGCAGGCATAAAGCAGGGTGTTCACATAACCCTCAAAATACAGATATACGGTTTCATCTGTCACACCGGGGTTTGCGTATGTAACCTCGGTGTATTCGCCCATTTTTACAACTTCACACAAATCTGTTACATCGGTTGAGTATGTTTTTCCGTTTTTCACACAGACACGCATAGCACATAAAAAGTTTGCCTTTTTACAGAAGGTATACTTTCTTCCAAGTGCATAGCACAAAAGCTTTTCGCACCATATTTCCTTCTGGCGGTGCTCGGGGTACCGTCTTGCCAGCAAACCACCCACCGCACCGGACGGCCAGTCTGTTTCATCGTAAATCCAAAACTTCATTCCAAGGCGTTTTGCCTCGTCCACCGAGTGCTTTATAAGCAGCATAAACTCGTCGGATAAATACTCAACCTCCTTGCCCTCGCAGGGATGAATGAAAAATTCCAGCACGCCCTGCTCACGGAATTCTTCAAGCTCACGTGTAATGCCCTCTTTTGTAATTTTGCCGCTCCAGAACCACATGGTTACCGGATTGTACTCACTTGACGGGTTTTTAAACCCGTCAAGCAGTGTTTCATAGTTTTTGCCCATTTTTTTGTTCCTTTCTTTTGCCATAACCTTTTTATTTCTTAAGCCAAGGGGAGTAGAACCCCGCAAGGCTTAAAAGCATAAATTTTGCGTAATACTGCAGAAAATCCTGCAAATATACGCCAGTATTATTTTTGTATTTTCTTTGTCTTCCATCAAAATTTAAAGATTTTAAGCTCTCCGACCTTAAACGCAGAGAAATTTAGTGCAATTTCAATGCGGAGGACGAAGATAGGCTGACGCCTTTCGAGGACGACAAATTGGGAGTGTACAAATTTAACAAGTTTAAGGCTTATGGGGTTCTACTCCCCTTGGCTCAAGCCCTCAAGGTAAACCTTGTCGGAGCTGTAAGTCCGTTTCTTGAAGGATTCTGCTCCTTCATAAACATATTTGCCCTTGTGGATGTTATAAGCACAGATACCTTGTTAACACCCTTTATAATATAGTCTGTAACATCAACCTCATAAGGTGCCCACAGTCTGCAAGCCACTTCTTTGCCGTTTACAAAAACTGTTGCAACATCATCGGTTGTAAGTGCAAGACTTGCCCTTTTAAAATCTCTTGTAACAACATATTCCATTTCATACGTTGCATCGCCCGAATAGTATGTAAAGCCCTGTTTTTCCCAGCCGCTGCTGTCAATTTTTGCAGGCATTTGTGTAATTGTATCATCCTTTGCCAGACCGAAATCACCGGTTACCATCATAAAGGGTACTGCCTGCTTGTGCGCCGACTTATGTGTTACACAGTCAAGCTCTATAACATTTTCACCCTCGCGTACATACTTTGTAATTTCGGTTTTGGTTTCATCGTCGCTCCATGTACGTATATTTACGTCAAACTTTACGTCATTTCCGTTTACACGTATTGCCTTTACAAAGCGTGATTCACCGTGTATGTACAGTGTTTCAGGCATTTTTTCAATGTTGAAGGTTGCACGCAGCTTGTAATCCTGTTCCTGCTCTAAGTATACACATTTGCTTACCACAAAGTTTTCACAGGGATACCATTTATCTGTTTCGGCATCATACACAGAATAATGCAGGGGTAACTGATTATCATCTGCCGTCTTGAATGCGTACTTGTCAATTGTAACCTGTTCTCTTATCTGTATTCTATCGGGCTGACTTCTGTCTGCCAGTAATGCCGAAGCCTTATTGCGTATTCCCACGCAAAGCTCATAGGGTGCAAGAGCAATAACCGCTTTGCCGTCAACCACCTTAAAGTCTTTAAGTTCTCTTGTTTCAGGGTTGTAAAGCTCCATGCCGGGAAGAATGTCAACCGTAACAGTTGCCTTTTTGTTTTCATCATTAGAGATAAAGTATACCTCGCAGCTTTCGTTACTGCGGGAAACTACATAAACCCTGTCCTCCGATACGAAGTTTAAGCTCCTGTGACCGATAATATCGGTAAGTGTTCGGCGTAAGCTTGTCATTTCCACAGGCAAGGATGCGTTTTTGATAAGGTAGACATTTTTGTCCTGTTCTACCGAAACGCTTTCATCTGCCGAAAGAGGTGCAAAGTCAAAGCCATAGTCAACCTTTTCTCCCTTGTCGGTAACAACGCCTGTAACCTTTTCTATGAATATAATTTTCACATCGGTGCCGCAAAGCTTTTTAATAAGCGCCGCCACATGGCTGTTTGTGTGCTCCATAGAAGGCAGAACAATACTGTCATAGCAGTAATCACCGATATATGCCTTGCCGTTTTTTACCTCTATTTTGTCAGCTAAGTTTTCGGAAATAAGGTCAAAGCCTATACCCTCAAAGAGCAGAGCATTGACTGTGTCCTCATAAAGCCTTTGCAGATTTAAGTATCCTTCGGGTATCTGTGTGCGTCTTCTCACACCGTTTATGTGAACATCCAGCGCAATTCCCTCTGCAAGAGGAATGAACAAAAGTGTGTTGGCATCGGGTCTTGTAGCCGCGGAAAGCGACTGCAGGGATGACATATATTCGCTGAACTTGTGGAAATATTTATAAATTGTGTTCTGGTATGAGTATGCCGGTCCGGGCCATTTTACCCTGTCGTCCACCGCGTACCACGCGCCCATAAGCTGTACCATATTTGCGCCTGTCACAATAAGTCTGTTGGCTATGCGTTTTATGGTGGGCAGCTTTAAGTTCCAGTATGAGCAGGTGTAGGTTTCAGACAAAATTCTGTCCTTATCTGCAAATTTAGCCGCACCCGAAACAAGCTTGCCGGCAATATTATAATTGTTATCGTCAATTTTGTCGGCACACCAGATTGTGTCCATACCCGGCACTTCCATAAGCATAAGCTCGGTCTGCATATCGCCCTGGGGAATATATCCTCCGAGGGCTTCTTCACCGCCGTAATGACCGGTAAGCTTTAAGCCGTTGGCTTTACACCACTCGGCAATCTGCCCTGTGAAGTTTTGGTGATAAACCTCTTTAAGTGTGCGGTAATAATCGTCCTTTACCTTTGCATCAAAAGATGTGTATGCCTCTGTTACAAGTGCATACATATAGGGCAGAATTGAGTAGCCGCGGCGTTTTTCAAACTCCTCGGGGAACTTTTCTGTCCAGGGGCAAATGGTAAGTCCGCGCAGGTCATAGTGGGTTGTGGGCTCGTCTGTAAACACACCCATAACCGTTTTGCCAAACTCATCACCAATGTATTCTTTATAGCGCTCGTGGGTAAGCTCAATATATTTTGTTATCGCCTCATAGTTTAGCATATCCACGTAACCGAGGTGCGCATCTATGCCGGGTTTTTGCCTGTTTGCAGGTACCTGGCAGGGAATTTCCTCTGCAATAAACACGTAAATTCTCTGGTCGGTTACATAGCTGTTTTTAAGGAAAATATCAAGAAAATCGCCCTGTTTTTCTATTTCAAACAAATGGCTTACATCCTTTGAAAAGCTTTTGCCGTCCTTTTCTGTTACGCTGAGTGCACACAAAAACTTGCCCTTGTGTGTAATCTTCCATGAGTATGCCGCCGCCTGTGCGTCAATTACAAAAGGTACTATGCCCCACTGCCTGAACTGTGGATAATCTCTTGTTAAAAGACCACCCGCAACACCCGATGGCCAGTCAAACTCATCATAAATCCAGTACTTCATGCCAAGTCTTTTTGCCTCGGCAACCGCGTGCTGAATAAGCTTCATAAACTCATCGGACAGGTACTCAAACTCGGCACCCTCTGCAGGATGAATGAAGAACTCATAAATACCCTGCTGACGGAATTCTTCCAATTCGCGGGTTATACCCTCTTTTGTTACCTTGCCGTTCCAGAACCACATGGTAACGGGATTAAATTCGTTTGACGGATTTTTAAATCTGTCAAGCATTTTTTCATAGCTTTTATCCATAACTTTTGCCCTCTATGCTCTCAAAGTAATTTTTGTAGGTGCTGTAAGACCGTTTACAGCGGGATTTTGTGTTTTCATAAACCTGTTACCGAGAGATGATGTTACACAGATTTCTATTTTGTTTACACCCTTTTTAAGGTGTTTTGTAATATCGGCACGGTAGGGTGCCCACATTCTGCAATCCACCTGCTCGCCGTTTACGTAAACTGTGGCAATATCGTCGGTTGTAAACTGAACATACGCCTTTTTAAATTCTCGTGTAACTACATATTCCATAGCATAAGTAGCATCACCCGAATAACAGGTAAAGCCCTGTTTTTCCCAGCCGCTGCTGTCAATCTTTGCGGGCATATCGGTTATTGCATCATCCTTTGTAAGACCGAATTTGCCTGTTATCATAACAAAGGGTATTGCCAGGCGGTAGGGCACGCTTATAGCTGTGCAGTCCATTTCCACTGTGTTTACACCCATCTTTACAAGCTCTGTAATTTCTGTTTTGCTTTCATTATCGCTCCAGGTACGGATGTTTATGGGCAGCTTTACCTCTTTGCCGTTTATAACAAGGCGGTTTATAAGGCGTGCTTCTGCGTGAACAAACAGCTTTTCGGGCATTTTTTCTACTGTAAAGGAAGAGCGAACCTTGTATTCCTCTCCCACCTGCAGATAAACACCGTCATTTATAAGACCGTGTACGCATTCAAGCCACATATCGTCTTCCTTGTCGTATGCCTCATACTTCAGAACAAGCTCGTTGTCCCCTGCTGTGCTGAAGCTGTATTTGTCAATTGCAACCTGTTCGCAAATTGATGTCGGCTCTTCTTTCTCCGCTTCAGCCACTACAGAGCAAGCCTTGTCACGAAGTGCAACAATCATTTCGCATGCCTCAAGCTTAACCTTTGCCCTGCCGTCTTTAACGTTAAAGATACATTTTTCCTTTGTTTCAACATTGAAAATTTCCATACCGGGCAGTAAATCAAAGGTAACCTCGGCTACTTTTTCTGTATCGTTGGCAATAAAGTATACCTCGCACTCTGCGTTGCTTCTTACGCCTACGTATATCTTGCTCTGACTTTCTATATTCAGTGCCTTGTGGCCGATTATTTCGGCAACTGCACCTCGGTATGCCTGCATATTAACGGGCAGGGCATCTGCCTTTATAAGATATACATTACTATCGCTGTAAGCCTTTACGCCCTCTGCATCCTTTATCTGTGAAAGGTTTAAAGCATATTCCTTTGCTTCCTCCTTATCATATACTGTTTCGGGTACTGCCTGTGCAAACACAACCTTTACATCTGTCCCGCGGAGTGCATCTAAAAGTCTTGCCGTCTGGCTGTTTATGGTTTCTGCCCAGGGCAGAACTATTGTGTCATAGCTGTACTCACCCATTTTGATTTCGCCGTCTGCAACCGTCATTTTGTCTGCATAACCTTCGGTTATAAGGTCAAAGCTTATGCCTTCAAGTAAAAGTGCATTGATTGTATCCTCATAAAAGCGCTGATACTCGGGTCTTACCCCGTAGTAAGGGCTCTGCCTGAACAGGGAATTGTCCAGAATGCCGTATTCGGCAGTTGCCTGTCCCATGGGCAATATCATAAGCACGCGGCTGTCGGGCACCGTGTTTGCAGAAAGTGCCTGCAATGATGCCAGATAGTCGTTATACTTGCCAAAATGCTTGTACTGTGTGTTCTGGTATGAGTAAGGGGGTCCGGGCCATCTGTTTTTGTTGTCAATGGCATACCAGGCACCCATATACTGCAGCTTGTTGGCACCCATAATCAAAAGCTTGTTTGCGTTTCGTTTCATTGTGGGCAGCTTAAAGTTGTAGAAGGAGCAGGTGTAGTCCTCGCACAAAATTCTGTTTTTACCGTTAACCTTTGCCACACCTGCAACAAGCTTGCCTGCAATGCAGAAGTTGTTGTCATCAATTTTGTTTGCACACCAGATAGAGTCCAGTCCCGGCTCGTCCATATAGGAAAGACCCATCTGCATATCGCCCTGTGCAATGTAGCCGCCCAGTTCTTCTTCACCGGGGTAGTGGCCTGTGAATTTGAGATTGTTTTTATGGCACCACTCACCTATCTGTCCGCTGAAGTTTTTGTGGTACAAATCTCTTACAGTTTCTCTGTAATCGTTTTTCACCTTGTGGTCAATGGGTGAAAGGGGCTTGTAAACCAGCGAATGAAGGTGGGGATAAATTGAATAGCCGTTTCTCTTTTCAAATTCCTCGGCAAATTTATCGTTCCAGGGGCCAATGGCGTTGCGTGCATAGGGGTCTGCGCCGCAGTGGGGGCACAGTGTTGTGGGCTCGTCTGTGAAAACTCCCATAACAGTTTTGCCAAACTCGTCACCTATTGCCGCCTTGTATCTTTCGTGAGTAAGCTCAATAAATTTTGATACCGCTTCATAGCTCATCATATCAACATATCCGCGGTGAGCCTCCATTCCCGGTCTTGATGTCATTGAAGGAGGACCGCTTGGAACAAAGGTTGAAAAATAAAGCAGTATTATAGTGTTATTAACATAGTGGTTGCGTATTGTTACATCCACAAATTCGCCCGATTGCTCAACCTCGCACAAATCGGTTGCATCAGCAGCACAGTATTTGCCGTTTTTAACAGAAATACGCTGCGCGCATATAAATTCACCCTTAAGGTTTACATTCCAGCAGTATGCCGCCGCCTGTGCGTCAATGGGAACACAGAGTATTCTCTTCTGGCGCAGGTCGGGGTAGTCTCTTGAAATAAGGCCGCCTGCTGTACCCGAGGGGTATTCAAATTCGTCATAAATCCAGTACTTCATACCAAGGCGCTTAGCCTCGGCTACCACGTACTTTATAAGCTCCATATATTCATCGGATAAATATTCAAATTCGGCATAGCAGGCAGGATGAATATAAAATTCATAAATCCCCTGCTCACGGAATTCCATCATCTGTTTTGTAATGCCTTCTTTGGTGATTACGCTGTTCCAAAACCACATGGTCACAGGATTATACTCGGTGGGCGGGTTTAAAAACAGTTCTTTTATTTCTCCGTAGTTTTTGGTCATATTATGCCTCCTTTATTGGTTAATGATAGCACAAAAGGCATACCTCACCGTTTGGCGAGATATGCCTTAAAAATCAGTTATTAGTTACATTCAGCCTCAAGGGGACCTGCAAGGTCTTTAAGGAAGAAGAGCTTGCCGGGCAGTGTGGGCATAAAGGATGAAGGAATCCACATATCGGGTCCGTAGCGGAGAGTCATCCAAAGGCTCATACCCTGCCACTGCATTCCTCTGTTGAATGCACCGTCGCATCCGCCAATGATGTAGTCAGCCTGCAAAAACAGTCCGGGTCCTATTGTGTTAGCACGGCAGGGAACCAGAGTTGTTCTGGACTTAAAGCTTGTAATAGC
>JAZNUH010000103.1:0-8647 GCA_045592225.1 Clostridia bacterium | reverse complement strand
TGCAATAAAGTAAACCTCTGCATCCTCGTTGCTTCTCTTTGCAATGTAAACTCTGCTGTCACTCTTTATGCCAAGTGATGCACCGCCGATAATCTCGCCGAAGATTCCTGCAAATATGTCACTGCTGTATTCTCTTTCACCCGGGGTTACAAGGTAGCAGTTGTCATTTACAAATACATTGTCACTACTGTCGACATCATAGTTAAATTTAAAGCCTGTTTCTTCTTTTGTTTCAACAATTCTTTCGGGCACCTTGCCGATAAGCACTGTCTTAACATTATTCTTTTTAAGTGCATCGAGCAGCTTGGCTGTGTTCTTGTTTACGTGCTGCATTTCAGGGAATACAACACAGTCATAGCGGTAACCGAATGCCTCGATAAATCCGTCCTTTACTTCTATGTTCTCTACAAGGTCTTCGGAGAACAGGTCGTATTCAATGCCTGCCCAGAGCAGACCGTTTGCTGTGCATTCGTAAACCTTTTGCACCTTTTTCTGCTCAATATTATCTCTGTGTGCAGGGGTCATATTCCACACCTGTATTGCTTCTCTCAAGGGGTTTAATACCATAACCTTACCGTCGGGCTTTGTTGCCGCGGACAGTGATGAAATACCTGCCATATACTCGTTAAACAGATGATAGTGGCGGAACAGCTTGTTTGTGTATGTGTGGGATGAGGGCAGTATACCCGGCTCTACCTTTCTTGTGCCGCGGAGTGTATAATGTCCGCCCATAAACTGGAGCATATTAACACCCAGTATTGCCAGCCTGTTTGATACGTGCTTCATGTTGGGAAAGTCAAGGTCCCAGCCTGCGCCTGTGTAGGTTTCGCAGAATACTCTGTCCGCACCTGCGTATTTTGCCGCACCCGAAACAAGCTTTGCCGCAACGTTAAAGTTGTGGTTATCTATTTTGGATGTAGAGAAAATGGAGTCACAACCGGGAATATCCATTTTCATAAGCTCGGTCTGCATATCTCCCTGCTCAACACTGCCGCCCAAAAATTCCTCGCCGCCGAAATGGCCTGTGAGCAAAAGTCCGTTCTCATGGCACCAGTCTGCATACTGACCAATAAAGTTTTTATGGTATAAATGCTTTATTGTTGTTCTGTAGTCATCACGCGCCTTTATTTCCTCAGGGCTTAAGGGTTTATAGAAGAGCGCATAAAGGTAAGGAAGCAGCGAATATCCGTGTTCCTTTTCAAATTCCTGGAGCAAACAGTCATCCCAGGGACCGGGTGTGGGAGGACCGAAATGACGGAGGGATGTAGGCTCGTCAGTAAATACGCCCATAACGGTTTTACCAAACTCATCGCCTATTGCCGCCTTGTATTTTTCGTGAGTCATTTCAATAAACTTTGCCACAGCCTCACGGTTTATAATATTCATATAACCGGGAAGACTCTTACCGCCCGGTGCCCACGCAGCCGAGGGAACAGGAGCTTCGTTGTATCTTTCAAAGAAGAATACAATCTGCTCAAATACTGTGCAGTCGTTCTGGTAGTGAACGTCAACAGAGCCAAAGCCCGAGTCCTTAACCTCACACTTATCGGTAATATCTATTACATAATACCTGCCGTTTTTCTCTTTAAGGCTTACAGCACTTAAAAGCTTACCTCTCTGGTGAGTTGTAACACTCATACCAACGGGGTTAAGCCATTCAACAACATATGTAATTTCCTTTTGGCGAAGGTGGGGATACTGCTCTAAAAGCTGACCGCCAACCGTACCCGAGGGATATTCGTATTCGTCATAAATCCAGTATTTCATGCCAAGGCGCTTTGCCTCTTTAACAACATGCTTTATAAGCTCCATATATCTGTCGGACAGATACTCAAAATTTGCACCTGCTGCAGGATGGATAAAGAAGTTTATAATACCTTGCTTTTTGTAGCTTTCAAGCTGGTATGTAATGCCTTCTTCGGAAATATCGCCGTTCCAGAACCACATCATAACGGGATTAAAATCCTGCGATGGGTTTTTAAACTCTTCTACCATTTTGTAAGCCTTGCTCATAGAACCACTCCTCTCAATATCTTGTAGTATTTATTTTATTTTTCATTATTTTCCTTCTATATTTTGTCCTTTTGACTATGCCTTTTTTTGTTTTGTTTATACTACCACATTTATGCCAGCATTTCAATGCTTAAGCTAAAAAAAAGTGCAACAAAATGCGTAATTTTTTTGGGCATTTTTACCCACCGCACACCTTTTACCCCGTACCATGCAAAAAGGGTATGAAAAATCATACCCTTACATATTTATTCAAGTATTTTGAGCAACTTTGCCCCCAAATTTGCGGTCCACAAAAAAGCTCTTATTTTTGTAATACATTTGGTGCCTTTTTCTACCGTACAGTAAATACTGTTAACACCTTCTGCCGATGTTGCGGCAATTTTATAAAGTCTTTCGTCTTGGGTATACAGCGCCAGGAAAAGCCTGTCGCCCTTTTCAGGATTATAGGCACGGGCTGTTATCTCGCTCTCAATTTGGTCAATGCCCGTAATTTCCCCGTAATTTTCAAAAAAGAGAATTTCGGGTGTTTTTTTGCCGTCTTTCGCCTTGACAGAAAGACTTATATTATCATACTCACAGCCGCCCCCCATACCAAACAGCTCTACCGTAACCGATGTAAGCTTTGAATCACGATTCTCTGTTAAGGGGCTTACATCATATTCAAGCCTGTTCCATTGCCAGAGTGTTGCTGATATCTGGGTCTCCGGGTCTGTAACATCCGAAGCAGACCTGACGATGTTTACAACGCGGGAAACCTCTGTGCCGTCTTCAAATGCCGCAGTTACGGCAAAGGCAGGATAGCCGCCGCTGTTATAGTTTAAATCTGCCGAAAAAACATACCCGTGGTTTTCTCCGTCCTCTTCCCACGATGTAATGGGTATCTGTTGCCGCAGCACTGCAAAAGCCGGTAGTGCCGCCACACTGTTGCCATCATAAATTTTATATACCGCTTTTTTCTTCTCGGGATTTGTCCAGCCGGTTATGCTTTCATTTCCCTCTGCTGCACCCGTTTCAAAATCCCCGTTTGTCACCTGATTGCCGTGTACCGTCTGACTGTCATTTTTTGCTCCGGGTATCACTTTATATATCGCCGCATGGTATCCGTCCATATGAACCGTAAACCCATTGCCGGATTTTGCAATAGCAGGGGTATCATCTCCGTTTATAACCTCTACATCATAATTCTCTATAAGCTTTTCACCATCCGCTCCGACAACGGAAAGAGTGGCTGTTGCCCCGATTGGACTTCTGCTTATAAGCGCATAGTAAATTCCGCCGTCTGCCACCCAGCTTTCGTACCAGTAGTTATTACCGTGGTATACATTGTATTGCTCGTGTTCACCTCTGCCAAAATACGAGTATAGCAAGGGCTGGTCAATTTCGTGGAAGCTGACCATAGTATCCCAGTATCTGCTTACATTAAGGTTTACGTCTATTTCTGGGTTATCGGGAACCCAGGGATAGTAACCTACTGCCTTCGCCCCTGCCAGTATAGCCTGAAAAAGCTGTGTGCGAAGCATAGGCCCGTCGGGAATAATCCCGCCCCACGACATGGACTGAACAAGAACATACAGCGGCTTTATGCCTTCTGTTCCCACCTTTGCACGGGAGGCTGTATCCGCAACATCCTTACTGAAATCACCCTTTCCCGGGTATATATCCGCACAGAGAATATCAACATATTTTGCGGTTACACGGTACTTATCCGGAATGGATTCACAGCAATATACAGGATGCTTATCATCCCGCATTCTTATTATCTTATAGGAATTACGAAGCTCGTCTTCAACATTTGGATTATGGGCAAAAGGCTCATCCATTATCATATAGCAAAATACTGCAGGGTGGTCCTTTATCATTTCCACAAAACCGGGAATCAAATCCTTGTTGCGGTCACTGCCCGCAGGCTGCATTCCCCAGTAGCACACCACTGCCGCCTTAAGACCTGCTGCGTGTATTGCATCAAGCTCTGAAAAGGTTATATCCCTGTCAAGGCCGTTTGACGGTGCCCACTGAATAACATTAACCCCTGCCTTTACCGCATCTGCGGCATCCTTCATATCAAAGTGATATGCGAATACAGGTTCAAAAATCTCACCATCCACCATGTATACACCGTCTTTTGTCATGTTGGTTGGTCTGTCTATTCTGTAAATGGGTTGTGTAACAGTTTTCCATGTACTGCCGTCCGGATTTTTTACCACCGCTTTCAAAATATACTCCGTCTTTTTCTTAAGGGAAGTTATATCCATATCAAGTTCTATTTTACGGTCTGTAAACCTATACCCACGGCTTGCCACAGGTACGCTAAGTCCTCTGTGAATTTCAAAGTCCACGGTATAACCCGGGTCAGCATAAAACTCGTCCATTGTCAGGGTGATTTGCGTCTTGTCAAATTCCTCGTAATAAAACGTCCAGTCGGTGCTGATATCAAACTGCACAGGACCTTCAAGAGCCACCAGACTTACACAGTCAACATATATGCATGTACCGGCTTTATACCCCCTCGGCATAACTGTTATACTGTGGGTATTCTTTTGCGCATAAAACTCAAAGTCCAGCCGTCTCCACACGCCCGATGCATAGTATCCGTCACTGTAGTGTTCTTTTATACCGGCACCATTTTGGTCATATTCACCTATTTTAACACTCATTTTCTGCGGTGTTACACCCTTAAGCCAGAAGGAAAGTCGGTATTTACATCCTCCCGGGATGACATTCGTGCCTTGTGCTATAAAAGGATTGTCTCCCTCTGCTGTTACATCTATTTTCGCACAATTGTTGCCTCCGTCCTCGGGGCAGCTATCACCGGTTACAAGGCTTATTTTGCTTCCGTTATTCCAGGTGTTAAAGCCTGCCCAATTTGCCGCGGCACCATCTTCTGCTATCTTCTCAAAGTCACCGTTTAAAAGCAGATTTTCGTTATAGGGCAATTGAACAGCAGCGGCAGGAACAAACCCTGCCGCCGTCATTATCACTATAATTACAGCAAGAAAAACACATATCTTTTTCATACTGTTTCCCCTTTATTTAAGTGTGACCACATTCTTTTCTCCGGCGCCCTCTGCCCAGATGAACGCCTTTATAACAGAATTTTCCTTGTCGGCTATATTTACCTTTACAAGTCCTGTTCCGTCTACAGTGGTATTGCCTATTGTTACACCCGCAACACGCAGGGTAGAGTAGCTTTCCTTATACTCTGTTATAAATATTTTTTCATTTTTGCCAAAGCCGGTCATGTAAACATATACATCACCCTCTGCCTGTGATATGTCGGTTACAGGGTTTAAATTTTCGTCCACAAAGGCAATAATTTTGTCGCCCAAGTCGGTGCTTATATCGGCTGAACCTATCATCTTAAAGCTGATATCATCAATATAAAGCTCTGTGCCCTCTGCATATGCTCTGGGCATTATTCTTACCCCGTCAATATTCTCGTTAAGTGTTATGTCAAATGTTGCCTGTGTCCATTCCTCTGCCGACTCGAATGCTGTGGAATAAACATCTCCACCGCCCTCGCCGAACTGTTCAAATTTTACAGACATACCACCTGTAGGAATGTTCGCCTTGTACCAGAACGACAGGCGGTATTTGCTGCCTCCCGATATGCCGTCTATCCTCTGACAAATAAAGGGGTTATCGCCGCCCTTTACTTCGTATTTTATTGCATGGTTTCCGCTGTGAACATTAGCGGGGTTATCCTCTGCGCTTACAACGCTGAGCACACTTCCGTTTGTCCATGTGTCAACCCCTGTCCAGTCTGCGGGTACACCATCTGTTATATTTTCAAAGCCGCCGTTTGAAAGTACATCCATACCCAGCGGTGCCTGAAATTTATAAAGCACTGCACCATAGGCATCCAGCTTCGCAGTAACCGTGTTCCCGCTTCTTGTTGCGTTGGCAATATCACCGCCGTTTACAACGCTCATTACATAATTTTGCGGTATTGCCGCACCCTTTGAGTTTTCAAGCGAGAGTGTTACCTCCGCCTGCGTGGATTTACGGTTTAAAACTGTCATATAGTATGTAATACCGTCGGTGAATATATCATACCACAGGTCATTGTCCTTGTAGGATGAAAACTCATCATACTCACCCCTTGAATAGTAGCTGTAAAGCAGGGGCTTATCCTTCTCGTTAAAGGAAAGCATTGTATCCCAGTATCTGCTTACATTGAGGTTTACGTCTATCTCTGTATTATCGGGCACCCAGGGGTAATAGCCTACAATGTCTGCACCGCCCATCATTGCCTGATAAAGCTGTGTGCGAAGCATGGGTCCGTCCGGAATTACTCCCTTCCAGCTCATAGCCTGAACCACTGCATAAACAGGTTTTTCACCTTTTGTTCCTGCTACCGCCGCCTGTGTCATATTACCAACATGTCTGCCAAAATCACCGTCACCGGGATAGGGGTCAATGCCCATACAGTCAACATATTTTGCCGACACAGGATATTGTTTAAGCTGATCCTCGCAAAGATATACAGGGTGCTTATCATCAATCATTCTTATTATCTTGTAGGAGTTGCGGAGATAGTCCTCCATAGCATCCACCCCACCAAAGCTGTTTGCATGAGAGAAGGGTTCGTCCATTACCATATAGCAAAATACCGCCGGGTGGTCTTTAACAATATTTACAAGCTTTTTAATATTTTCTTCATTAAGTTCGTGTCCCGCAGGTCGCATACTCCAGTAGCAAACAACCGCTGCCTTAAGTCCCTTTGCATGGAAATCGTCAAGGTCGGCAAGGCATTTTTCAGCATCAAGGCTGGGCGAACCCCACTGGAATACGTTTACACCTGCCTTTAATGCATCCTCGTAATCGTTCAAATCAAAATGGTACGCCAGAATAGGCTCAAAAATTTCGCCCTCGCAAACATACGCCCCATCCTCGCGGATATTGGTGGGTCGGTCTATTCTGTAAATAAACTGCTTTATGGTTTCAACTGCTGCGCCATCAGCGTCCTTTACCGTAACAGCCAATGTATATTCCGCTTTTTTTGCAAGCTTGCTTATATCAAAGGTATATTCCAGTTTGTTGTTTGTAAATTTAAGTCCTGTTACATTTGTATATTTGGCAAGTCCGCGGGTTATTTTTACGTCTGCTGTATAACCGCTTCCGTCATAAAAGGGGTCCATTGTAACTGTCAGCTTGCCTTCGTTATAGTTTTCATAGTAGAAAACCCAGTCGGTTTCCATATCCAGCATATCAGGTCCTTCTATGCACTTAAGGCTTATATCATCAAGATATATTATGTCGCCATCTGAATAGGTTCTGGGCATAATGCTTGCGTTTGTTGTGCCGTCGTTCATATAAAACTCGTGCTCCGCATACTTCCAGCCCGAGGTGGTTTTAAAGCTGGATGTGTAGTATTCGCCTCTATTCTGCTCCACCTTTACATTTATACCGTTGCTGCCTGTACCAAGCTGCTCTATTTTGTACCAGAAGGTAATGCGGTACTTGCATCTTCCGTAAAGTCCGCTTACTCCATAGCTGAAAAACGGGTTATCCCCGCCCTTTGTTTCAAACTTTACGGCATAGTTGCCGCTATGTACGTTATCTGCATTATCTGCCGCACTTACAAGGCTTAAAACACTGCCGTTGCCCCATGTGCGAAAACCGCCCCAGCCATCTGCTGCGGTTTTGCCTGCATTAACAGACTCAAAGCCGCCGTTGGCAATAAGCTCAACATTATACTGCGCAGCCGCCATAGGAACCACAGGCACAGCCACCATTAATAAAGCTAAAATAACAACACATATCCTTGCTAAATTTCTCATCTTCTCCACCTCATAAATACTCTTGAACTTTTTTTGATTATTGTAACATTTTTTGTTCTTTATTGCAACAAAAAAAGGGTTATTTTTCGTAAAAATAACCCTCTTTTTTTTATTCAAGAATTTCTATAAGCTTTGTTCCCATTTTTTCTGTCCAGACAAAGGCCTTTGCCTTCAGTCGGTCCTGTGTAATATTATCAATGACGCAACTTGCAGGAATGTCACTTTGCGCAGTGGATACAGAAATCCTGTACAGCCTCTCACCCTTGTAAAGAGCAAGGAAAAGTTTATCTCCACTTTCAAGGCCCTCGGTGTATGCGGTTATACTGCCACTTATTTCGGATGCAGAGCCATACTCTCTCCCTACACCGTCCAACAGCATAATACGTCCCTCTGCATCAAATGGCACAAGACTTACGTTATCAAAGCAGACCTCGGTTCCTTCTTTCCAGTTGCGAAGGCGTATTACTGCCGAGCCGTTATCATACCCTGTAAGTTCAAGCGGTACACTTACCCTTGTCCACTCCTGCGCTGCAGGCAGCATTTTTGTCACCTGGCGCCACGACGGGGACATATCCATGTCCACTCGCGCTGCGTTATCTGCCGATGCCTTATAATCAACATACAGCATATATTTGCTGCACGGCTTTAAAGTAACTGCCGAATCTATGCGTGAGGTATTTATTGTGAGGCATATATATTTATTACCGTTTTGGTCTGTTTTAAGTGCTTCTTCACCGGTAGGAACGGTTGCACCTGTTCCCGCTGCAAAGCCCCAGCCATCAGGCACACCACCGCTTATGCTTTCAAACCCTCCGTTTACCGCCAGTTCAGATAAAAGAGCGTAATCGGGTGCC
>JAZNUH010000102.1:0-18490 GCA_045592225.1 Clostridia bacterium | reverse complement strand
CGGATTATGCCAAGACCTGAACAGGGGGCATCAACAAGCACCTTATCAAAACCTTCTTTATATTCGGGCACAGGCTCTTTTGCATTATGTAATTCCGCCTTTATTATGGTAATACCCAGTCTTTCTGCTGCTCTTTTAATTATATCTGTTTTATGCTCATATATATCCCAGGCAATAATTTCGCCCTTGTTTTGCATAAGTTCAGCCATGTGTGTTGTTTTGCCGCCGGGTGCCGCACAAACATCAAGTATCTTTTCACCCGCCTGAGGAGCCAAGGTAATTACCGCAAGCTGAGATGCCGTATCCTGTACAGAATAAAGTCCGTTTTTAAATTCACTGTACTGTACAAGCGAGCCCTTGCCGTTATAGAGCAATGCACCCTCAACCGCCGTCTTTGAAAACTCCATGGTATCGCAAAGCTTATCCTCTGTTGCTTTTAATGAGTTAACCCTTACAATTACAGGAGGATTAGCATTACCAGCCGCCAGCAACTGCTCGCACTCCTCTTTGCCAAGCTCGGATAACCACTTTTTTACCATCCACTCGGGATATGAGTATTTAACGCTTAAATACTGAAGGGTGTTATTTTGGTCCGGCAAAATTTCGCCTGCTGATATTACACCGCGAAGTACTGCATTTATAAAACCCACACTGCGCGACGCATATTTTTTTGCAAGCTTTACCGCTTCATTTACCGCCGCACTGTTTGGAATTTTTTCAAGCATAAATATCTGATACACGGCACTACGCAGTATTTCGCGCACCGATGTATCCATCTTTTTTATTTTTATTTTAGAGGCGTTTTGTATGCGATAATCAATAAGCAAGCGGTTTGATACCGTTCCGTAAACAATATTTGTTACAAGTGCCCTGTCGCGTGGATCAAAGTCTGTACCTGAAAGAGCACTGTCTACCGCCTTATCCGAATACGCACCGTTTTTAGCTATATTGATAAGCGCACGAAGAGCACATTCTCTTGCCGAAATTCCCATTTAATCCACCTGCACCTTATCAAAGCTATTGCCTACAAGATATTCTGCCGCAGTCATTGCACGCTTGTTTTCAAACTGAAGCTTATTAATTTCCAGTGCGCCTTTACCCGTGGCAATTATAATTGAATTTTTATTTTCCAGCACCTGACCGGGCGTCCCCGATTTATCACACACACTTGCAGAAAGAATTTTAAACCTTTTTCCGTCAGCAAAGGAATATGCCGAAGGCCATGGCGAAAGTCCGCGTATCTGGCACCATATTTCTTCTGCGCTTTTGTTCCAGTCAACCAGTCCCATTTCCTTGCGAAGCATTGATGCGTATGTCGCTTCATCTTCATTTTGCGGAATACGTGGTGCTGTACCTGCCTTTATAGCTTCAATGGTTTCTTTCAAAAGCTGTGCCCCTGCTACCGCAAGTACATCGTGAAGCATGCCTGCATCCATATCGTCGGTAATATCAACCTCTTTTTTGAGTATCATATCACCTGTATCCATTCCACGCGCCATATACATAGAGGTAACCCCTGTTACCTTATCTCCACAAAGAATACTCCATTGTATAGGCGCTGCACCTCGGTATTTAGGTAAAAGAGAGCCATGAATGTTTATGCATCCGTATTTAGGGTAATCAAGTACATAAGGCGGTAAAAGCTTGCCGTATGCAACTACTACAATTACATCTGGTTTTGTTTTATCAAGATAGTCCTGTATCGCCCCATTTTTTAGGCTTTCAGGCTGATATACATCTATTCCGAATTCCTGTGCACACTGCTTTACAGGGGTTGCCTGCATTTGCATTCCGCGATTTTTGGGTTTGTCCGGCTGACTTATTACACCTGTTACATTATAACCCGCTTCACAGAGTGCACGCAGTGATGTTGCCGCAAAATCGGGCGTTCCCATAAAAAGTATATTCATATAAGGTTACTCCTCATCAAATTCACATTCGTCTTTCTTATAAAGGGTTACCGCCTTATCAACAAAAATCACGCCGTCAAGGTGGTCAAGCTCGTGGCAAACGGCTTTTGCAAAAAAATCTCTTGCTTCAAATTCAAATTCCTCGCCGTCACGGTCTTGTGCTCTGACCTTAACATATGTGGGTCTTGTAACCTCACCTACATCGTCAGGTACACTAAGGCAGCCCTCCATCTGTGTGTCTTCACCGCTGCTTTCAAGTATAACGGGGTTTATAAGCTCAACAAGACCTTCGCCCACATCAATTACAACAACCCGCCTTAAAACACCAACCTGGGGTGCTGCAAGACCTACTCCGTTTGCTTCGTACATGGTTTCTGCCATGTCGTCAAGGAGGTCTGTAATACGCTCATTTATTTCTGTTACCTCTCTTGATTTTTTTCTTAAAAGTTCGTCCCCGATTATTCTTATATTTCTCTGTGCCATAAGTACTGTCCTCTCTATATGGAAAGGGGATTTAAATCTGCTATCACGCTAATCCTTCTTTCCTTTCGTATTATCTCATTTATCACACGGCTTATTTCCTTGTCAAAGACACACTTCATCCAGAAATGCCAGCGGTAAACATTATTTATTTTGTCAATTCTGCAAGGGGTCGGCCTGTAAAGTCTTATTTTATCTCCCAATAGCCTTTCAGCCTCTCCATAAAGTTGCGTTGCAGTCTCTTTTACCCTCTCCTGATCACTACCCGAAAGGTTA
This sequence comes from Clostridia bacterium, assembly GCA_045592225.1. Lineage (GTDB taxonomy): Bacteria > Bacillota > Clostridia > UMGS1883 > UMGS1540 > JAZNUH01. The sequence continues at coordinate 15,824 of JAZNUH010000102.1, read as the reverse complement.
ATATCTATTATATCACAAAAGGGTGGATACTTCAAAGCATTTCTAATAATTATTTCCTCATCGTAAAAGCTTCGGTAATCCTGTCTGCTTGCCTGAATTATGGTAGGATGATCCGGCATATACGTCTGTATAACTGCACGTCCTTTTTTTTCACCTCTGCCGGCTCTTCCGCAAACCTGTGTAATCTGACAGAAGGTGCGTTCAGCCGCGCGGTAATCCCCGGTATTAAGCGACTGGTCAGCCGCAAGCACACCCACAAGGGTTACATTTGGAAAGTCAAGACCCTTTGATATCATTTGTGTGCCCAACAGTATGTCAACATTTTCATCTCGAAAACGGGTGAGTATCCTCTCGTGCGCGTCCCTGCCCGATGTTGTGTCGGTGTCCATACGTATTATTTTTCTGCCCTCAAACTCGTTTTCAAGCCTTTCTTCAAGTTTTTGCGTTCCCGTGCCAAATCCCTTTATATGTGTGCTTCCGCATTCAGGGCATTTTTCAGGATTATTTATCCTGTAGCCGCAATAGTGGCATATAAGTTTTTCGCTTATACTGTGATAGGTAAGCGATACAGAACACTTGGGGCACTTCGGTACATAGCCGCATCCCCTGCAAGAAACAAAGCTTGAATGCCCACGCTTGTTTAAGAAAAGTATACTCTGCTCCCCATTTTGTACGTTTTTTTCAATTTCTTCTCTCAGGAATCTGCTGACAGGTGAACGATTGCCCTCGTGCAGTTCTTCCCTCATATCTACTATATGTGTGTCAGGAAGAGGTGCGTTATTGTATCTTTTATTCATTTCAACAAGGGCATATGTTCCTGTTTGTGCCCTGTAATAGCTTTCAACAGAAGGGGTTGCCGAGGCAAGCACAACCTTTGCGCCCTCTGTTTTAGCTCGGCAAAGAGCCACCTCTCTTGCGTTGTACCTTACTCCTGATTCAGACTTGTATGAATCCTCGTGTTCCTCGTCAACAACTATAATTTTAAGGTTTTGGCAGGGTGCAAACACGGCACTACGTGCTCCGACAATCACACGTGCCTTTCCCTTTTTTATGCGTTTCCATTCGTCGTAACGTGCAACAGGCGAAAGACCGCTGTGCAGCACCGCTACAAGTTCGCCGAATTTCTGCGTAAATCTGCCCACCATCTGGTGTGTCAGTGCAATCTCGGGAACAAGAATCATTGCACTGCCGCCCTCGTCAATAACCCGCTTTACTACGTGCATATAAACCTCGGTTTTACCGCTTCCGGTAACGCCGTGAATAAGCACCGGCTTAAATTCATTATTGCCTGTATTTTGTATTTCGTCAATAGCCGTTTTCTGCTCTGCGGTAAGTATAACATCCTCTGTGTCTGCAGTGCTTTTATACCCCTTCCTGCTGCGCAGGCTTTCTGCCCGGCTGTAAATGACCATACCCTTTCTCTGCATTGCGTCAACTGTTGCCTTTGTTACCGATGCAAACAGGCACAGGTCGCTCATACTCAGCACCTTACATTCAGACAGTATTTTTATTGCCCTTTTCTGCGCCCGCATCTTTTCTGGCAACTCGGGAATTTCACCTTCAGCAAGAGTTACAAGGGTTATAAATTTATCTTTTACTTTTGCGTCGTTTGTATGCGAAAAAGAAATTATGCCTTCATCGCCCATCTCTTTTAAAATGCTTGTCACCGATGTCCCCATAACTTCTTTGATTTTTTCATATTCACAAATACCGCCCGCTTCCCTTATAAAAGCAGCAATATTATTCTGGCGTTCTGTTCGGATTTTATACTCATTTTCCGCGCAAAGTCTTACCCAAGTGGTAATCTTGCGAATTGCCCCAGTGGGCAAAAAAAGGCGTATCGCCTCTGAAAATGCACAAAAATATCTCGATTTTATCCAGTACGCCTCATATAGTGCCTCTTTTGACAGCAAAGGTTCACTGTCCGGTATGCTCAGAATGCTCTTGCATCCTTCAGGCGGGTCTCCGTCATAGACTTTAATAATGTATCCAATACTTGGCTTTGCACCCTGTCCAAAGGGTACCTCTGCACGCATACCCACTAAAGCCTTGCTTTGCAAGGCTTCGGGTATAGCATAGTCAAAATATTTATCCAGTTGTTTGGCAGGGCAGTCTATGACAATCCTTGCCAGTTTCATAAGTTTTTCCTCACCTTTTATTATTCCTCTTCCGCAGCTTCTCTGTTAATTGCGGAAAGAATATCAATATGTCCGTCAGCAATTTCTTCAACTGCAATAGTAACAGGCTTATCGCTCTTTGTTTCTACCATAGGTTCTGTTTCTTCGCTCTGCAGTTCTCTTGCTCTTTTTGCAACAGCGCATACAAGTGTATATCTGCTGTCAACATTTTCCTTCTGCATAAGTTCGCCCACGCCGGGTTTAATCATCATAACCAAATCGCTCCTTTAATAAATCTGTATTTCGTTCTATACGCAGTTTCTCTGCGTCAATTATTGCTTCAAGTCTGTTTGCCGCTTTGTCAACCTCATCATTTATTACAATGTAGTTGTATCTGTTTGCCATTGACACTTCCCATTCTGCAGTTTCAAGTCGTTTTTCAACCACATCCGCGGTTTCGGTCTGTCTGTTTACAAGGCGGCTTCTGAGTTCTTCCATAGAAGGCGGTGCAATGAAAATAAACACTCCTTCTGGATACTCGCTTTTAACCTTCATAGCTCCCTGAACTTCAATTTCCAAAATAACGTCAATACCTTCATTTATCTTTTCAAAAACCTTTTGCTTGGGAGTGCCGTAGTAATTACCGCAAAAACATGCACTTTCAAAAAATCCGTCTTCTTCGCGCATTTTCAAAAACTCTTCTTCGGTCATATAGTAGTAGTTTACACCCTCCTGCTCACCGGGACGCATTGTCCTTGTTGTTGCAGAAACCGAAACGTGAAGATTTTTCTTTTGTGTGAGTAGTTGTGCCAATACAGTACCTTTTCCCGAGCCTGACGGTCCGGAGAGCACGATTACAAGTCCTTTATTCTTCATCGTCTTCTTCTCCTTTAATACGTCCGCCGATGGTTTCGGGAAGGATGGCAGAAAGTACAATATGGTCACTGTCGGTAATAATTACCGCACGGGTACGTCTGCCGTATGTAGCATCTATCAGGGTGCATTTTTCACGTGCTTCCTGAACAATTCGCTTTATTGGTGCCGAATCAGGGCTTACTATTGCAACAACCTTGTCGGATGATACCATATTACCAAATCCAATGTTTATAAGCTTCATACTTTCTCCTTTTACTCTACATTCTGTACCTGTTCGCGCATTTTTTCAATGCCGGCTTTAATGTCAATTACTATTTCTGCCACGGTAAGGTCATTGGTTTTAGAACCGATTGTATTTGTTTCTCTGTTCATTTCCTGAATAAGGAAGTCAATTTTTCTGCCAACAGGTTCACTCAGCGACAAGAGTTTTCTCATATGGGCAATATGACTTTTAAGTCTTATAATTTCTTCGTTGACATTTACTCTGTCCGCGAAAATTGCAACCTCGTTCATAAGGCGGTTTTCATCTACAGGCACGTTTTCCAGGATTTCCTTCATTCTGCTTTCAAGACGTGCCTTGTATTCGCTTACAATAGAGGGGGCATGTTCTTCAACGCGAAGTACCATTTTTTCAATTTCATCGGTGTGGTACATAATGTCAGCATAAAGGCGTTCACCCTCTACCTCACGCATTGCGGCAAAAGCCTTGCCCGCTTCCTTTGCAACCTCGGACACAACCTTTATTATTTCCTCGTTGTCATCCTCTGCCTTTTCAACCTTGAATATGTCAGAAAATCTTGACAGGGTTGCAAGGTTTATTTTATCCTCAATTTCAAACTGGTCGCGGATTTCGGCAAGGGCATCGTAATAGCCCTTTGCCACCGATTTGTTTATAAGTATTTTTGTATCTTCACCCGAGATATCCTCGATATTCACATAAACATCCACCTTACCGCGGGTCATGTATTCTGAAAGTGCTGTTCTTATAACCTCTTCAATATAACCGTAGGTTCTGGGTGCTCGTATGTTAATATCACTGTATCTGTGATTTACGCTTTTAATTTCAACCGAAACTTTTTTACCGACCGCTGTAAGCTCTGCCGAGCCATAGCCGGTCATACTTTTTATCATTTTACTCACCCCTTGCAAACAATATTAACAAGCTTGTCGGGAACTGCGATAACCTTTACAACCTGCTTGCCCTCTGTAAGTGATTTAGCAGCTTCAAGACCAAGCTCTGCAAGTTTTTCTCTGTCTGTGCCTGCAGCAACTGACATTTTGGACTTGATTTTGCCGTTTATCTGAATTACCACTTCGATTTCATCGTCCTTTGTCATTTCCTCATCGTATGAGGGCCATGCCTGGTCGTGGAGATATCCATCAAAGCCACAAATCTGCCACATTTCCTCTGTCATATGAGGCGCTGTGGGAGTAAGCAGACAAAGCAGTGTTTTAAGTTCTGCGTGGTTTATTTTTCCTACTTTGTAAATATCATTTACAAGGCTCATCATAGCAGCAATAGCTGTGTTGAACTTCATCTTTTCGGTGTCGTCTGTTACCTTTTTAATGGTTTTGTGCATAGCTGATGCAAGCTCTGCAGAGTATTCATCACCCTCTGTCAGCATATCCTGCAGATTCCACACACGTTCAATAAATTTATGACAACCCTTAACGCCGTTTTCCGACCAGGGTGTTGCCTGTGAAAATGCACCAATGAACATTTCGTATGCTCTGAATGTGTCTGCACCGAACTGATTTACAACGTCATCGGGGTTAACAACGTTACCTCTGGACTTGGACATTTTTTCGTTGTTCTCACCCAGAATCATGCCGTGAGATGTTCTTCTTGCATAAGGCTCGGGAGTATTAACAACACCGATATCATAAAGGAACTTATGCCAGAATCTTGAATAGAGCAGATGAAGAGTTGTGTGCTCCATACCGCCGTTATACCAGTCAACAGGCATCCAGTAATCAAGAGCTTCCTTGGAAGCTAATGCATCGTTATTTTTGGGGTCGATGTAGCGCAGGAAGTACCAGGATGAACCTGCCCACTGGGGCATTGTATCTGTTTCTCTCTTTGCAGGGCCACCGCAATGAGGACAGGTTGTGTTAATCCATTCTTCTGCCTTGCAAAGAGGTGATTCACCCTCTTCACCGGGAGCAAAGTCTGCTATTTCGGGCAGGCACAGGGGCAGCTGATCTTCGGGTACGGGTACCCAGCCGCACTTGTCACACCAAACCAGAGGAATGGGTTCTCCCCAGTATCTCTGTCTTGAGAATACCCAGTCACGCAGCTTGTAGTTTACCTTCTTTTCGCCTATTCCCTTTTCTGTTAAGAATTCTGTAATTTTCTTTTTAGCATCTGCTACACAAAGTCCGTCGAGTATTCCGGAGTTTACCATTATACCATCTTCAACATCTGTGTATGCTTCTTCATTTACATTACGTCCGCCTGCAACAACTTCGATTATGGGCAGGCCGAATTTTTTAGCAAACTCCCAGTCACGTGTATCATGCGCGGGAACTGCCATAATAGCACCCGTGCCGTATGTCATAAGTACATAGTCAGAAATCCAGATAGGAATTTCCTTTCCGTTTACAGGATTTACTGCACAAATGCCGTCTAAAACAACACCTGTTTTATCCTTTGCAAGCTCTGTTCTTTCAAACTCGGATTTTCTTGCAGCTGCAGCACGGTATTCAACTACATCTGCAAAGTTTGCAATTTTTTCCTTAAACTCGTCAATTATGGGGTGTTCAGGTGAAAGCACCATGTATGTTGCACCGTAGAGTGTGTCGGGACGAGTTGTATAAACTCTTATCTTTTTGTCTGTACCTGCGATTGCAAAATCAACCTCTGCACCCTCGGAACGTCCAATCCAGTTTTTCTGCTGAACCTTTACTTTTTCAATATAGTCAAGGTCGTCAAGGTCATCTATAAGACGCTGTGCATACTCGGTAATTCTGAGCATCCACTGGCTCTTTCTCTTCTGTACAACTTCTCCGCCGCATCTTTCACAAACGCCGTTTACTACCTCTTCGTTTGCAAGACCTACCTTACAGGAGGTACACCAGTTAATGGGCATTTCCTGCTTGTATGCAAGGCCTTTTTTGAAAAGCTGAAGGAATATCCACTGTGTCCACTTGAAATAAGCGGGGTCTGTCGTGTTTACTTCTCTTTCCCAGTCAAAGGAAAAGCCTATGCTTTTAAGCTGTCTTTTGAAGTTTGCAACATTGTTTTCTGTTACAATCTTGGGATGAATGTTGTTTTTAATAGCAAAGTTTTCTGTAGGCAGACCAAAAGCATCCCAACCCATGGGATAAAGAACATTGTAACCGTCCATACGGCGTTTACGGGCAAGAATATCCAAAGCTGTGTAGCTTCTCGGATGTCCTACATGAAGTCCGTGTGCCGAAGGATAAGGAAATTCAACAAGTGCATAGAATTTAGGCTTGCTTCTGTCCTCTCCTACCTTGAATGTATTATTTTCTTCCCAGTAATTTTGCCATTTTTTCTCTATTTCCGTAAATTTATATTCCATTTTTATCCCCTCAATCCTCATCAAAATCTAATTCTATTTTTTCGCCGTCACTCCACAGTCTTTCAAGACCGTAAAACTCACGCATTTCGTCTGTAAATATGTGAACTACAACGTTACCGAAGTCACACAGTATCCAGCCTGCTGTTTTAAAGCCTTCAACACGAAGCGGCGGATCTCCTGCTTCACTCATCTTCTCTTCAACAATACCTGCAAGTGCCTTTACCTGCGTGGTTGAAGTACCTGTGCAAATTACAAAGTAATCGGCAATAAGTGTCAGGTTTTCAATTCCTATAACCGCCAGTTCCTTTGCCTTTTTAGACGAAAGAATTTCTGCAATATGAAGCGCCTTTTCTCTTGAATTCATTTACTCACCTTCCTGCATCATCTCAATATTACTATTATATACCTTTTATTCGGGTTTGTCTATAAATATTTTTTAACAAACTTTTCTATTCTGTTTAGTGCCTCGTTGATATTGTCTGTGGAGTATGCGTATGAACAACGTATAAACCCTTCGCCGCTGTCCCCGAATGCCGTGCCGGGTACAACCGCAACCTTTTGTTCCTCCAGTAGCTTTTCAGCAAACTCAAAGCTTGAAAGCCCTGTTCTCTGTATTGAAGGGAATACGTAGAATGCACCCAGAGGCTCAAAACAGTCAAGACCCATACTGCGAAATCCGTCGAGTATCATGCGACGGCGGTAATTGTATTCGGTCTTCATAAGCTCTATGTCCTCGTCACCATTACGTAGTGCCTCAATAGCTGCATACTGCGCTGTTGTGGGAGCACTCATTATAGCATACTGATGCACCTTTGTCATAGCCGCAATAATATCTGCCGGTCCACAGGCATAACCCAAGCGCCAGCCTGTCATTGCATAAGCCTTCGAAAAACCGCTTACAAGTATTGTGCGCTCTGCCATACCTGGCAACGAGCATATGGATATATGCTTGCCGCTGTAGGTAAGCTCTGCATATATTTCATCGCTGAGTACCAACAAGTCATTTTCAATTATAACCTCGGCAATCGCCTCAAGGTCTGCCTTTTCCATTACCGCACCTGTGGGGTTATTGGGGAATGGCAGTACAAGCATTTTTGTTTTTGGCGTAATCTTTTGGCGAAGCGCTTCTGCAGTAAGGCGGAACTCATCCTCTGCCTTTGTAACAATGGGTACAGGCACACCGCCTGCAAGAGCTACACACGGTGTGTAGCAAACAAAGCTGGGCTCAGGGATTAAAACCTCATCACCCGGGTCTGTAACCGCACGCACAGCAAGGTCAATAGCCTCGCTTCCACCAACTGTTATAAGCACCTGACTTGTACCGTCATAGCTTAAATCAAATCTGCGTTTTAAATAGTTTGCAACCTCTGCTCTGAGCTCTAAAAGACCCGAGTTTGATGTGTAGTAAGTATGCCCCTTTTCAAGGGAATAAATACCTGCATCACGAATGTGCCAGGGAGTTACAAAATCAGGTTCACCAACTCCCAGCGAAATTGCATCCTTCATTTCGGCTACTATATCAAAAAACTTTCGTATTCCCGAAGGAGGAATACTCTTAACCTTATCGCTTATAAAATCCCTCATAGAGTTATCACTCCTCTTTCGTCGACATTATCCTGTCCGAACACCACGCCGCTGTCTTTATAGGTTTTAAGCACAAAGTGTGTTCCTGTGCTTACAACAGAATCCATGGTTGCAAGCTTTTCAGCAACAAACAATGCAACCTCTTTCATTGTTTTGCCTTCGATTATAAGACCAATATCAAAACTGCCTGACATAAGCCATACGCTTTTAACCTGCTGATACTGGTAAATGCGCTCTGCAATTTTGTCAAAGCCTTCACCTCTCTGCGGTGTTACGCGGAGTTCTATAAATGCAGTTACCATTTCCTGCTCTGCTTTCTCCCAGTCAACAAGAGTTTTATAGCCTGCTATTATCTTGTCCTTTTTCATTTGTTCTATGGTGTTATGAACATCTGCTTCGTCTCTGCCAAGCATAACAGCAATCTGCTGTTCGGTGTATCTGCTGTCTCTCTCAAGTAAACTTAAAATTTCTTTCATTTTCCGTTCCTCTTTTCCAATTACATTTTATCAACAGGGAAAAGGATTTTCAGTTGTGAAAGCTTGCTCTGGTAAGCCTTCTGCTGTTTTTCCTTCATAACCATATCCTTAATCTGCCCCTTTATTTCTTCAAAATCGTATGCTCTTGCTTCATTCTTCGCATTGAGCTTTATAAGATGATAACCAAACTGTGTTTTTACAGGTCCTTTTATTTCGCCAACTTCCATTGTAAATACCGCTTCATCAAATTCAGGTACCATCTGTCCCTTTGTAAATTCACCAAGATTTCCACCGTTTTCAGATGACGGACAGGTGCTTTCTGCATGTGCCGCATCTTCGAAGGACATTTCTCCTGCATTAATTTTGTCAAGCAGTTCTTTTGCCTTTTCTTCGGACTCTACCAGAATATGGCTTGCATTTACAGACTCGCCGGCTACAAAGTTTTCTTTATTCTCTTCATAAAATGCCTTCATTTCGTCATCTGTTGCAGGCTTTACCCCTTCAAGTGTCTTTGCCATTGCAAAGTTTATAAGCATATCCTCTTTAACCTTTTGCAGCTGTGCCTTAAACTCTGCATTATATTCATACATATTCTTCTGTGCATCCTGCAAAAGAAGTTTTCTTGCTATAAGCTGTTCTATAACCATTGCGCGACCCTGAGGATTGTCAAGGTTCTGTCCTCTCTGCATAAAGCTTGCAATCATTTCTGCCGCTTCTGCCTCTGTAACTGTAAGTCCGCCTACTTTTGCCAGAATTTTATTGTCCATTTTATTTATTCCTTTCTTTTTTTGCGTTTTCAGTATCTTTGTGTATTTAAAATATTATACCATTAATTGTATATATAAAACAACAAAAATTTTGTATTTTATTGCATTTTATATTATTTTTTTGTATAATATAGCGCGAAAGGCGTGAAAAGATATGATTTCAATAATAGATTACGGTGCAGGCAACCTGCACAGTGTAGAAAAAGCCGTGCGTTTTGCAGGCGGAAATCCCATAATAACTGCAGACAGAGAAAAGATTTTAGCAGCTGACGGAATAATTCTCCCCGGTGTTGGCTCTTTTGGTGAAGCAATGAAAAAGCTTACCGACAGCGGAGTTGACAAAATAGTTTATGATGCATGCAAAAGCGGCAAACCCTTTTTAGGCATTTGTCTTGGTATGCAGCTTTTGTTTGACAGCAGTGAGGAAAGTCCCGGTGTGCCCGGTCTTTCTGTACTGAAGGGTAAAATATTGCGTATTCCCGACGGTGATGACCGTAAAATCCCCCACATGGGCTGGAATAGTCTTGACAATACAAAGGGTGCTCTTTTTGAAGGTATCGGAAATAACCCTTATGTGTATTTTGTGCATTCATATTACCTTAAATCCGATGACCCTTCTATTGTTGCAGCAACCTGTGATTATGGCGTAACAATGGATGTTTCGGTATGCTCGGGCAATATATTTGCCACCCAGTTCCACCCTGAAAAGAGCGGTGAAACAGGTCTTTCGATGCTCAAAAATTTTCTTAAGCTTTCAGGGGAGGTAAAATAATGCTGGCAAAAAGAATTGTGCCCTGTCTTGACGTACACGCAGGCAGGGTTGTAAAAGGAATAAATTTTGTAAACTTAAGAGATGCAGGTGACCCTGTTGAGGTTGCCGCAGCTTATGACAAAGCAGGTGCGGATGAGATAGTGTTTCTTGACATTACCGCCACATCGGATGCACGCAGAACTATGATAGATGTAATTGAACGTGTTGCCGACAGAGTGTTTATCCCATTTACAGTTGGTGGCGGAATAAACACGGTTGACGATTTCAGGCAGATTCTTCGTGCAGGTGCAGACAAAATCTCAATAAATTCTTCTGCAGTAAAAAACCCCGGACTTATATCCGAGGCAGCTGAAATTTTTGGCAGTCAGTGTGTTGTTGTTGCCGTTGACGTTAAAAAACGTGACAACGGAAACGGATATGACGTTTACGTACACGGTGGAAGAATAAACACCGGCATGGATGCTCTTTCCTGGGTTAAGGAAGTAGAACACCGCGGTGCCGGCGAAATATTACTTACAAGTATGGATTGTGACGGAACAAAGGCCGGCTACGATGTAGAGTTTACCCGACTTGTTTCCGAATCTGTAGGCATTCCTGTTATCGCCTCGGGCGGTGCAGGTGCGCCCGAACATTTTCTTGATGTTCTCACCGAGGGCAAAGCCGATGCCGCACTTGCCGCATCACTTTTCCATTACAAAGAGCTTGAAATTTGTGACCTTAAAAAGTATCTCCGTCAAAACGGTGTTTCGGTCAGATAAAGTATTTTATGGCTTCTCCCACATTCCTTGCAGGGAGAAGCTTTATTTTTTTGTCACCAACTTCTGCAAGCTTTAAACTTTCTGACGGTAAAACAATTTCTGTAAAGCCCATTTTAGCAGCTTCGATCACACGTTTTTGAATTTGCGAAACAGAACGCAATTCACCTGTAAGACCTACCTCACCTAAAAATACCATAATGTGAGGTATTTTTTTATTTTTAAAGCTTGATACTATTGCCGCCGCCACAGATAAATCTGCCGCCGTTTCATCTATTCTCATTCCGCCTATAACATTTATATAAGCATCCTGATTTTGCAGATTATAGCCAAGCCTTTTTTCCAAAACTGCTATAAGCAGATTAACTCTGCCTATATCCATTCCCGATGCCATACGCCTCGGTATTCCAAAACCTGTCGGTGACACAAGCGCCTGTACCTCTGCCAGAATAGGGCGGGTGCCCTCAACCGCACAAAATACAGCAGAGCCAGATGCGTCATCTGGTCTTTCAGACAAGAGTGCCGCCGAAGGATTTGCTACCTCGCAAAGGCCCTTGTCACTCATTTCAAACATACCTATTTCGTTTGTTGACCCAAATCTGTTTTTTACTGCTCGCAGTATTCTGTAACTGCTGTTGCGCTCTCCTTCAAAGTAAAGCACACAGTCCACCATGTGTTCGAGCACACGGGGACCGGCTATTGAGCCGTCCTTTGTTACGTGTCCTACTACAAAAACCGCCGTTCCCGTTTCCTTGGCAAAACGCATAAGTCTTAAGGTTATTTCCCTTACCTGACTTACACTTCCTGCCGCGCTTGTTATATCCGCAGAATACATTGTCTGCACCGAGTCAACTATTATTACCGCAGGCAAAAGCTTTTCAGCACTCTGAAAAAGTCCGTCTATATTTGTTTCGCTTTGAATGAACAGTTCGGGAGATGTAATGCCAAGCCTGTCTGCACGAAGCTTTATCTGTCTTCCGCTTTCCTCGCCTGATACATAAAGTACCTTCCCCTTTTTTGTAAGGGCATTACATATCTGCAGTAAAAGTGTAGACTTACCTATACCGGGTTCCCCACCGACAAGCACAAGAGAGCCGGGTAAAAGTCCGCCGCCAAGCACACCGTCAAGCTCCGCCATATTTGTCTTAATGCGTCCCTCCTGCTCTGTTACAATTTCACCAATAGGCGCAGGTGCAGAGAAAATACCCGATGAGACTGCACTGCTTTTGGGCGTTTCAGTTTCCTCTACCATACTGTTCCATTCATTACATTCAGGGCATTTGCCCATCCATTTGCTTGATGTGTACCCACATTCACTGCATACAAAAACGGTTTTAATTTTAGCCATTTATACCTCCAAGCATTTCTGCTGTCTGCATTTTTCTTTCAAGCATTTCATCCATATTTTTTATATATTCGTCGGGGTTTTTAAAATTGAAAACCCTTTCAATTCTGTCACCATATACAAGCTTTGTAACACCGCCCGAACCAAGTGCAATAACAGTTTGCAAGTCGCCCATTGAATTTATATTGTAAATACATTCCTTTCCCTTTGCCGCAAAGCCTATGTTTTCAAGGTTGCCAAGGGTGGAGCGTTGCTTGTACATATAATAAGGTGTCATACCCATTCTCTCTGCACAGCTTTGGGCATCCGCCATCATTTGTGCCACCTCTGTAAAACCAGGAAGTTCAATGTCTGCCCTGCGCAGGTATGATGCACGTTTTATGTAGAGTGTATGAACTGTAAGCGATTCAGGCATAAGCTTTTCCATTTGCCAAAGGGTTTCCTTAAACATTTGCACATTCTCACCGGGAAGTCCTGATATAAGGTCGGTATTTATATTATCAAAACCCATTTTCCGCGCAAGTTCAAAAGCAGAATAAAATTCTTCTACTGTATGTCGTCTGCCTATTATCTCAAGAGTTTTATTGTGTGTGGTTTGGGGATTTATGCTTATTCTCCTCACCCCGTACTTTTTAAGTATTTCAAGCTTTTCTTCGGTTACTGTATCAGGTCTGCCTGCTTCCACCGTATATTCCGCCTTTTTACCGGGCTGAAAAAGTCTGTCTGCTGCACAAAGCATTCTGCCAAGATACTCGGGTGCAAGTGCGGTGGGTGTTCCCCCGCCTATGTAAACTGTATCAATCCCCACGCCTTTTTGCTCAATAATTTTTGCGGTAAGCTCCATTTCCCTTTCAAGGCATTTTACATACTCACCCTGTATATCCTTTTTCTTGTTAAGAGTGCCCGATATAAACGAGCAGTACAGACAGCGTGTAGGACAAAAGGGTATGCTTATATACAGGCTTATTTTGTTGTTATGCGAAGGAACAAGCCGCATTTCGTTTTTTGCAACCTCTGTGGCAAGGCGAATTTTTTCATCCGAAACAAGGTATTCCTTGGAGAAAAATTCCTTTATAGCCTCATCAGTCATACCTTCCATAACCTTCTCTTTTATAGGCTTTACAGGGCGTATACCTGTAAGAATACCCCATGGTGCAACGCGATTACTTATTTTTTGTGCCGCTTTGAGCACAGTTCGTTTTATAAGGTTTTTCTCCTGTTTTACGGTGGTGCATACTGCACATTCAGTATACTCTCCCACTTTTCCGTCAAAGCAAACGGCAGCCTGTGCCGTAAAGGTTTTTCCCTCTACTGCAAGACTGCTTGTTATTTCGGCATCGCTGTCCGGCGCAAAGAAAAGCATTGCCGTCTGCTCCACCTCATATTTTCTGTCATGTCCGTTTAAAATTATGTTCATCGTTTATTCCCATTCCCAGTCAAAATCTGCAAAAGGATTATATCTTTTTTCAAATTTTATGGTCGATGCATCTCCGTGTCCCGGATATATGTTTGTATCCTCAGGCAGCTCCAAAAGCTTTCGCACCGATGCTTTCATCTGCGGTTTATCTTCTCTTTCAAATCTGCCTATTGTACCTTTAAACAGGGTGTCACCGCAAAACAGGTGATTTTCTGTTATAAAGCATATACTTCCTTCCGAATGACCGGGAGTTGCTATAACCTTAAAGCTTTTGCCGCAAAACTCCAATGTGTCACCGTCTTTCAGAAGCTTGTCTGCCTTAAATGCAGGCGCAGAAATTCCAAAATCCGCACCACGGTTTTTTACATTATCGTCGGTCTTTTCGGAATCAGCTTCCGAGATGTATATTGGCGCTCCGGTTTTCTCTCTTATCTGTGCAGCCGTCATAATATGGTCAAAGTGACCGTGAGTTATGAGTATTGCCGAAAGAGGATTACCTGTACGCTCCACCTCGTCCAGAATTCGCTGTGCATCCATACCACAGTCAATAATTATTGTCTGTTCGCTGTTCCACAGTACATAAGTGTTTGTATCAAAATATCCGTCATTTACCTTTTTTATATTCATAATATACCTCTTAGTGCGAACGTGTTACATTGTATACACCACGAATGGTATATAAACGTTTTATAAGATTGTCAAGCTGCTCTGCATCAGCAGCTTCGAGGGTAATTGTAATAATTGCGAGTCTGTTTTTGGTAGCGCGCGAATTGAGCGCCATAATACCAAGCTTATGTTCGCCGACTGCAATTGTAATATCAGCAAGCAGACCATTTCTGTCTGTGGACTCAATCTGTATATCACAAAGATATGTGCCCTTTGTACTGTCAGCCCAGCAGCATTCAATTATTCTGCTGCGTTCTTCTTCCGAAAGGTTTTCAGGTTGGATATTTACACAGTCTGTTCTGTGAACAGAAACACCTCTTCCTCGTGTAATAAAGCCTATAATATCATCTCCGGGCAATGGAGTACAACATCTCGACACTCTTACAAGGCAGTTGTCTATTCCTTTTACCTTAATATTACTGCCTTTACCCGATGAGGGCTTTTTCTCGGTGAATTCTGTAGGTATTTCGGGTACAGGCTGTTCCTCTGCCTCTTTGGCAGCATTCATCAGTCTTGTTATAATTTTTGACGCTGTTATCGTGCCGTAACCTACTGCCGCATACATGTCATCCATGTTGGCAAAGCTATATCGCTTAAGGCACGGGTCTATAAATTCTTTTTTAAGAAGCTGCGCGGTAGTGTAGCCCTGTCGCTTACACTCCTTCTCAATCATTTCCTTACCATGCTCAATATCAGCATCCCTGTTTACCTTTTTAAACCACTGGTTTATTTTGCTCTTTGCCTGCGACGTTTTACAAATTTTAAGCCAGTCTTTACTCGGTCCGTGTACTGATGCCGAGGTCAGAACCTCTACAATGTCACCTGTGGAAAGAGTATAATCCAGGGGAACAATTTTGGAATTTACCTTTGCGCCCATCATCTTACTGCCCACCGCACTGTGAATTGCAAATGCAAAGTCAATGGGGGTTGAGCCTGCAGGCAAGTTTATAACGTCACCACGGGGAGTAAATACAAATACCTCGTCAGCAAACAGGTCAATTTTAAGCGCACGCATAAATTCTTCTTCATTGTCAGCGTCCTGTTGTATTTCAAGCAGCTGACGTATCCACGAGAATTTTGCATCGGATGTATTTTTTTGCTCGGTAGTCCCCTCTTTATATTTCCAGTGTGCCGCAATGCCGTGTTCAGCTGTTTCGTGCATTTCAAAGGTTCTTATCTGCACCTCAAATGGTATACCCTCGGGGCCGATAAGGGTTGTGTGAAGCGACTGGTACATATTGGGTTTTGGCATTGCTATATAATCCTTAAATCTGCCGGGTATAGGCTTATACATTTCGTGTACCATACCAAGTGCAGTATAGCAATCATTAACCGTATCAACAATTATACGCACTGCAAACAGGTCGTATATTTCGTCAATAGATTTGTTCTGCGCATACATTTTTCTGAAAATACTGTAAAAATGCTTTGCTCTTCCTTCGATTTTGAAATGAAGATTTAGCGCAGAAAGACGTTCAGACAGTTCTGCCTTTATGTCCTCAAT
>JAZNUH010000101.1:0-2005 GCA_045592225.1 Clostridia bacterium | reverse complement strand
CCTTGGCAAGTGTTATTTTTGCTTTCATATTTCTTACCTCTTTCATATTGTTTGTTTTTGCTCTATATCGGTTTTAGGTAAATGCCTGAAAAAATAAATTATAAACGGCATCGAAAGGAAGAAGGTTATCACATCTGTGACGGTCTGCGCAATTTGAATACCTGTAAGTCCGATTTGATTTGACAAAATAAGGATAACGGGAATAAAAACAAGTCCGCTTCGTAGCATCGAGAGGAAGGTTGCCGGCTTATTCTTGCCGACGCTCTGAAAGGTCATATTACTGCATATCGACAAGGGTTGGAAGAAGAGGGCAAGAAGCTGTGCCTTAAGTGCGAATGAGCCGACTGCAATAACCTGAGGGTCGTCGCGGAAAATGCCTACAAGGAAATCACTGCAAAAAAGACCGATTACGGCAAGCACGCTAAGAAACAGCTCACCTATGCCAAAGGTAAACAGGAAGCCCTTTTTAACACGCCTGTACTTTTTGGCGCCATAGTTAAATGCACACACAGGCTGATAACCCTGCCCGATACCCAGACCAACTGCAAATATGAAGAAGCAAATACGGTTTACGATAGTCATACCCGCAACGGCGGCATCACCGTAAAGTCCCGCAAGATTATTAAGGAGCATTGTCGAAACACTCGACAAGCCCTGCCGCATAAGACTCGGGAAGCCTGTTGCAATAATGTTTTTAAGATGAGGAAGCCCTGCTTTAATTTTGCGCAGACTAATCTGACTTTGTGTTTTACCGCGCAAAAACATACTTAAAAGAATACAGAAGCTGATACACTGAGAAACTGCAGTTGAAATGCCCGCGCCCGTAATACCCAAATCAAATATGTTTATAAGGAGCCAGTCACCAAAAATATTAAGAATACCACCTGTAGTAAGACCAATCATAGCAAGGGAAGCCTTACCCTCATAGCGGAGAATATTATTGAGCACGAAGCTGGTCATAGTCACCGGAGCGGCAAGAAAAATCCACAAAGCATAATCCTTTGCAAAGGGCAGAATAGTATCCGTGCTGCCGAGAAGCTTTAAGAATGGTGTTGAAAACAATAATCCCGCAACCGTTATGATTAACCCGCAAAGCAAACAACAGAAAAATGATACAGAAGCAACCGCATCAGCAGTTGCCTTATCCTTAGCACCCAGACGACGGGATATAATGCTACCTGCACCGTGGCCAAAAGTAAATCCAAAAGCCTGAATGATTGCCATAAGTCCGAAAACAACACCCACGGCACCGCTTGCACTTGTACCGAGAGTACCTACAAAATATGTATCCGCCATATTATAAATATTGGTTACAAGCATACTCACGGTGGTGGGAATACCTAGTTTAATTATAAGTGACGAAACGGGAGTTTCAGTCATAAGCTTGTATTGGTCTGTTACTTTGTCACTCGTAAAAATACACTTCCTGTAAAAAATATAAAAAATACGATATCATAATAGCATATTTTGTTGAATATGGAAACAATAATAAAATAAAAATATTTTTTGAATTTTTCTCTTGACAACGGAGAAAACTGATAGTATAATATCACTCGTTCCTAGCGGGATAGTGTAACGGTAGCACGACAGACTCTGACTCTGTTTGTTGGGGTTCGAATCCCTATCCCGCTGCCAAAAGAAAACATCAACCCTTGTGGTTGGTGTTTTTCTTTTTGTCGATTCGTGGTTACAGGGATTCGAACCCCTCTCGCCGAAGGCGAACACAATCGGGGTTTGCGCAGCAAACGATGGGCAGAGCCCATCGAATCCCTATCCCGCTGCAAAAAAATAAAGTCACACTTTGGTGTGACTTTATTTTTTATTTAATCCGAAGGATTTGTATGTAATCGCCGCAAGGCATATGTAATCACGCGATAGCGTATATGTCACCACCACAGGTGCATTTGTACAATCCTTCAGATTGATTACATACACAACTTCGTTGTGGTTACATTCCGTCTGCGACGGATTACATACAATGCTCCGCATTGATTTTCAAGCCCCT
>JAZNUH010000100.1:0-7005 GCA_045592225.1 Clostridia bacterium | reverse complement strand
AAAAGGCGATAGAACAGTATATACGGAATCAGCTACAAGAAGATATATCCACAGACCAAGTGAGTATGAAAGAGTATATAGACCCGTTCACGGGTGAGCCAGTAGAAGGAAGCAAATAAAAAAGCCCCTTCAGGGGCAGGCTGGTGAAAGAGTTGCGGTTGGCAGACCTTTCGACGAGCCTATAGGCTCGGCCAGCATATTGCCCTAAGGGGGCAGTGCAAGCCACCGGCACGGCCGGTGGTTATGACTCCCTATATAAAGAGGAAAAAACTCTTGTATTTTTCGCCCTTTAGGTATATAATATCATAGGATTTTTATATAACACAGAAAAGGAGAACCCTTATGGGAATATTCAGCAATTTATTTGGTGATTACAGCGAAAGAGAAGTTAAGAGAGTGCGAAAAATTTTAGCAAAGGTTGATGCACTTGAAGAGGCATATAAAGCTTTAAGCGACAGTGAGCTTAAGGCTAAAACCCCTGAGTTTAAAGACCGTCTTAAAAAGGGCGAAACCCTTGACGATATTCTGCCCGAGGCATTTGCCACTGTTCGCGAAGCGGCAGGCAGAGTACTTGGTATGCGCCACTTCCCCGAGCAGATTATAGGCGGTGTTATTTTGCATCAGGGCAGAATTTCCGAAATGAAAACAGGTGAAGGTAAAACCCTTGTGGCTACTTTGCCTGCATATCTCAATGCGCTGACAGGCGAGGGTGTGCACATTGTTACTGTAAACGATTACCTTGCAAAGCGTGACAGCGAATGGATGGGAAAGGTATACCGCTACCTTGGACTTTCTGTAGGTCTTATTGTAAACGGACTTGAAAACCCCGAGAGAAAGGCGGCATACGCGGCAGACATAACATACGGTACAAACAACGAAATGGGCTTTGACTATCTGCGTGACAACATGGTAATTTACAAGGAGCAGATGGTGCAGAGAGGCCATAGCTATGCTATTGTAGACGAGGTTGACTCTATACTCATTGACGAGGCGAGAACACCTCTTATCATAAGCGGAATGGGGACAAAATCCACCGACCTTTACGAGAGAACAGACCGCTTTGTACGCGGACTTAAAAAGTTTGTTATAGTTGAGCTTGATGATAAAAAGCATAATGATGATATTGATGCGGACTATGTTGTTGACGAAAAGGCACGCTCGGTAACTCTTACCGCAAAAGGTGTAGAAAAGGCGGAGGCTTACTTTAATATAGAAAATCTTACCGACCCTGAAAACACAGAAATTTCCCACCACATAAATCAGGCAATACGTGCTCACGGTACAATGCACCGTGACCAGCAGTATGTTGTAAAAGACGGTCAGGTACTTATAGTTGACGAATTTACAGGCAGAATTATGCTTGGCAGACGTTACAGCGACGGACTGCATCAGGCAATAGAAGCAAAGGAAGGGGTAAAGGTTGAAAATGAAAACAAAACCCTTGCAACCATTACCTTCCAGAACTATTTCCGTCTTTACAAAAAGCTGTCGGGTATGACAGGTACTGCAAAAACCGAAGAAGAGGAATTCCGCGGCATTTACGGACTTGATGTTGTGGAAATTCCCACACACAAGCCGCTGGCAAGAAAGGATTTGCCTGACCGCGTTTACAAAAATGAAAGAGCAAAGCTCAAGGCTGTTGCAGATTGTATAGAAGAGCACCACAAGACAGGACAGCCTGTGCTGGTAGGTACTATCACCATTGAAAAATCCGAAGAGCTGAGCGCTATGCTTCGCCGCCGCGGAATAAAACACGAGGTTTTAAACGCAAAGCAGCATTCACGCGAGGCACAGATTATTGCACAGGCAGGTAAAAAGGGTGCGGTTACAATCGCCACAAACATGGCGGGCCGCGGTACCGATATTATGCTTGGCGGTAATGCCGAATATCTTGCCAAAAATGAAATGGCACAGATGGGCATTGACGAAGCCCTTATAAACGAAGCAACAGGCTTTGGTGAAACAAATAATCAGGATATTTTAGATGCGCGCGCACTGTACAGTCAGCTGTACGAAAAATACCGTGTGGGTGTTTCGGCAGAGCATGACGAGGTTGTAGCTTTGGGCGGTCTTTGCATTATAGGTACAGAAAGACACGAATCACGCCGTATTGACAATCAGCTCCGCGGACGTGCGGGACGTCAGGGTGACCCGGGCGAATCCTGTTTCTTTATCTCTCTTGACGATGACCTTATGCGTCTTTTCGGCTCGGAGAGAATTGAAAGAGTGGTTGAGGCGCTGGGACTTGGCGATGACGATGTAATTGAACACGGAATGCTTTCAAAGGCAATTGAAAATGCCCAGAAGAAGGTTGAGGGCAACAACTTCCAGATAAGAAAGCACGTGCTTCAGTACGACGATGTAATGAACACACAGCGCGAAACCATATACAAGCAGCGCCGACAGGTGCTTGACGGTGAAGACATTCGCGATGTTGTGGTTAAAATGTTTGAATCAACCATTGACGAGATGCTTAACGTGTATATAGGTGATGCCCAGTATACAGAGGACTGGAACTGGACAGGACTTTTAGAGTATTTCGGAATTAATATCAGACCGATTGACATACCTGTGGAGAAACGCAATTCCTTTGACAGAGAGGGAATTAAAGAGCTGTTTCTTGCCGAGGCAATGGATGCCTATGCCAAAAAGGAAGAAGAGTTCGGTGACCAGATGCGCGAGCTTGAGCGTGTTATACTGCTGCGCTCGGTTGACAGCCGTTGGATGAATCACATTGACGATATGGACCAGCTGCGTCAGGGCATTGGTCTGCGTGCATACGGTCAGCACGACCCTGTTATGGAATACAAAATGGCAGGCTTTGATATGTTTGAAGAAATGATTAACACAATTCGCGAGGATACAGTTAAGCACATTCTTCACGCAAGCTTATTAAAACAGCCGCAGCGTGAGCAGGTTTTAAAGCCCATAACTCCCACCGGTGGAGACGGCAGCCTTTCGGCAACCGTTAAAAAGAGCGCAAAGGACAAGATTGGCAGAAATGACGAATGTCCCTGCGGAAGCGGTAAAAAGTACAAGAAATGTTGTGGCAGGGAGGAATAATAAATGATAGAATTTGAAGAATACAGACTTAAGCTTACGGCAATGGAAAAGGACACTGCAGAGCTTGCCGAGGCGCTTGGCATAGAACGTGACAGAGCCGAGGTAAAGGCACTTGAAGATAAGACGGGTGAGCCCGGCTTTTACGACGATCTTGAAGGCTCGCAGAAGGTGCTCAGACAGATAAAGCAGTTATCGGCAAAAATAGGCAAATACGAAGACCTTGAAGAACGCCGCGAGGATGCGCTCACACTCACAGAGCTTGCTATTGCCGAGGAGGATGACAGTGTACTCTCCGAGGTTGCGGAAAGTGTGGCATATCTTGAAACTGCCATAGAAAATATGCGACTTGACGCACTTTTAAGCGGACCCTATGACAAGAGCAACGCAATTCTCACTCTGCACGCAGGTGCAGGCGGCACAGAGGCACAGGACTGGGCGGAAATGCTTTACCGCATGTATCAGCACTTTGCCGAGAGCAGAGATTACAAAATTACAACTCTCGACTTTCTTGCAGGTGATGAAGCAGGAATCAAGAGTGTAACCTTCCAGATAGAAGGTCTTAATGCTTACGGATATTTAAAGTGCGAAAGAGGGGTTCACCGTCTTGTGCGTATTTCCCCCTTTGATGCTTCGGGCAGAAGACACACGTCCTTTGCATCGCTTGACGTTATGCCCGACCTTGACGATGATATTGCAATTGAAATTAACCCCGACGATTTAAAGGTTGACACCTACCGCTCCAGCGGTGCGGGTGGTCAGCACGTTAACAAAACCGAGTCGGCAATTCGTATTACACATATTCCCACAGGTGTTGTTGTTGCCTGCCAGAACGAGCGCTCGCAGCACAAAAACAGGGATATAGCCATGAAAATGCTCAAGGCAAAGCTGCTTGAAATTGCAGAGCGCGAGCAGAAGGAAAAAATTGAAGACATAAAGGGTGTACAAAAGGAAATTGCCTGGGGCAGTCAGATTCGTTCCTACGTGTTCCACCCCTACAGCATGGTAAAAGACCACAGAACAAACCACGAAACAGGTAATATCAGTTCGGTTATGAACGGTGCTCTGGACGAGTTTATAAATGCATATCTTAAGGCGGCTAACTTAGGCGAGCTTATGCTCAAGTAAACGAAAGAAGGCAATTAAAATGGATATTGTTTTGACCACGGTCAGAAGTCTTTTTACCCTGGCGGTATTTATAGTTATAGGCTTTGTTTTGCAAAGAAAAAAGCTTGTGCCCGAACAAACGGCAACAGGTCTTTCAGCGCTTGAAATGTACCTGTTCCTGCCTGCGACGGTTTTAAGCTCGTTTGTAGCAAACTGTACCCCCGAAACCTTAAAAGCAGAAATGCCATATATAATGTGGGGCACAATTATGATACTTATAAGCTGTGTTATAGCCTATACAACCGCTTACTTTTTTGACAAGTCAAGGGGTATGTTTTTTGACGTTATCGCCTATGCGGTAACCTTTCCCAATGTAGCGTACATAGGCTATCCCTTAATCACTATGATTTACGGAGAGGAAATGCTCTTTCATATGATTATGATGACCATTCCCTTTAACGTTCTTACATACACTCTGGGTTATTATCAGCTTAACCCTATGAAGAAAATGAACTTTAAAACCTTTATAAACCCTGCAATGATTGCCATTGCCATAGGTACTGTAATTGGTCTTTGCAATATAAAGCTTCCGGCAATTGTGGGAGATATTCTAACAAGTGCGGGCAACTGTATAGGCCCCTGCGCAATGCTTTTGACAGGTATGATTTTAGCGCGCAGACCCTTCTTCTCACAGTTTAAATCGGGTACCATGTACATTTTGGCATTTATGCGTGATATGATTATTCCTGCAGTTGTAATTTTGTTTATGTACATTGTAGGAGTAAGAGGAGAGCTTTTTGTAATGGGCGCGGCATGTATTGCAATGCCTATGGGTCTTAACTCGGTGGTGCTTACCGAAGCGCTGGGCGGTGACTCGGCAAGAGGTGCACAGGCAGTTCTTATGTCAAACACCCTGTCACTTGTAAGCATACCCATTGTACTGTTTGTGGCAACAGCCCTTGCGGGTTAACAGATGAAAGGAAGTATATAAAATGTATTATCTTGCAGTTGATATCGGTGCCTCCAGCGGCAGACATATTCTGGGAAGTATTCAGAACGGAAAAATTGTACTGGAAGAGGTTTACCGCTTTGAAAATAAAAATGTAAAAAGGAACGGGCACCTCTGCTGGGAGCTTGACCGCCTTTTTGCCGAAATAAAAAACGGTATGCGCGAATGTGCGCGTCTTGGCAAAAAGCCTGTAAGCATGGGCATTGACTGTTTTGCAGTGGATTTTGTTCTGCTTGACGGCGAGGACAAAATAATAGGTGATACCATTGCCTACCGTGACAGCAGAACAGAGGGTATGCCCCAAAAGGTGAATGAAATTATACCAGACCTTTACAAAAAAACAGGTATAGCGCAAAACGTATTTAATACCATTTATCAGCTTTGCACAGTAAAGGAAGAACTTAAGCAGGCAAAAAGACTGCTTATGATACCCGAATATTTTAATTTTCTGCTGACAGGCGAAAAGATTAACGAATATACAAACGCATCTACAACAGGTCTGCTCAATGCACAGACCCGTGACTATGACAAGGACATTCTCGATGCTCTTGACATACCGGCACACATATTTGAAACACCCAGAATGCCCGGAACGGTTGTAGGTAAGCTTCTCCCTGAAATAGCAGAGGAAACAGGTCTTGACCTTACAGTAGTTCTGCCGGCAACACACGATACTGCATCGGCAGTAATGTCTGTTCCCGGACCTGACAATGTGGCATACATAAGCTCGGGCACCTGGTCACTTATGGGCACTTTACTTGAAAGTCCCGTATGCACAGAGCAGGGACAGGCGGCAGGCTTTACCTGTGAGGGCGCATATGACGGAAAAATACGTTACCTTAAAAATATAATGGGACTTTGGATTATTCAATCTTTAAGACGTGAACAGAAAAATCCCCCCACCTTCCCCGAAATGATAGAGCTTGCTGAAAGGTCTGTATATGAGGGAAGCGTTGACGTAAATGCACCTGACTTTTTAGCACCCGAGAGTATGACCGAGGCAATTTACTCCTACCTTGAAAGAACAAAACAGCCTTCACCCGACAGACTGCGTGACATTCTGCGCTGTGTATACATAAGCCTTGCAAAAAGCTATGCGCAGACAGTTTCGGACATGGAAAAAATATGCGGCAAAAGCTTTGATGCCATATACATTGTAGGCGGCGGCTGCCGTGACAATCTTTTGAACCGCATGACCGCAGAATATTCAGGTAAAAAGGTTTATGCAGGTCCTGTCGAAGCAACGGCGCTGGGTAATATTCTTATACAGATGACAAAGGACAAGGTATTTGAAAGCATGGCAGAAGCTAAAAAATGCATTACCGAATCTTTTGAAATAGGTGAGTTTTAATTATGATATATTTTGATAACAGTGCCACCACACCGCCCTGTGAAGAGGCGGTAAAGGCGGCGGCAGAGGCTAGCTTTGCAAACCCCTCGTCACGGCATTTTATGGGTGTGGAAGCGGCAAAACAGCTTGAAAATGCAAGAAAGTGCGTTGCCGATGTGTTAAAGGTTGCCCCCGGTGAGGTCTACTTTACAAGCGGTGGTACGGCGGCAGATAACATCGCAGTTTTGGGCGGTGCCGACATACACCGCGGCAGACGAATTGTAACCACAGCGGTGGAGCATCCCGCAGTGCTTGAATGTGTGCGTGAGCTTTCTGCCCGCGGCTTTGAGGTGGTGCTTATCCCTGTAAACAAGTCGGGAGATATTACCCCCGGGGACATAGAAGCGGTGCTGACACCCGATACAGGTTTGGTCAGCATAATGCACGTCAATAACGAAACGGGAGCAATTTTTCCTGTTGACAAAATAAAACCCATAAT